>JAFZKG010000126.1 GCA_017553695.1 Lachnospiraceae bacterium
GTCTTGGATTTTGCGATAGACTCGTCATCCCATTTCAGGAATCCTTCTCCTGACGGGAATCCCATCTTGCCTTCATCGATCATCTGCTGCAGGATCGGGCTCGGCTCATGGTTGTCAGCCAGATATTTCAGAACATAGTTGTGAATGTTGAATGTAAGCTGGGTGCCGACCATATCAGAGTTCTCGATCGGAGCAAGCTGCGGAAGACGGAGGCCGAAGCTATACTTGACTGCATCGTCAACGGTCTTCGGATCTGCAATGCCTTCCTGAACAATGTAGATAGCCTCTCTCCAAAGAGCATGCTGCATTCTGTTTGCGACGAATCCAGGAACGTCCTTCTTGCAGTAAATAGGCTTCTTTCCTGCTCTGGTCAGTGCGTCGATCGTTAACTGCATCACTTCTTCCGTTGTATCAGCTGTCTTGACAACTTCTACCAGTGGGATCAGATGTCCCGGATTCCAGAAGTGGGTTCCGACGACTCTTTCTTTATGTACGCACTTGGAAGCGATCTCTGTCGGGCTCATAACGGAAGTGTTCGTTGCGAAGATGCAATCATCGCGGCAGATGCCTTCCAGTTCTGCGAACAGATTCTGCTTGGTTTCCATTTCTTCTGCTACACACTCGATAACCATGTCAGCCTCTTTGAATTCCTGACCTTTGTCCGGGAATACGAAGGAAATACGGTCTAAGCGCTCTTTGATCTCTTCATCTGTGATGATGTCTTTGTCGCGAAGCTGCTCAAGAGCTGCCTGGATGACTTCTTTGCATGGTTTTTCTCTTCTGTTCCAGATTGTGATATTGAAATCCGGGCAGCTGGAGAAAACCAGACCGATCATGTTACCCATCATACCTGCGCCGCAGATAACGACATTTTTAACTTTTTCCATTACATAATCTCCTTTTTTTCACTCGGTCAATGCTGTTCCAGGTATCAATTAGACTACCAGGTATCCACCGGAGCAGTCACATGCGGAACCGGTGATGAAGTTGGATGCATTTGAGGAAAGGAAGATCAGATATCCGACGAAATCATCCGGCTCTGCAAGACGTCCGATCGGCTCTCTGTTCAGGAAGTTCTTGTAAACTGCGGATTCCGGATCGAACATCCACTCTGTTAATTCGGAACGGAATACGGTTGGGCAAAGTGCATTGATATTGATGCCATAAGGAGCGGAAAGGTCACATGCTGCACATGCGATCATCATGTCTGCGCCACCCTTGGATGTACAATATCCGGTGTAGCCTGCCATACCTCTCTTGGAACGCTGAGAAGTAACAACAACGATCTTGCCGCCCTGTCCGGATGCCGGCTTCTCACCATTCAGCTGTTTTACCATCTGCTCGGAAACATATTTCAGAACAATGTAAACGGATTTGCAGTCTGCATCCATGATGTACTGCCAATCAGCTACACTCTGCTCTAAGATATTCTGTGGTTTGTTGAAACCATGAGCAATTGCAAGGATATCGATTCTGCCGTATGTTGCAACAACATCCTCGATCAGTTTCTGTACGTCTTCTTCTTTTGCAGGATCAGCTGCGAAGATTGCGCATTCAATGCCTTCAGCCTTGAATTCATCTGCTAATTCCTGTAATTTAGCTTCATTACGTCCTGTTAAAGCGACCTTTGCTCCAAGGTATCCATATGCTTTAGCAGCAACGCGTCCGAAAGCGCCGGTAGCACCGGTAACCAGTGCGACTTTGCCTTCAACTGAATACATGTTTTCTACAAAACTCTTGTCTAATTTTACCATCTTAGCTCCTCCTTTTTTAATTCCTGACATAACCTGCCAGGTAATTTCCTATGGTAAAAGCGCCTGCTTCGCGCACTGATTTTTCTATGGTTTTCACAGCAAAAATCAGCACGTAAAGCGCTGTTATAATATTACTATTTTCCTGTATAAAAATCAACCGAGCAATCTATGAATTTTTTAAGAATTTGAAAGAAATAATCAACAAAAATGTAATAAATATTTAATATTCCAGTCCGTACTTCAACTTCAGTCTGTTCAGGATCGCCATGAACGGTTTCAGAAGGAAAAAGATACAGAGCGAAGATGCCAGAGAATTCGTCAGGTTCGGGACAATGCCGCCCAGATAGATGGCAATTGCAGACTGCCAGCTGATCGAACTCGTCATCAAAAATACAGAGCAGGTATCCAAAACAAGACCGCTCAATATAAATACCAGGATAAACGAGACGATCGAAGTCCTGATCACGTGTTTTTCACTCAGGATGCGTGATCTTCCCAGGAATCCGGCAATGAATCCGATCAGCCCGTAGCAAAACATCTGCCATGGTGTCCAAGGCCCCTGCCCGAAAATGATATTGCTCACGATCATGGAGAGCGCTCCACTCATGAATCCGGCCTGTGGCCCAAAAGACATGGCGATCATGATAATAACGCCCGCCATCGGCTTAAAAGAAGGAAGCCAGATGAATGCCACACGTGAGATCACTGCAATAGCCGTCAGGACAGCGAGGATCGCCAGATATCTGGCATCCGGCTTGCTTCCCTCGAAGCTGACGAAAAACGGGACCATCGCCAGGATCATGATGATCACGCTTGCAATATAAAGATTCCGGTCTCCCAGCAGATATGAGAAATAGACCGTAGCAGGAATTGCAACCGCCATGACTGCGATGCTGACCCAGAATGCGATATTCACTTTTCTTTTCGATTTGTTCATCTTACTTCCAACTTTGAATATTTTCCAAACACCTTTGGATCACATCTTCATCCGTTATCGCATTAGTAAACAGATGCCGGCTCATCCGGTTTGCAGCCGTGGTATAAAAACTGTTCTGGCCGAAGAATTTATCCGGTGTATTTGTCGTGATGACGTCTCCGTCAAAGAACATGCCGACCTGGTCCGCGTAACGCGCACAGAACTCCACGTCATGGGAGACCATGAGGATCGTAACACCCCTTTCCTGCAGTTTCCGGAGAATGTTTGCAAACTGCAGCTTGAAAAAGTTGTCGATGCCTTTCGTCGGCTCATCCAGAAGCAGGATCTTTGGCTCTGTCAGAAGGACCTTTGCCAGTGCAGTCCTCTGCTGTTCTCCTCCGGATAGATCGAAGGGATGTGACTTCAAAAGATGCAGGATGTCGCATTCCTCCGCGACCTGACGGATCCGTTCATCCAAAGGGACATTCTCAAATCCTTTGATTTCCACTTCTTTTTCATAACGGGCGGCTTCCTTCGTTCCCAGCATCTCTTCCAGTTCCTCGCGGACTGTGGTCTTCACGAACAGGCTTTTCGGGTCCTGCGGAAGCATGGCCAGTTTACCTTTAAACAGATCCCCGCTCTTATAGGAATCCAGTTTTTTTCCATCGATCAGGAGCTTGCCCCGGTATGGACGGATACTTCTGCATATGGCTTTCAGCATCGTACTCTTACCGGTCCCGTTTCCGCCGACCAGTGCAAAGATCTTGCCTCTTCCAACGTCAAATGTGGTGCCTTTCAGAACGTCCGGCAGATCCCTGTCATACCGGAACCAGACATCCTTGAGAGAAATTGCCGGATCTTCTTCCACATCTTTTACCGGAACATCTTCTTTCTCTTTCAGAGGAAGAACCTCCTTCCCTTCAAACAGTTCGCTGAGCCAGGTACGCCCTTCCCGTACCGTCAAAGGAACACGCTTCAGATCATCCATATCAAAGCCTGCCTCTTTGGCGACACCGTAATAGATCTGCACCGGAGCCGGCAGCGCTGCGAACATTTCACTGTTCTCATCTTTCAGATACCGTCCGACTGCCTTCGGTTCATCCTGCACGATGACCTTCCCTTTTTCCATGACAATGACTTTGTCCGACGCATGGAAAATATCCTCCAGCCGGTGCTCCGTAATGATGATCGTTGTGCCTAGTTCCAGATTGATCTTCCGCACAGTATTCAGAAAGTCACTGGCCGCAATCGGATCCAGCTGGCTGGTCGGTTCATCCAGAATCAGGATATTCGGCTGCATCGCCATAATGCTGGCCAGATTCAAAAGCTGCTTCTGACCGCCGGACAACTCTTCCACATCTTTATGAAACCAGCTCTGGATCCCGAAATAACTGGCCATCTCTGCCACACGGGTTCGCATGGTCCTTTGATCAAAGCCAAGATTTTCCAGTCCAAATGCCAGTTCATGCCAGACCTTGTCCGTTACGATCTGACTGTCCGGGTCCTGCATGACATAGCCGATCGTTGCTGCCTGTGTCCTTAGATCGATCTGATCCAGTGATACACCATCCAGCAGAACTTCACCGGTACGTTTCCCGTTCGGGGTCAGCACCGTTTTCAGCTGATTCAAAAGCGTCGTTTTTCCGCATCCGCTTTTTCCGCACAGCGTCACATATTGTCCCTGTTCAATATCTACAGAGACATGATCCAGAACCAGCCGGTCCGGGTCGACCGGATAGGAAAAACTCAGATCTTTGATCGTAATATGCGCCATTTGATCATCTCCTTAATATCTAAGAATACCGGGATCAGAAGGAATACAGCATATGCCAGAACCCCCAGTGACATATAGATGTCCCCGAACCAGGACATCATCAGGTACGGAATATATTCTGCCTGTGTTGCGCCTTTTGCCGCGCAGAAAATGATGACAGTAAGAAGGAAAGCCATAACCAGGATCAATACCAGATTTCTGGCATCAAACCGGTATTTTGCAAACGTCGTCCGCTTTCCACTTCCATATCCACGGCTGCGCATGCTGTCTGCCATGATAATGCCGCCTTCCAGCGACCAGCTGGTCAGCGTGGATAAGACCAGCGTCCCGTTCCGGACTTTCTCCATCCGCGAACTGGATGAATCGCCAGCCATGCCGATGCAGCTCCTTGCAGACGCGATCTGTTTTGTTTTTTTGGTCAGGTTCGGGATCAGCCGTAAGATCATGGAAAGGATCAGCGAGACTGACGGAATGATCTTCCCGAAAATATAAATGAATTTGTCACTGGTCATGATGCAATTGTAGCAGGCAAACCAGCAAAGGATGGCAACTGCCATTCCTCCCAGAGTCATGCCGTAGATCAGTGACTCCAATGTATACGGCCGGTTGAACAGGCGGAACAGCACAGTTGCGCCGAGCAGGTTAAAAACCGGATTGATCACGGAAATGACTACAAACATGAGCAGCATGAATAACAACTCTCTCAATGCGCGTTTCTTTTTCAGGATGAAAAGATAGATCAAGCCAATGATGATCGACACGCCGACAAACACCGGGTGGATGAAAAACATACCCAGTATGATCGCGCCGAGAAAATATATGATATTTGTAATGGGATTGTAAGTGGCGAATTCGTCCTTATATATCTCTCTCATTGATACTTTCTTTGATACCACAGGATCGACTCTTCCGAATCGTCGACGTTTTCAAAAGTGAAACTTGCAGAAGGAGCCAGTTCATCCAGGATATCCAGAACTTCTTCCATCGGGATCGTGCCTGTTCCCAGATTCTTGTGCCAGTCCCATTCGCCGTCATTATTATGCAGATGTACATGAGAGAGATACGGCGAGAACTCACGCGCCCATTCCGTGATCGGAACGGTGCTGACTCTCCTGATATTGGCATGTCCGGTATCCAGGCACAGGCGGCAGCGTTCATCATCTACACCCGTCACGATCTGTACCAGCATGGATGGTTCCGGTTCCATCACATTCTCCAGGCACAGGGTAAAATCTTCCGGTTTGTTTTCCAGAAATTCTTTCCAGAAAAGTATCGACTGTTCGATATACCATTCCGGATAATACACCATCGGGACATAACCGCCGTGGAGGATCAGTTTTTTCAGCCCATAGTGCTGCATCAGGTCAAATGCCTGATTATATCGCTCCATGGAGATCGCTCTTACCTTCGGATCGATCGCGCATGGGCAGATCTCATTAAACGGTCCGTGAAAGACGCGTGCCCGCGGCAGGAATCTGCTTACGTCTGCGTTCCAGGCAGGAAAATCAGGCATGTCCATATACATAGCTGTACAGAACTGATCCAGTTCAATTCCCAGATCATATTTACCTGCCAGTCTCATCGCGTTTTCATCAATCGTTGCCAGATTGATCTCTCTTTTCTGATCACTCATTTCTTATCCTGCCTTTTGTCCACTCATACAGGCTCAACCTGTGTCAGTTTCCCGTTTTTCCAGATTGCCCGGTAGCCATGTCCGTTTTCCGCATACCATTGATAGTATTCCTTTTCCGGCTCTCCATATGCTTCCAGCACTGACATGATAGTGCCGCCATGAACCAGAAAACAGATCTCCTCTTTGCCTTCGTTATCTTCCAGACACTTAAGGAAGGCATCGCAGCTTCTCCTGGAAAATCCTGCCTTGTCTTCTCCGTCCGGGATTTTGGACGTGCAGTAGGATTTCACCCATTCGTCATATTCCCTGCTGTCTTCCAGATCTTTATAATTCTTTTCTTCGAAAATGCCGAAATCCATTTCGCGCAGGTCTTCGCAGATGATCTGTTCCGCCTTAGGAAACAGGATCGTTGCGGATTCCTGACAGCGTTTCATTGGAGAAACATAAATACGCGTGACCGTTTCCGGCTGCAGCCTGCTCAAAAAAGAATCGGAAGCGGCGATCTCCTGCAATTCCGCGATTCCTTCTTCCGCCAGGCTCTGATCTGTTCTGCCAATATATTGTTTTAAAAGATTTCCCGGTGTTTTACCATGTCGGATCATCGTGACTATCATTATTTGATCCTCTGTCCAATGCCGCAGCAGACCCTGGTCACAGACTCTGCGCCGTCCGCAAGAATACAAAGTGCCCGTCCAGTCTGTTCTCTCCAGAGCCTCTCTTCGCGTTCCAATGGATGAATGCCGTACCCGATCTCATTGCAGACCACAACCACATCCGGATTCTTTTCCAGAAGTTCTCTTGCAAATGCCTGCGCGTCACCGCCTTCCCGGATGATCTGTTTTGTCAGCTCTTCAAACTGATCGATAGCCGGCGCAGTAAACGCCGACGACATTGTGCATAACTCCGGTTTTTTCCCGGTCTCTTTTTCCGCCAGAACATCCTGGCCGTGTCCCAATCCGCCGATATATAACTTCATCCAAGATTCTCCTACAAAATAAAACCGAAGAGCGCTGCCGCGCCGATCGTCACAATTTCTGACAACTGAAGGAACCAGCCGGCCAGATCGCCGGTGATCCCGCCGAATTTTTTATATGATAAATAACGATAATAGAAAAACAGCAGTACATTCGCTCCCACGATGATCACGCCGATCCAGCGTCCGAAGAAAATAAGGAAAAATGCACTGATGACAAAATAGACCAGCATGGTGACCGTCAGGACTCTTTTTTCAGCCGCGTCTTTGAACCCCTGCAGCATGCCTTTGTTTCTGGCACCTTTGAAAAGATTCAATGCCAGACCGCTGAGCGCGCGGGAAAGGATAAATCCGAAACAGACTGCAAACAGCAGACTCCAGCTCCCATTTTTTGTCTCGATCACGGCAGAAAGACTGCTCCAGGAAGCGTAATAGCCGATCAGATATAATCCACCGAAAATGATGGCGAAGGCGCCTGCATGGGAATCCTTTAATATTTCCAGCATGCGTTCCGGATCCTGATGAGAGGAAAGCGCATCCACGGTATCGCAGAACCCGTCCATATGGATCCCGCCGGAAACGAGTAGCGGGATCGCAGCCGCTACTGCCCCATAGATCAAGGCAGGCAGGTGCAATAACCCTGCCAGATAAAACCACAGGATCTCAAAGCCGCCGATAAAGATGCCCACGACCGGGAAAAAGCAGATGGCATATTTCATCCCCTTCTCTGTCCACTCAACGTTTGGCATCGGTAACCTGGAATAGGTCTGCAATGCAATGATCAGGCTTCTCAGCATAAGTCCCTCACTCTTTCAAAAAATCAAGGCTGCCTTTTATTACAACCGGGATACCACAAACGACTTCTACAAACAGATCTGCCGCTTCGGCCAATTTGTTATTAATGGATGCCAGGACCTCCCGGTATTTATTTGTTGCAGGATCATAGGTGAAGCCGTCCTTGGCAACTTCCGCGGAAACAATGATCGTATTTCCTTCCCTTTCAAAAAACGGTTCGACTTCTGCCCAGATCTCTTTTGTCCAATCCACGTCCGGATCATTCTGCAGCTCCTCAAAACCGCTTCCAAACATCACGTTCGCCACATGGGTGGACATGCATTCCAGAAGCACGGTCTCCCGTTGATCCGGAAAATCAATGATCCGCTCCGGACGTTCCAACGTTTCAAATCCTCTTCCGGCGCGCAGTTTATGATGCCTCTCTACAACTTTCAGATCTTCCTCTGAATAGATCGGCATCGTCGCGATATAGATCATTTTTCCGCCAAGCTTTGCGGCAACTTTTTCTGCAAACGCACTTTTTCCGTTGCCACTCCCGCCGATAACAAATACTTTCATTGTTCTACATAGGCATCAATGCCGATGTCTTCAAAACGATGCGTTCCATGATACAGACTGAGTGCCATATCCAAAAGAGGCAGCAGCATGACGCCGCCCGTTCCTTCACCAAGTGCCAGATGTGCATCGATCGGCCCATGAAGTCCCAGATGATCCAGGATCGTCTTCCCGGCCGGTTCATTACTGACATGTGAAGGGATCATATAATCCACCGTTTCCGGAGAAATTGTTTTCGCGCAGCATGCAGCCGCGCAGGAAATAAGACCATCCAGTATGACAGGCATATGCATGGCAGCGCCGCCAAGGATCACACCACACATTGCAGCGATATCAAACCCGCCGGTTTTCGCCAGAACATCCAGCGCATCCTTCGGATCCGGCTGATTGATCCTCATACTTTCCTTTATGACCGCTACTTTTCTGCGGAGTCCTTCATCCGAAAGTCCGGACCCTCTGCCGGTAACGATCTCCGGATCTGATCCGGTTAGGATCGCGATCACGGCTGCAGAAGTTGTGGTATTACCGATCCCCATTTCGCCAATCACAACGATGTCCATTCCATCCGCTTTTGCTTTTTCGGCAGCAGCGATCCCTGCCTCAATTGCAAAGAGAAGTTCCTCTCTTGTCATGGCAGGACCTTTTGCCAGGTTTTTTGTTCCATTTGCGCATTTTCGGATGATCAGGCCTTCCATATCCAGATCATCTGTCATGCCAACGTCGTATACTTCCACTTCCGCATTTGCATTGCGGGCAAAAATATTCACATTGGAGGTGCCTTCTGCCAGCGCTTTCGCAACGGCTGTCGTCACGCTGTGGTCAGACTGGCTGATGCCTTCTTCCACAACTCCATTATCGGCGCAGAAAACAAGCACGCGCCTTTTATCAATGCAGATATCCTCTGTTCCGGAAGCCGCGCCGATCTTTGCCGTCAACAGTTCAAAATCGCCCAGACTGTTAAGCGGTTTTGCCACACGGTCCCAGTTTTCCCGGCACTTCCGGGAAATATCCGGATCTGCATGCTTGATTTTTTCAATCGTTTCCTGATATGTCATATGTCACCTGTATTTAGTCAATGATTATAACAGAGATATCCTCTGGTTTCTATAAAGATCAATGGCACTTCTGTAAGACTTTGGTATTTCTCACAGATTCCCGAACAGGAAGTCTTTTACAACTCCGAAGAACTCCCGCAGCATATTGTTCGGAAGATATACTGCTTTGGACGCTGCCGGAATGCCGACGCAATTTGTCAGTCCCTGTTTCTTTGCAATGGAAAGCGCGCGGAAGAGATGAAAATTGTTGGTGATGATTCCGACTGAATCCGTATTGTCCATCAATTCCATACTATAACGGATATTCTGGATCGTTTTTAAAGATGCTTCTTCTTTCAGGATTCTTTCTTCCGGAACGCCGTGGAAAATAAGGTATCTGGCCATACCTTCCGCTTCCGTGAACGGCTCATTAACCCCCTGACCGCCGGAAACAATGCAGATCGTATCCGGATTATCTTTCAGATAATCGATTGCTTTATCCAGACGGTAACGCAATACGACACTCGGTCCGCTTGCATGGACCTGAGCGCCAAGGACCACTACATAATCCAGGTGTTCTTTTCCTTTTTTCCGAAACCCGGTCAGTACGCACCCTTCCACGATCAGGAAGACGCATCCGAACAGAATGATCAATACAATCAAAATCTTCCGCAAGATTCCTGGCAGTTGTGACCACCAGTGAAAACGAGCTGCGATTGCAAAGAATGCGCATAACACTCCCATGAACATCCAGACCAGATAAAAGCGTGTCCCGGAACGAACCGCATAGATGAAAAATCCGTATAGCGCAAACACAACAGCCAGAATGATCCAGAGTATCATGAACGCCGCTTTTCTCATCTTTTTTCCAGAAGTTCGGAATAGATCCATCCGTAATGATCAAAGTAACGGATGTAAGTCCAGTCGCCTTTTGTGCCAAGCGCGTACACCAGGATGCCCGGTGCCAGAACTGTGACACGGTCATATTCTTTGGACGGTCCGCTGCGGACGATGACGTTGCTGTCGCCCACGGTGATCATCTCCACTTCATTCAGCACTTCATCCGGATTCAGGTTCGGATCTTTCACAACCGGGATAAAAGCGTCTGCACTATGTGTATACAACGTCCAGTATTCTTTCCCATCTACAGTCTCTTTCGCCATAACCGCGTAATAGATCTGCTGATATGCTGTCCCTTCGATCCTCGGATCGTCATGGTTTCTCCGGTATTTGATGAAATAATAATCGCCATCATACTCCGCGCGAATGATCGTAAAGTCGGAATAGTACCAGCGAACCCCGTTTTCATCCAGCGTGATCGCACCGGAATAACTGCCATTGCTGAAGTTCGCGCTGGTCCGTTCATAATCTGCAACGATGTTCTGCGAAACATGAAAGATATGCGTTGCGACCCAACTCACCGACTCAGCCGGCACTGACATGGTCGTTCCGGTGTCCGTAACTTGCGGGATCGGATACAGGGAATAATCTACGCAGCATTTCTGACCGAACATGCAGTCCATCAGCCGGCGTCCTGAGATTTCCTCGCGGCTGTCAAATTCCATGCTTCCTGCTCTGCCGTTATCTGTGAACAAGTCAAACGCAAACAGCATTTTCCGAAGGTCATCATCTCTGGCAACTTCCATCGTGACATTCTCTTTAACGCCCGGGCCAAAATCCATATCTTCGGTTGTCACAATGACTTCTTCCTCTTTCTTCCCGCAGCCGGCAAAAATCATTGCGGCAAGAATGATCGCGAGAAGAATGACAAACCCTTTTTTCCATAATTGTTTCATAGCGCCCTCACCTACTGCCTCAGCAGCTTGTTGTATTGTTTCCACTCCGGCATATAACCTGTCAGATCCCGTTTGAAATCATCTCCATGTCCTTTATAGCGGAGATGCAGGAGCTCATGCAGGATCACATATTCCAGACAGCCGTCACTCTTATCTGCCAGTTGCAGGTTGAAGCAGATCCTTCCTTTTGTCGGAATGCAACTTCCCCAACGGCTTGTCATATAACGCAGATGCCAGCTTTGGCATTTCAATCCGGTGATCTCCTCCCACTTCGGAAGAAACACCTCGATCCGGCTTCTCAGTTCCGGCTCTTTTAACAGGTATTCCTCCTTATCCGGCTTCTGTGCTGTCTTCGCCTGCTGTTTCCGGATCCACGGTATATTTGCCCTGGCAAAGTTTTCCGCTTCCTTCATGGTCGTGTATCGCGGGATCGTTACATAGACTGAGCTATCCGCCCTAACATGCAGATGCAGGTTCCGGACCCGTTTTTTCTGTACCTCGATTTCGATTCCATCAACTGTTATAAAACCCATCTTCCAATTGATCTATGTTTTCCAGCAGATATTCTCGGTAATGCTCGTTCCGTTTCGCCTTATCAAGCTCTGCAAATTCGCCTCTTTGCTCCAGCAGATCATACAGACGTGCTGCTTTCAGGTCGGATCCCATATCCGTCCCATACCCGTTATCGCCTTGCTGATCCATCTCTCGGTATTGTCTGATATGCGGATCCATCGCATCGTCCTTTCTGCCCTCATTTCTGATTGGATTGTACCAAAAAATAAGAAAAATAGAAAGATACAGGAAAAGAACTGCCGCCCTTTGGAAAGAGCCGCAGTTCCTTTTGATATACTGTCCAATGTCACTATGGAGGTAATCTAAATATTAATAATCATCGTCCTCGAGTTCTCTTGCTCTCCGTCGTGCTGACAGAAGCATGATAAACAGGACAATTATGATGATGATCGCAATACCGAGGGCGATCAGGAAGATCTTTTTGGATGAGGTCACAGATGCCTTTTTGACCTGTGTCTTTGCCGGTTCCTCTTTGTTCTCCTGCTTCTGACGCAAACTGACAACTCTCTGCAGAGAACCTTCCTTTTGATCATAGGAATAGAAACCCTTATTCCCGTTATTCATCGCGTAAATGTAACAGAAATCCTCATATCCTTCTGTTCCGTCGATCAGGGCTGTCACGTTTGTTCCGTTGATGGAAACTTCTTTTTCCTGATATTGTTCTGGGATCTCGGTTCCTTCCGGGATCTTGAGCAGGTAGTAAGTATTGTTTCCCTGGCGGATGGCATCCGGCTCTTTGAACGATTTTGAAGCCTGATCATATGTCCGGTAAATGATGCTTCCATCCCAATGGTTCCAAAGGGCATACAGAACGATATCATTCCCACATGTCAGCGTTTTTACTGCTTCTCCGTCATAGGTCCCGTCCGTAACCGTGAATCCTTTCGGAATCTCCACTTCGCTAAGATCCGTCATGACCGAATAAGGCTGGTCATCGACCCATACACCAAGTTTTTCCGTTGGTTGTTCCACAACAGGTTCCGGATCCTGCGGTTCTTCATTTCCGCCTTTTCCGTAATCCCCGTCATATCCGCCATCCGGCTCATAAACGTATACCGTAACGGTAAATTCCGTACCACTCCGGTCTTCTTCGTCATAAGTTGCGAGATCTGGAAACTCAATAGTAACGCTGCCGTCGCCAACACTGGCCGCGTAAATGCCAATCGTCACTGGACTATCATCATCTACCCAGCCGGAATCATTGGCCATGACACTGCCGTATGAAGTGACCGAATAAGTTCCTGCCGCATTATCCGTACCGATAGAAATATAAACCGTATCCCCCAGTTCGATCTCCAGGTACGTGTCGGAGACATAAGCCCCTCCTTCGGCATATGCTTTTCCCGGCCAAAAAACGGCCAGAAGAACGATGACTGCTGTTATGCATGCAATTTTTTTAATGAGTTTCATGTCAGTTCCCCATTATCATGTTTTTGATCCGGACATAATCCAATGCTGATATCTTGCCGTCTTCATTCGCGTCAGCCGCTTTCAGTTTGTCCTTGTCCGTAATTGTCTTTGTTCCAACAATATGATTCTTTACGGTTACATAATCCAAAGCCGAGATCTTGCCATCTCCATTTGCGTCACCGACGCTGTATTTCGGTGAAGCAGGTTCTTCGCTCTTCTTGCCGTCCGAGCCGGAACTGTTTCCGGAACCTCCTCCACCCGAGTCGGATCCGGAGCCGCCACCTCCTGAACTGCTGCTTGTCTTGGAAGTGCCGGATTGCGAATTATCGGATTTCGAACTGTTGCCGGCATCGGAAGTCGTGTTTCCGGAAACTTTGTCAGAAGAACTTCCGTTATCTGTCGTGGAAGCAGGAGTCGGCACATCAGCCTGGTTAGAATTGCTGCTTCCGGAATTACCTGGTTCAGAAATAGTTGTTGTAGTCCGCGGGATCACAGTACCGCCATTCTGATAGCGCGCATTCAGGTGATTGTTCTCTTCCGGGTATCCCGGAGCCTCTGCAGGCATATCGGAATACACCGGGATCCGCAAAACGACTACTGCGTTTTTATCAGAACTGATGGCATTCCTCAGAAATGCTGCATTTCCAATCTGGTCATAAACACTCTGCGCATATTGATGACCAAAATCCTGATTCGGCAGATTATAGTCTTTATAGAAATAGGTATCCTGTCCCCATTTGAGATATCCGTTATAGTATCCTTTGGCACCGCCGACGATCGATTTGTAGACGGTATCCCATCCCTGTCCTTTTGCATAACTGATTCCATTACCGACAACATCTGCGCCGCTCGCGCCGAAATTAAAGAAGTTGTAATAGCCATAGCTGCCATCGATCAGCGGGGAATCGCCGTATGTCGGCTGTTCTGCCCGGATGGTCGCTGCGATCACGTATGGGCTCACTTTGGATTCCTTTGCGGCTTCCATGATCGTGTCAACATAACTATGGGTACCAGTTGAATCGGTATATGATCCGGCAAGGAAGGAATTCGCTACGATCGTTTCGACTCCTTCCCTGGTCTCTGCACCTGTATATGTCTGCTGTGCAAAGATGTACATATTATTGGTGTTGAGGAAGTTCCTTGGATCCATGTAATACTCGATCACATCGATTCCTGCATCTGTCCAGTCTCCGGAATATGTATTCCATTTTCCGGTCGACCAGTTGTAACAGCCACTGTCCAAAGATCTCCAGGAGATCCCATCAGAATATATATTGACCAGTTTGCGGTGATTCAAGGTCTCCTGATAGACCGCGTCATCATAACGGATGTCAAAGTAATTGGCTTCAAAAATATAATTTGGATAACTCTTGTGGATTTTCTTGATCAGGCTCTGGTAGGTGACAGGGAAAGACGCCAGCTGCTCCTCAAAGGTGCCGTAACTTTGCGTATCTGTGTCGGTGGTTGTGGTATTGGTATCCGCCGGAGCATCTTCGTTCTTGATCGTGACATAGGCTGCGTAAACATAATATTCGCCACCAGCGTATTTGATCTTGTACCAGAGATCTCCGTTTGCGTCCTTTTCAGAACCAAGGATCGTAACATCGGTATAGGAAAGCTGGCCGACGATCCGGGAGGATGTTCCCGGAGCAGTCCGCACGTTTAATTCACTGGCATTTACATAGCCAGCCTGCTCTTCTGCTTTTGTGTTAGTTGGGATAAAGATAAACGCAAGAATGAACGCTGCAAAAATGAGCGCTCCTGCCAAAAAATGCGATATGTGATTGTTTCCGGTGCGTGTATTCTTCATCGAGAAAATCACATGTCGCTGGGAGGCTTACAAGTGATCGAGGATGAATACATCATTATTATAAAAAATAAACACGTAATAATCAATTACGTGTTTATTAAAAAAATATTTCGAAATTATTAACGGATCAGCATCAGGCTTCTTCCGGAGACTCCGGCGGATCATGATGCACAATGCCCTTCGTCTTCCATTTCCCGCTATAAAATCTGATTGCGCAGATCACCGTACTGTAGATCCATCCCATTGGCAGATTCAGCCAGATCATCCGGTATCCAAGTGGTGTGAACAAGCCGAGGACATATGCCAGGACAACACGCAGGATGAATCCACTGATCGATGCAAAGGTGGTAAACATAACATCACCGGAACCCTGCAGCGTACCGATCGTGGACATATTCAGGGCGAAGATCAGGACACACGGTATCATCGTGACCAGATATTCGATACCATATGCTTCTGATTGTCCGCTGACGCCGAACAGATGGATCAGCGGCTCGCGGAGGAAGAAAGCGATCAGTCCGACTCCCACCTGAATGGAAATGCAGATGATGCGGGCTGCCGTTCTTCCGCTCTTAATACGATCGAGTTTTCCTGCCCCGACGTTCTGGCCAGTATAAGTTGCCATTGTCGAGTTGATGCAGAATGCAGGGATCATCAGGAATGTTTCCAGTCTCTGTCCTGCTGTATAGCCCGGAAGAAGGCCCGGTGTGGTCATATCAAAGGTATTGACCAATCTTTGCAATGCCAGAGAACCAAAGGACATGATACACTGCTGAAGTGTCGTCGGCAGCGCCATCTTCAAAGCAATCTTTGCGGACTCCTTATGGAATCGGAATTCTCCTTTTTTAAACCTCAGCATCTCATATTTTTTAAACATATAGATCACGGCAGCTACCGCGGAAAGAATATGCGCGATAACAGTTGCGATCGCAACACCTGCAACGTCCCAATGGAATGCGATGACAAACAGAAGATCGAGTGCGATATTGCTGACTGAGGAAACAAGCAGGAAATAAAGTGTTGCTTTTGAATCACCGAAAGACCTGAGGATCGCAGCACAGATATTGTACAGGAACTGAGAGGAAAGGCCGATCACAAAGATCCGGAAGTAGGTGGAAGCATCCTGCAGATAGATTTCCGGAACATTCAGGACGTATTTCAGCAGAACATCTGCAGTAAACTCTCCGATTACTGTCAGGACCAGACCCAGGCCCACCATCATGATCATACAGGTGGAGACAGCGCGACGCATGTCTTCATAACGGCTCGCTCCATAATATTGCGAGATCACGATCGCGCTTCCGGTGGACATACCGACTGCAAAACACAGGAACAGCATGACCAGGGATGCACAGGTTCCTACCGCGCCCAGCGCTTCAGGAGAAACAAAATTACCAACAACAATACTGTCGACAGTATTGTATAACTGCTGGAGTGCATGTCCAGCCATCAGCGGAAGGGCGAACATAAGGATCAGCTTCCATGGCGCCCCTTCCGTCATTTTCTTAGCTTTTTTCATTTTTCAAACCTTCTTCAAAAACACAAAACGATACTTTGTAAATATTATCAGCCTCTTAAAAGGTTATTTCAAGAGGCTGATAATTCAATAATTGAATGAAGTGATTAATGTACTAGAACAGTCTTGCAATATATGGGATCATGTCTTTGATCACCATATTGGACGTATTGAAACAGATATCGTAGTTTTCTTTTGCGCCCCATTTGCGTAGCGTATAGTTGGTATAATAATTTGCTCTTTCTTTGTCGATCCTGCGGATCTGTTTTTCCATGTCTTTTTCCGTCATGCCGGCTTCCGCTTCGGTCCGCCGCTCCATACATCTGCGGACACGGCTTTCCATGCTGGCATGAATAAACAGTTTGAACAGCTGAATATTTCCTTTTTCATTCTCTTCTTCCAGAATGAAATCCGCGCATCTTCCGACAATGACACATTCCGATTTTTCCGCCATCTCTTTGATGACTTCGGTCTGTGCTTTTGCGATATCCTGCATCTGGCGGATGTGATAATCCACGTCCACGTCCAGTGATCTTCCGATCGTCATCGGGAGGATCTTACGGACATTCCCTTCCACAACTTCCCTGATATAGCCTTCCGTATATTCCGTATGGTTGACAATTCCGGTGATGATCTCTTTGTCATAATAGTCAAATCCGAGTTCGTTGGCCAGACGGACGCCCATTTCCCTTCCGCCGGAACCGAATTCACGGCCTATTGTGATGATTCTGTTCATATAGTTCCTCCTTCATTGATCGTCTGCTTCATTTTCTTTAGAATGATAGAATATGCAATCAGGATCGCGATATTAGACAATGCCCAACTGATCGGATACATTGCAACCAGCAACGGATACGATGGCATAGCCCGGAAGATCGTATAGATCATCGCAAGCCTGGTACCACAAATAGTAACAATAGAAATAACCGCTGGCAATACTGTATGCCCATATACCCGCAAGGCTCCGCTGAATACCTGATCTGTTCCGTTCAGGAAACAGAAGATCGATGCGATCCGGAGCCGATACATTGCCAGCCGGATGACTTCTTCATCCGGTGTATACAGCCGGCAGAAGAAATGCCCGAAGATCGCAAAAATGGATGCCAGGATAATGGCGCTTGCCATACCAAGGACTAAAGCTTTCCGGGTGGTCTCCCTGCACCGAGGAAAGTTGCCTGCTCCGTAGTTCTGTCCGACGAAAGACAGCGACGCCTGTCCGAATGCGCCGCAGAAGAAGAAGCAGAAACTTTCATAAGTCTGTGCCACGGTATTCGCTGCAATCGCCGCCGGGCCAAGTGTGTTCATGGCAGTCTGGATGATAACATTGGAAATACTGAATGCACTGCCCTGCAGTCCGCCAGGAATACCGATCGCAAACATTCTTTTCAGGATCGGCCCGTTGATCTGAAGATCTTTGAACCGGAAACCAAGTTCACTCTTATCTTTCATCATCAGGCCAAGCAGGACGAAAGCAGAGATCATATTGCTGACTACGGTAGCAATCGCCACGCCTTCCACGCTCAGATGACAGACGAGCACAAAAAACAGATTCAAGCCAACATTAATAACGCCGGCAATAGCCAATATATAGAGAGGCGTCCGGGTATCCCCTTTACTCCGGTAGATAGCCGATACAAAATTATACAGCATGAAGAACGGCATGCCTGCAAAATAAATACGGAAATAAAGCGCCGTCAGATCCAGTATCTCCTCCGGTGTGCTCATGAGTGACAGGACAGGTTTTGCAATAAACTGACCGACAACGCCCAGAAGGATACCGCCCAGTACCGCGACCATGATGGAAGTATGGATTGTTTTCTTTACACCGTCTTTATTCCCCTGTCCAATAAAGGTGGAGACTAATACGTTCGTTCCCCCGGAAAGACCGACAAAGAGATTGACCAGCAGATGGATGATCGCACTATTGGCGCCGACAGCCGCCAATGCATTAGAATCCGCGAACTGTCCGACGACCAGAAGATCGGCAGAATTAAAAAGCTGCTGCAGCATACTGCTGGCAGCAAGCGGGAGTGCAAATAATAATAATTTTTTCCAGATGCTTCCATGCACCAAATCCATATTTCTGTTCATATTAGTATTATATCACGAAAATATTACAAAAAAACAGGGAATGTGCACAAATAATTGTAAAATCAAATGAAAATATTAATGATTCCGATCAAAAAGCCCAAAAGCCCTCCCAGATAAACCAGATAATTCATTTCCCGTTTGATCGCCTCGTTGACCAGGCGTTCCATATCTGCCGGGTTCAGGTCCATGATCTTCTGATAGATGAATTCTTTGATATGAAAAGTTTCGGCGATCGTGGACTTCGCATTCTGCATGAAATCACGATAACCAGCCTTTAAGATGGCACAGACTTTTTCTTTGTCTGCGCCAATCTCATCCAGTATCATTCCGGTGTTGGCTTCTTTCAGTTTCTCCTTCTGCTGTTCCAGGATCGGCATCATGATCTCCAGATCATGTTCTTTCACATAAGAGGCTACCTCTTCGCCAATGACAGCGGATAGTTTAGACGTGACGTTCTCATTCAGAAGACGACTGGCAAGAGCACTGCTCTGCGTCTTGGAACGGATGATCTGTTCGGTTTGTTTTGCCACGACGCTCCCGATATCGGAATCAAGGATAACATTATGAATCTTCTGGTAGAAGGAGTCTTTGAGTTTCTGCTTCGCCTCCGGATCCAGTGAATTGCTGATCTTCCCGAGTTCGATCCTGCCGAGAAGCGTATAGATCTTCTCCACAAACGTATCTTCCATTTCCTCCGACATGAAGATCCCTTCAATGTCATTATTGGAAAAGAAGTTCTGATAGACCGTTCTGGAAAGTGCCTCCGCCAGTTCCTGCTGATGTTTCGGAATGACCCCGGGAGTAAACGGCAGGCGAAAACGTCCGATCCTTTTTTCCGTTAATGGACGGAAAAGCATTTTGATCGCGATAAAATTCGTAAAAGCACCGATGACCGCACCGATCACCGGTCCCGTTACGATATGAAGGATCGTCAGGAACATGCCAACGCCCTGTAATTATTTGATCCGATCCAGCTGTCTGCCGGCAGCTGCCTTTACTTTGTCTGCAAAGGATTCTTCTTTTGCAGCGGTATCGTCGAAATCAAAACCTGCATCTGATAAATCTTCTGCCTTTTCGCCATCTGGTTTCTGGACATATTTTTTATACAGATAGTATCCGCCAAAAGCTGCACCGCCAAGTAACGCTAACTTTGTTAAGATCTTCATATTATTTCCCTCCTTTATGGATGGTCTTATTATACCACAAGTTTTGGATTTTTCATCTTATTATCTTTTTTCCTTTTGATAAATGATCAGGCTTTGACAGCATAGCTGCCAAAGCCTGAAAAATCAATCTTTTTTGTATATTCTTTACAGTTTGTTTCTCTCGAAGAATGCTTTCATGACAACATCCGTGATCGGTGACGGAGCATCATCGATGCACTCCGGTCCGCTGTCTCTGAACCACATTGCCTTCGGTGCGTCGCTCTTTAATGGCTCCCATCTCGGCATTGGCGTTCCGTCTGCATCATCGCCATTCGGATCGCCTGTTTTTACGAAGTTCGCCATGTAGTTGCACATATGACGGGCCAGGTCGAAATGGAATCCCTTGAATGGTCTCCAGCATTTTGCCAGCGTCTCAAACCAGAACCAGAGGTCGGATGAATGGAAGGTCTTCGGATCATCCCATCCAGGAATGGACGGATCGAATACGTCATAATAGACCGGATCGTCGATACCCAGTTCTTCTTTTCTCTTCTGGACAGCACGTGCGCCGATCTCAATTCCGGAAACCATAGAAGCTGCGTTTGCTTTCTCCAGATCGTCTTCACCACAGATCTTCATGAACTCATCATAGTAAACGCCGAATCTTTCTTTTGCATCTGCCTTGAACTGCTCCATAGATTCAGATGCCATGCCATTCATGAACTCGGATGAAGTACGGCTGAAGAGAAGTGGCATATGCCAATATTTACCGGACATCAGCTGTGATTCATGGGAACCAACGGAGAACTGTCCGTCAACAACGGTTCCAAAGAATCTCGGATTCTCAACCAGTTTGTCTCTGATATAGACTGCATCCAGTGCTCTTGCTTCCGCCAGTGTTTTAACACCTAAGATCTCGAAGAATTCTTCGCCGAATTTTTCTGCCTGCTCCAAATTCTTTCCGCCAAACATAGATGGATATACGCTGTACATGATACCGGAAAGAATGATAGCTTTTTGGAACAGCCCTTCATTCTGCGGAGAGATCAGCTGTGCAAGTACGCTGCCGCCGCCTGCAGACTGCCCGCCGATGGTGATGTTATCCGGATCACCGCCGAATGCTGCGATGTTTCTCTTCACCCAGCGTGTTCCTGCCTGCTGATCCAGATGGCCAAAGTTCGTCGGTGCTTCCGGTGCTTCTTTGGTCAGTTCCGGATGTGCAAGGAATCCGAAAACATTCAATCTATAGTTTACGGTAACTACTACGATGCCTCTTCTTGCAAGCCGCTCACCGTCAAATTCCATTTCTGCCGGGTTGCCTTCCTGCAGACCGCCGCCGAAATACCATACATATACCGGAAGTTTCTCATCAGCTGTCTTAGCCGGCGTCCAGACGTTCAGGTACAGGCAGTCCTCATCCATCGCGATGGTCGGATCCACGTTCCACTCACGGGAATAAATATTATTCAGATCCAGCCCAGGGATGTGCTGCATGGAGATTGGTTTGAAGATATAGCACTCTTTTTCTCCCTCCCAAGGAATTACAGGCTGCGGTGCACGCCAGCGGTTTTCGCCTACCGGAGGTGCTGCAAAAGGAATTCCTTTGAAACTGAAGATTCTTGGATCCGCAGCCGGTGCTCCAACTACGACTCCGCCTTCTACTGTCGCTTTTTTGATCATAAATAAGTCTCCTTTCTCCTGCACAACACCATCAGGACTGCATGAGTCCTGATAAATGCCAGCAATGTTTTAATGAAATCCCCCAAAGAAAAATCATCTCATTCTTCTTCTGTACACATCATACATCAAAGAATGAGATGATTCAATTCTTATAATACGATAAGGTCATTCAGACTGTGCTTATTTGTAGAACTCATGACCGATCTTTATGATGGCTTTATTGACAACATCATTGACATGGGTCATTCTCTCTTCTTCGCCTTCCGGAATGAGGATGGTTGCCAGGAAGCAGAATCCGCCGTTCTTTGCGCGATCATTGGCAACCCCAAGCAGGTATTCATAAATATCATCATCACTCATACTCGGGTTTGTGACCTTTTCCACATCCCAGCAGCCGTTCAGGATCAGGCTGTTGCCGTATTTTTCCTGTATGCCATCCAGGTCATTGCAGATCTGCGCCGGGTTCCAGGAACGGACGCCGATATTGTACATATCCTCCATAAAGATCTCACACTTTCCACAGTTATGGTAAGAGATCGGGATCCCGCGGTCACGGGCAAATTTTGCTTCTCTGTCATACAGCGGCAGGAAATACTCTCGGAACATATCCAGAGATACGAATGGATTGCCCCATGCTGCGGTATCATCCGTGATATTGAAGATATCCGGTTTGTAATAATCGATCGTATTTTCAATAACGGTGCAGTAAAAATCCGCCAGATATTCAAACAGTTCATGGCATGCTTCCGGCTCGTCAAAGAGTGCGCACAGGCCTTCTGTAAATCCCATAAAAGCCATCAATAACTGGAAATAGCCCCCGCTCACATTCATGGAAAGTGCCGTCTGTGTACGATCTGTATGGAAACGTTCCAGATCCTGTTTACATGCAGATTCCCAATCAATGCCTTCCAGTGACGGCGCTTTGATCACGTCACGCCATTTGGTAATATCCTCCAGGATGAAATCCCATGTTTTCGGGATCATTGCGCCTGCAGCTTCTTTTGTCGTAATGTACTCTACACCCCAGATGTCTTTATAAGGCTGTTTCATTCGCGATCCCATAAGGACGCCTGGAAAGATGCCTGCCGTAGCCGGAACTGCTTCCAGATCTTTTACCGGACCAAGGATCAGGCGCGGGATCCACTCCGGGATCTTCCCGTCAAACATCATCATAAAGTTTTCTTTTTCTGTTAACTGTGCCATATATATCCCTCCTAAAATATATAAAAATAATACGATTCATTATAACAAATCATCTATCGTCCATTATCATACCCTAATTTGTTTTAAATGAATAGTGGTAAATATGCTCATAGAGAACGCCCCTGTGTTTTCACACAGGGGCGGTTAAAGATCAAATCATTTACTTGACTGATTCTTTATTTTGCGTGCTTAGCAGCTTTCATAGCTTCTCTCTGACGTTTCTCCATTCCGATACGATCATACAGAACGTTATCAGGCTCAAGACCGCCAGCGATACGAAGTTTCTTATCATAGTCGTACAGACGTCTCTCATTGAAGAATCTGTTAGCAACACAGATAACAACTGCCAGGATCGTGATCAGTAAGAATGCATAGTCGTAGTTGACTTTTCCGAGTGCTGCCATGACGTAGGACAGCGGAGCGGAAACGATCATACCTACCGGAGGGCCACCAGTCATAACTGCCTGGAAGTCTTCACCTCTCCAGTAACGGACGATGCAGCTCAGACCGAAGTTCGAAGAAGCACCCATGAATGCACCCAGTAACCATGTAGCAGCAACCGTGCAGATGATGTTGTGGATCATACCGAGGATACCTGCTGCAAGCATGATCAAACCGGTAATAAAGACTGCGTTCTTTGGACCATATTTGGAGTCGATGACGCCTAAGTACCAGCTGCCGAACAATGCGAAGATTGCAAGTCCGAACAGAACGGCATTAGCACCACTGCTCATAAGGACGAATCCAGGAACAGCCAGCACATCCAGTGCCGGGCCATAGGAATACAAGACAGGAATAACCTGTACCATGTATGCCATAGCTGCGGAAAGCAGCCAGCCTGCTGGCAGAGAAATCAGATACCAGTCGATGCAGCCCCAGATAACTTTACGTTTCCAGACTGATTTTCTTCTGTTCTCGATCTCTTTCATCATCATTTCCATAGCCTGCTCTTTGGTGAAGGTCGGGTCATTATCACGATAGCATCCAACCATTTCAGGATAGTCCTTGATGAAGATGGCAAACAGGATGATACCAATGATAGCCAGTGCCCACCATGGTGAGAAAGCGATGAAGTTTGCTTTGACCATGCTTCCGGTTCTTCCCAGTGCACCGTAGTAAACGGTCATGAAGAAGGACAGGCAGATACCTGTAACGATCGGGAATGCCATGGTGGAAATACCCATAACAATACCTCTCTTCCTCGGGAACCAGTTACCAACAATGTACGATGTGAAGGAACATCCGCCGTAGGACATACATGTGTTATTTACCAGATATGCAAATGCCCATAACCAGTTTGTCTTGGTTGTGTCTTCTGCTGGTGGGATAACCATGATGGAAACGGATGCGATCAGACCGATGATAAAGCAGATCAATGCGACCTTTTTCCAGCTCTTAACTTTACCTACGTTTGGAGCCAGGATCAGGTAGTTGATGACGAATCCAAGTGGTGTACCTACCAGAGACATCAGGGTGGTGGTTGTTGCACCGCCGTAGTACTGGGACATGATGTTAGACGGATAGTTTGTCAACGCCGTATAAACAGCATATCCAATGGCCTGGTAAATGACAAGGATCCATCCTCTGAAACCAAAATTGTACAGAGAATCTTTCTTTACCGATGTGTCCATAAAAATATTACCTCCTTTTTTATTTGCTCGTAAAGTGAGCCCCCTAATTTTTATTTAAGACCAACTGTGAAGTCGTCCTTAAATTCGTTATAAAGATCCGGAAGGATTTCAGCCAGATGCGTAAACTCTTTCACGTTATGCATCAGCATGGCACGTCCCATCATCTCTTTGATCTCATCCGGCATCTGCGGACCGCCCTCTGCATGGACAAGCTTGCCATTCTCATCCGGCATATAGCCCATATAGAAGCGGGTTCTGAGTTCGCTGCCGGTTGCAGTCGGTCTCAGGAAATGGATCATGATGGCCGGTGCAGGTGTGCAGACGATCGTGCCTTTGAAATCTTTTAATTTTTCCGGATCGAATCCTACTTCAGTAGGATTTACAAAATGCAGTTTGACCGGGACCGCCGGCTGTCCGTCAGCCAGTGCTTCTTTGATATCATGCCAGGTATCCCAGTAACGTTCCTTCATGGAAAGACTGGTATCCAGGTTTTTCTCTACACTCTGGCTCTGGCAGTAATAATGATCATCCTTATCCCAGATGACATAGCGGAATGTATCCAGACCATGCCATGCAAACCACCAGTCAAACATTTCCGGTGTAACCCCTGGCATATCGGTCAGGTTTGCCATGATAGAACCGCCATCCGGGCAATTGAACAGGCCAAACTCACATGGAAGATATCCATCATCAAACATACGGTTGATATCTGCGATGTTCAGACCATCTTCATTATCATATTTAAATGACATGATCTTTGCAGCCACGTCCTCCGGGACAGGCTTAATCGGCAGTTCATAGTATTTATATAATGGATGATTCTTCAGTTCTTCAGTAATTTCGATACCCATATTAAATATAATCCTCCGTCACTTGTTAAAAGTGAAATGAATATCAAGTGTAATTATATTACCTTTTGTGCATTTTTACCACAAAAAAATTCACCAAAAACTTGTGTCAAATTTCTACGAAATTATACTTGACTTGCATATCTGAAACATGCAAAGCCGGCGCTCATAACCACCTTGTGGATGATCATGAGACCGGCTTTTCCTATATATTATAGTATTTTTATGCTTGCTTCACTGGTTGTCAACGTGTTATCCCGTAGAAAAAGTTTCTGATCTGAAAATTAGAATAATGAATAATCTTTCTTCAGAAGCTCTGCCCACTCGTCACAGAATTTCACGATTCTGTCTGCAACAGGCGGGATGTCATGGATAAGACCAACGACCTGTCCAGCAAGGACAGCACCTTTTTCTCTGTCACCTTCCATAGCTGCTGCACGAAGGGAACCCATGGACATTTCACGGATCTTGTCAGCTGCCTCACTCCATGGAAGATCAGCTTCGATCTTGAGCATTTCTTCTGCCAGAGGGTTTGTGATCTGCCAGCTTGGCTCACCTGTGGACTGTCCGCAGGCAACGATATCTCTGTCGATTGCATCCACGATAGCCTGTTTGCAGTTCGGATGGATCGGGCATTCCTGAGTAGCCATGAAAGCAGTACCCATTTCGATACCATCTGCACCCTGAACGGTAAGACCTGCTGCCTGTCTCGGGGTAGCGATACCGCCGGAAGCAACGATCGGAATATCGGAAATATTCTCAACTACTTCTGCAAGGAGGACACGTGCACTGACCTTCGTTACATGGCCGCCGCCCTCAAAACCTTTGGTGATGATGACATCAGCGCCAGCTTTTGCAGCTACCAATGCATCCTCAAGGTAATTGATCTTTGCTACGACTTTGATTCCAGCCTCGTGGAATTTGTCATAGTACTCTTTTGTGAAGTCATACTGAAGAAGATTCAGGCTGTCGATGTAAGCAACTGCCGGTTTTCCGTCCAGAATAGCCGAAACGCCAACTTCCAGCATCGGGCTTGGATCCAGGAAAAGGTTTGCAGCGAAAGGCTTGTCAGTAATCTTACGGACTTCCTCCATCTGCATCAGGATGATCTCCTTCGGCATAAATCCGCTGCCTAATGTTCCAAGGCCGCCTGCTTTAGAAACAGCACCAACCAATGGAGCCATTGAGGTCCATGCCATAGCGCCGGAAATAACAGGATATTCAATGCCTAAAGTATCACATAATCTGTTTCCCATTTTTGTTTCTCCTTTTTTTGTATTTTTTATCGGGCAACGCGGGATTTCTCCCGCGCCGCCCAACAAAGTAAAACGAACGAAAATTAAATTAGAACTTCAGTGGCTGTACCGGATATTTCTCGATCGGAACGTCCTCTGTGGTGAGTTTCATCTCGCCATTGTCGTTCTGAACGATGATCCACTTCAGCCAGTTGTCGTTATCCATCTGCGGATAGTCTTCTCTTAAGAACCAGCCTCTGGACTCATGTCTCATGGATGAAGCTTTCAGATGCATCTCGCAGGAAAGAACCATAGCCTCTGCCTCATGGCAGTCAAGCATATCGTGGATGTCTTTTGCTTTCATCTTTGGAACCAGTGCTTTTGCTCTCTCGAGTTTTCTCAGGCAGATGTCAAGACGATGCTGAGACATGATGATACTGTTCTCGCATGGGCACATAATATCCTGAACGATATCGATGACATCCACTGCGGTGCAGCCTTCTTCACGATTCAGTGGTGCATAAGCATCTTCTTTCAGTTTTGCAACCTGATCTTCACAGATCTTGTTCTGCTCTGCTGTCTTAACGAACTCAGCCATGGACTCGCCGCCAACGATACCAGCGAACACAGCGTTCAGGATACCCGAACCTCTGTTACGTCCCGGAGGTGCCGGAACAGCGCCAGGAGCGCCGCTGCCGCAGTAGCAGGAGTCACCAGCTGCGAACAGGCCAGGGATGGATGCTGCCATTGTGCCGTCAACTCTGATCGGTGACTGCTCACCAACAAGGCCCGGAACAACTTCCATATCTTTATCCATGTCTTCTTCGCCTTCGCCCTGGATGGACCAGAATGCCTGGCCGTATGGACGTCCTTCGCCCATCATTCCGCCGCCGCCACCACGCATCTGCGGGATGTGCAGGTAGATAGGTCCCTTGCCTTCAGACATCTGCTCATACCACTCACGGATAGCGGTTGCACTGATATCGGACTCTGGGAATCTACGGAAGTTCTTGGTTACGTTCTCACCAAGTTTGTTGTACATATTGTTCTCACCGAATACGCACTCATGGAAGCTTTCTTTTCTGAACAGCTGTCCAAAGTTACCGAACTCGGCATTTCTCATCTGAGCGCCTGCTCTGTAAGCTGCAGCAATACCATCACCACGGCCGTTGCTCCACATTTCGGAAACTCTGTAGTTCTGGCTGCCTGTAGCCATCATGACTGCTTTTGCTTCAAAGACATAGAACGTTCCATCTAACAGGCCATATCCGACTGCACCGGAAATCTTGCCATCATATGTCAGAAGGTCAGAGATTGCGACTTTGTCATAGATCTTAACGCCAAGTTTCTTTGCGTTCTGTGTCATCTTGATGCAGCTGTCAAGGTCAATACCAAACATGAAGGTCATAGGACCTGTTGGCATTTTCATTTTCGGAATGCTGATTCCCCAGCCTTCCATACGGTCGATCATCTGGTTGTTCATTGCCACGTATTTATACATGGTATCCTGGTCACCAAGATAGCATCCGACTGCATGTACATGATACTGAAGGAAATCTTCCGGTTTCATGTGATCAAGGTCAAAGTACTGAAGAACGCCGCCGCCCTTGTTAGCTTTTCCGCCATAGCCAGCGAACTGTTTTTCAACTACGATAACGCTTGCATCAGGGTTTGCTTCTTTTGCAGAAACTGCTGCTGTAAGCCCGGCAATACCACCACCAACGATGAGGATATCAGCAGAGTCTCTTACTTCTTCAAAATTCTGTCCCATAATTACCTCCTTATTGTGCGCGGTACATGTCAAAGCTCTGTCTGTAGCTCATGCCCTTATAATCAATAACTACCTTAATGCAGCCCTTCTTGCACATAGCCTGGCAATATCTGCAGTGTGCACACTCGTCTACATACTTGAAAATAGGCTGTTTCTTTTCTGCATCCCATCTGATTACGTCGATGAAGCAAGCTTTGTAGCATAACTGACAACCGACACAATTTTCAGGATTGTATTCAATTTTGTTATTGCAATGTAACATCTCACTTCACCTCCTATAAATTATCTTTTTCTTCAGCATAGAGCTGTGGAAGAATTGCTGCTACGTTAGCCCATTCAACAGCATTCTGCTGCATCAGTTCCTGAGCTACCATTGGCTGCATAATGAATCCGTCTGGTAAGGATTTGAAGTTGTTGCCGTACATGACTGTCCAGCCATACCAGATACGTGTTCTGACGATAACGCCGCCTTCTGCTTCTTTTACCTGATGGCAAACGAAGTAATCCGGTGCTGCGTTTGGAGGGTTGCCATCTGCAAAGTTACGTCCGCAGATCAAAGTCTTGGTCTCCTGATCCGGGCCGATCTTGCTCATGTCAAATCCAACGCTGGATGGGCACTTCAGGCTGAGGTAGTCTACCTTTGGAGGTCCGAATGGTCCCATTGCGCCTAATCTCTTGATCTCCTGTGTTGTATCCCAGTATTTCTCCTGGATCGTTCTGTCAGGGTCTCTTGAGATTACGGACTGCATGGAAAGAGCCTGAATGTGGAGTTCCGGGTTGATGATCACAAAGCGAAGAGGATCAAGACCTCTCCATGCAAAGTACCAGTCAACCATTTCCGGTGTGCCGCCTGGAATAAAGGTGCTATCAGAGATATAACCTGTTCCGTCCGGTACACTGGTATAGCCGATCTCATCATCAAAGCCTGGCTCTAAGATCTTTGCTCTGTCAACAAATGCCAGCTGTCCAACTGGATTCATCGGAGCGCCAAAAACCTTGTCCATCTTTTCTGGAGCGATCTGAGCTAATTCTCTTTCGTAGTACTTATAGTAACTTTTCTGTTTGTCTTCATCAGTTACCTGTACTTTTGGCTTTTTGAAGTTATCCATAAAA
>JAFZKG010000127.1 GCA_017553695.1 Lachnospiraceae bacterium
ATTCCAACTACCAGGCCGCTCCGCAGCAGCAGGCTGCACCGGCACCGGCTCCATCCCCGATGGAAGCAGCCGGCGAAGGGTTTATGAATATTGCTGACGGATTAGAAGACGAGGGTTTGCCATTTAATTAGAAGCATTCAGGAGGTTAATAATTATGGCATATAACAAAGAAGATAAAGGCGATGCTCCAAGAAGAAGACCGAACATTCGCAGAAGAAAGAAAGTCTGCATTTTCTGTGGAGAAAAAGCGCAGAAGATCGATTATAAAGATGTCAACACATTAAAGAGATATATCTCCGAGAGAGGCAAGATCCTCCCGAGAAGAATCACAGGAACCTGTGCAAAGCATCAGAGAGCGATCACGACTGCGATCAAGAGAGCAAGACACATCGCCTTAATGCCTTATTCTGTAGACTGATTTCAGCAAATTTGAAACAGCTCCCGTATGGGAGCTGTTTTTTTGTAAACCCAAATGTTTTCTGTTATGATGCTAACAGAGGGGGGGTATTAATATGAAAGTATCGGTATTATATTCCACGATGATCGTAAAGAATCTGGAAGAATCGGTTTCATTTTACAGAGATGTGCTGGGGTTTTCAGAGGGGTATCATGTGGATCTCCCATTTGGCGGGATCACCATTATGGAAAGCCCGGGCGGGGCATGTGTAGAGCTGATCGAAGCGCCGCAGTTTGAAGGTGGTCTGTATTCGATCGGTACGGATGTGGAGAATCTGGATGAGACTCTCGCGGCCTTGAAAGAAAAAGACTGCGAACCGATCAGCGAGATTACGCCGACGACTGTCGGCAGACAGGTTTTCATCACCGACCCGAATGGCGTACGGATCTGCCTTATCGAGCATACGCAGGAGTATCGGGAGAAATATCTGCAGTAAAATGCAGCCGAAGAAAAAGATTTCCTTCAATCCCGATTTGTAGTATAATTCTTCATAACCCTCCGGGAGAGGGCATTTTCGTGACCCATGTGGAACAAAAAAAGAGGATGCCCGTGTAATTATTATGGATACAAATACTGAAAAGAAACCTAAAAAAATAAAGATTGGATATCTCTTAAAGGGATATGTCGTGTTTGCCATTATTCTGGGAGTGGTGTTCCTGGGATTGTGCGTTGGGCTGTTCTTCATTGACATGAAGGCAGCGGGGATCGCGTTTGCGGTACTGGTAGCCATGGCCATCGCCACGGTGCTGTTCTTCCATTATGTAAATAAGCGTCTTGCGGAAGGTCTTATCAAGTTTGCCCGGAATTATGAGAATCTGGAGCGCGAGATGATCTCGGATTTCCCAATTCCATACGCGATCACGGACATGACGGGAGATATTCTTATTTATAATGATTATTTCAGCCGTCTGTATAGCGATACGCCGGGCTCGAATAATCTGTGCGATGTGTTCCATGAACTGGAAGCAAAGGATCTGGTTTTCGAAGGCATTACAAAGAACATCTCGGTTGTTTATGATAACCGTGATTACCGCCTGCACATCAAAAAGCTTCTGGTGGACAATGAACTGCTGGAGGAAAAACTGATCATACTGCCGCGAAAAGAACTGTTTGTTTATACGGTCTATCTGTTTGACGAGACGGAAATCGTGAACATGGTCCGCAAGGGGATCGAAGAGCAGATGGTCATCGGCTCCATCTATATCGATAATTATGAAGAAACACTGGAACAGGAAACGGACGTAAAGAAGTCCTTCATTATTGCAATGATCGACCGGGCCGTCAGCAACTATTTTCAGAACACCGGCGGAGTGGTCCGGAAGACGGAGACAGACCGGTATTTCGTGATCTTCAAACGGAAATATCTGGCCAGCTTCCAGCGGGATAAATTCGATCTGCTGGATGAGGTCAAGAGCATTGAGACTGACAGCGGCATCCCGGTCACACTGAGCATTGGTATCGGCGTCGGCGAGGATTACCTGAAAAATAATGAAAGTGCCCGTCTGGCACTGGAACTTGCTTTAGGACGTGGCGGCGATCAAGCCGTCGTCCGGGATGGAGAGCGTGTCTATTATTACGGCGGCAAGACGAAACAGGTCGAAAAAAACAGCCGCGTGAAGGCCCGCATCAAGGCAATGGCGCTCAGGGAAGTCCTGGTGAATCAGGACCGTGTTGTCATTATGGGTCACAAGAACTGTGACATCGACAGTTTTGGCGCAGCTATTGGCATATACCGCGCAGCGAGAACGCTTGGCAAACGCGCCTATATCGTGATCGATATGCCAACCAGTTCGATTCAGCCGATCCTTCCATTCTTTTTGGAGGATCCGGAATACAAAGAAGTCTTCCTGTCACCGGCTGAGGCAGGCAATTATGTGAATGACAACGCGGCACTGGTCGTCGTAGATGTGAATAAGCCGGATTACTTTGAGTGTCCGGAACTGGTCTATAAAACAAAGACGGTTATCATCATCGATCATCACCTGCAGAGCGGAGATAAGATTGACAATCTGGCACTCCTGCATCATGAGCCGACAGCAAGTTCCGCGTCAGAGATGGTATCGGAGATCCTTCAGTATATTGCGGATGATGTGAAACTGAAGAAGATCGAGGCGGAGAGCCTGTATGCCGGCATGCTGATCGATACGAATCATTTCTCCAAGAATACCGGCGTCAGGACCTTTGAAGCGGCAGCCTTCCTCCGGAAGAACGGTGTGGATGTTGCCCGGGTTAAGATGATGTTCAATGATTCCATGGAAGAGGCGATCGCAAAAGCCGAAACGATACGGACAGCCGAAGTGGTCGAAGGGAAATTTGCAATCGTTGTATGCCCGTCGGAGCATCTGGATAATCCGGCCGTTGTGGCAGCACAGGTCGCAAACGACCTTCTGGATGTGCGGGGTATCGAGGGCAGTTTCGCTTTGGCGGATATCGGCGGCAGAGTCTATATCAGCGCAAGATCCACCGGCAATGTCAACGTTCAGCTCATCATGGAGCGAATGGGCGGAGGCGGCCATCTGAATACCGCTGGTGCGCAGATCGCAGGATCCTCTGTGGATGAAGTGAAGAAACAGGTGAAACTGACGATCCGGAAAATGATCGAGGAAGGAGTACTATCATGAAAGTCATATTACTGGAAGACGTGAAGTCACTGGGGAAAAAGGGACAGATCGTCGACGTCAGTGACGGATATGCAAGAAATTTCATCATTCCAAAGAAAAAAGGCGTGGAGGCAACCTCCGCGAATCTGAATACACTGAAGCTGCAGAAGGCCAACGAAGAAAAGATTGCCCAGGAAAACCTGGACAATGCGATCGCGCTTTCCAAAAAGCTGGAGCAGGTTACAGTAGATTTGAAGATCAAAGTGGGCGAAGGCGGCAAGCTGTTCGGCTCGGTATCCTCGAAAGAAATCGCGGCAGCGCTGCAGGAGCAGCATCAGCTTGAAGTCGACAAAAAGAAGATCGTTCTGGAGGAGCCGATCAAGGAACTCGGCGTCCATACCGTGAAGATCAAATTGCATAAAGATGTGGCCGCTAATGTGACGGTCAATGTGATCGAGGAATAGGTGCGCGCATGGATGACAATCTTCTGAAAAGAATCATGCCACATAATCTGGAAGCCGAGCAGTCTGTGATCGGTTCTATGCTTATGGATAATGATGCGATCGGGACCGCAACGGAAATCCTGACTGCGGAGGATTTTTATGCGAAGCAGAACGGGATGCTTTTTGATGCTATGCGAGAACTCTATGCGGAGCATAAGCCAGTCGACGTAGTGACGCTTCACGCAAAGTTGACAGAGAAAGAAGCGCCGGAAGAAATGCAGAGTCCGGAATTTATCCGCAATATCCTGGATGCGGTGCCGACTTCAGCTAACGTGAAATACTATGCGCAGATCGTATATGAAAAGGCGACACTGCGCCGTCTGATCCGGATCTCCGAGGATATCACCAAAGACTGTTACGCATCCGCGGATCCCCTGGACAATATTCTGGAGACCACGGAAAAGAAGGTCTTCAATCTGATCCAGTCCCGGAATTCGCGCGAATACCAGCCGATCAGCGAGATTGTGATCGAGGCATTGAAGAAGATCCAGAAAGCTTCGGAGACAAAGGGCCATATCACCGGTCTTTCCACCGGATTTGCAGATCTGGACTTTAAGACCGCAGGTTTGCAGCCATCTGATTTCATATTGATCGCGGCAAGACCATCCATGGGCAAGACGGCGTTCTCACTGTCGATCCTGGATCATGTGGTCTTAAAGCGCGGCCAGTCCGCAGCGATCTTCAGTCTGGAAATGTCCAAGGAGCAGCTTGTCAATCGTCTGTTTGCCATGGAGGCTAAAATTGACGCGCAGAATATAAGGTCCGGTAATCTGGATGATACTGACTGGGAAAGCCTGGCGGAAGCATCCGAGGTGATCGGAGGATCTAAACTGATCATTGACGATACGCCGGGTATCTCCGCTACGGAGCTTCGTTCGAAGTGCCGGAAATATAAAATGGAACAGGATATTCAGCTGATCATCGTGGACTACATTCAGTTGATGTCTTCTTCCGGCGGCAGAAATGACAACCGGCAGCAGGAGATCTCGGAGATATCACGGGCGCTGAAGAGTCTGGCAAGAGAACTGAATATTCCGGTCATTGCATTGTCACAGCTGAACCGTGCGGTGGAGAGCAGAACGGACCACCGGCCGATGTTGGCAGATATCCGTGAGTCAGGTGCCATCGAGCAGGATGCCGATGTCATCATGTTCCTCTATAGAGACGATTATTACAATCCGGAAACGGAAAAGAAAAATGTAGCCGAGGTCATCATCGCAAAACAGAGAAATGGCCCGACCGGCACGATCGAGCTGACCTGGCAACCGAAGTATACTCGTTTTGTTAATATGCTGAAGCCGGGCAGCGGCAACCCAAATAACGGAAACTTCCAATAATCAATCATAAAAAACAGTCAGGCAAACGCCTGACTGTTTTTCGTTCGAACGAAATTTTATCTGATGAGCATTATTCCTCTGCAATAGAGCCTGTCGGGCAGGTATCTGCACATGAACCACAGGATACACAGGAATTAGCATCAATCTCATATTTTCCGTCGCCTTCAGCAATTGCACCAACCGGGCAAGCACTCTCGCAAGCACCACAGGATACGCAGCCGTCAGAAATTACATATGCCATTTACATTTCCTCCTTTAAAACTACTGGTTTCTTTTTTGCCTCATTGCATTCTAATATATTTTATTTACCAATACAAGTAGAAAAGCATTGTGCAATATTGAATAAAAAAACAACAAAAAGAAACAAAGAGTAGTGAAAAGCAACAAAAAAAGGTAATCATATTGAAAAAGAAAAAAGAATATACTATAATCAAAAAACTGAAAAATACCGGACTTGAATAATGAAAGCGATCATATAAATGCCTATGTATTTGGGAATTTGAAGGAGGAAGAATCAATGGCAAAGATTTCAAAAGACATGACGATCGGTGATATTCTGAGAGTGGACGAAGGACTCGTTCCGATCCTTCTGGAAACTGGCATGCATTGTCTGGGATGCCCTGCTTCACAGATGGAAAGTCTGGAGGACGCTTGTGCAGTCCATGGCACCGATGTTGATGCGATCATCGCAAAGATGAATGATTTTCTTGCAGCTAAAGCAGTCTAAGAAAAACCGACAAGAACAGACCCGGGATATTCCCGGGTCTTATTTTTTTATTCAGGCCTTTGGTTCGTAATAAGTCCCGCGCCGTTTGATGGAACGGTGTTTCCGAACTTGAAAGACTGTGATCAGAATGGCGACCACTACGAGTACCGCAATCGTGAAGATCAGATATTTCCCCAGCACGTTTTCGTCCGTCTTGACAGAGAGCCAGAGTGCGTTCATCTTCTGCATGCCTTCTTCGGACAGGGCCCGGAAAGTCTCGCCCTGTTCCAGCAAACTATCCGGAGGATATATGATCTCACTTTCCACCAGTTCTTCATCCATATATTTCTTTGATTCGGAAAACGGCGATGCGTATCCGATCCATTCCTGGTTCTGACCGCAGATCTCCGGTTCACAGAGGAAGTTGATAAAGATTTCCGCCTCTTTCTTATGCTGGCATCCTTTCGGGATACAGCAGGCATCCACGAAAATATTGAATCCTTCTTCCGGAACGCAGAATTCCAGATCCTCGTTCTCTTCAAGCATCAGCAGATAATCGCCCGCATAATAAGGGCCGATCCAGGCTTCTTCCCGTTCCAGTTTATCGAAGATCTGATCCATGACATAGGCCTGGACCAGGTTTTTCTGTTCTTTCAGTTTTTCTGCGGCAGCCGCTAATTCTTCCTCATCCTCTGTGTTCTGGGAGTAGCCGAGCAGAAGTTCCGCGATCGCAAAGGCATCGCGCGGATTGTCGAACATCAGGATCTTGCCCGCATAATTGCGGTTCCAGAGCAGATCCCAGCTGCCGACATCATCTTCATTCACATATTTGGAATTATAGATGATCCCGACATAGCCCCAGTTGTAAGGCACAGAGTAGAGATTGTCCGGGTCATAATCCAGGTTTTTGAAGTTATCGTCCAGATACTGATAATTCGGGATGTTCGAAAAATCCAAAGGCTCCAGCATATCATCTGCGATCAGTTTTTCGACCATATAATCGGACGGGATGATGACGTCAAATGTCGTGCCGCCTGACTGCAGTTTCGTGTACATGGTTTCATTGCTGTCATAGGTCATGTAGTTGACTTTGATGTCCGGATAGGTTTTTTCGAATTCTGCGATCACATCGATATAGCCATCGGAGCCGTCGGAAAGATACTGCCCCCAGTTATAAACGTTGATCGTCACAGTGGCAGCTTCCGCTTTCCCCGGGAAAAGAAACAGGGGACACGCAAACAGGATCACAGCAAGGAGGATCGGGAAGACTCGTTTCATACGCTGCCTCCGAAATCCATGCCAGGAAGATGGATCTTTTCTTTCTTATTTCCTTTTCTTGCTTCCAGCACATTCATGAGGATCATCAGAAGGAGAAGCACAAGGAACATCAGTGTGAATAGCGCGTATACCTTCGGATGGATCGGTTTCTTGGTGTAGTTATAGATCTCAACCGGCAGTGTGACAAATCCGGAGCCGGTCACAAAATAGGAAATGACGAAATCATCCAGAGACATGGTGAAGCTCATCAGCGCGCCGGCAATGACACCCGGCATGAGTTCATGCAGGGTGACTTTAAAGAACGCCTTGACCGGTGTGCATCCGAGATCCAGAGCGGCATCTGTCAGGTTCGGGTCCATCTGTGCAAACCGCGGCATTACATTCAGGATCACATATGGAAGATTGAAGGTGACATGCGCGATCAGAAGGGTCCAGAAACCCAGAATCGAATTGAGCTTCAGGATCGTTCCGGTAAAGGCAAACATCAGGGCCAGAGAAACACCGGTCACGATATCCGGATTCGTCATCGGGATATTGGTCATGCCAAGGATCAGCGCGCGAAGCTTTTTGCCCATCCGGGTGATCCCGAGAGCAGCGGCTGTACCTAAAATGGTAGCGATCACAGTGGAAAGGATCGCAATGATGAAGGAGTTCCGGACCAGTTCCAGGAGAGAGGCGTCGCGGAACAGTTCTGCGTAGCGGCTGAGTGTGAATCCTTTAAAAAGTGCAATGTCAGCCCCCGAGTTGAAGGAGGCGATCGCCAGGATGATGATCGGTACATATAAAAAGATGAAGACAATGACGGTGAGGACCTTGGATGCTTTTCTCATAAGATATTCACCTCCCCGTCACTGTTGCCATTCTTTGTCAGCCGGTTCGAGATGCCGATGCAGATGAAGATCAGGATCAGCAGGATCAAAGACATGGCGGCGCCGAGATTCGGATTGTAAGCGCCTTTGAACTGCGATTCTATGATATCGCCGACCAGGATAGTGCCCGGCGAACCGAGTTTCTGGGAAATATAAAAGGTGGAAACGGCCGGTACAAAACCATGGTAATGCCGGCGGTAATGCCCGGCATGGAGAGCGGCAGAATCACCTTGCGGAAGCAGGCGCTCTTATTGCAGCCCAGATCTTCCGCTGCCTCCGTAAGCCGCGGATCGATCTTTGAGATGGCGGAGTAGAGCGGCAGGATCATGTATGGCAGGTAGTTATATACCATGCCAAGGATGACCGCGCCGGAATTCCGGATCAAAGGCAGTGGCGAAAGGCCGAGTGATGTGACCAGGTTATTGATGATACCGGTATCTTCCAGGAGGGCAACCCATGCGAGCGTCCGGAGCAGGAAACTCATACACATCGGCAGCATGATCAAAAGCTGCAGGAATCGCTGTGTCCGCGGTTTGCACTGCGCAATGGCATAGGCAACCGGATAACCGATGATCAGGCAGATCAAAGTGGCTGCCACGCTCAGCCAGATGGAACGCAGAAAGATCGCAGCGTAATCCAGGATGCCGGTGATGTTGGCAAACGTGAACGATCCGGTCGTGTAATCCGTGAATGCATAATAAATGACAATGCAAAGCGGTATTAATGTGAAAAGCAGCATCCATACGATGTAAGGAGCTGTCAGCCATCTTCTCTTCATCTTATTCCGCAGCTCCTTCTTCGGCCTCTTCTTCCATGTTGGTAATATCGTAATACTCTTCGGAGTAGGAGCTGTAATCACCGAACATGCCGGAATACTCGCTCCGTTTCATGACGTGGATCTCGTTCGGATCGATCTCAATGCCGATATAAGATCCTTCCGGATGGAACTCCGTGGTTTGAATGAGCCACTTGAATCCTTTGAAATCCACGATGGTATCATAGTGCACGCCCTTGAAGGTGACGTTGGTTACTGTGCCACAGAGCTTGGACGGATCTGCCGGAACGATGTCAATGTCTTCCGGACGGATGACGACGTCGACCGGTTCATTCGGCTCAAAGCCTGTATCCACGCACTCGAAATCCCGGTCGAAGAAACGGACCTTGTAATCCTCGAGCATGATGCCGTCGAGGATATTGGATTCGCCGATGAAGTCGGCGACGAATGCGTTGGCCGGCTCATTATAGATATCTTCCGGAGTGCCGATCTGCAGGATCTTTCCGGAATCCATGACAACAACGGTGTCAGACATGGAAAGCGCCTCTTCCTGATCATGTGTGACATAGACGAACGTGATGCCGACCTCCTGCTGAATCTGTTTCAGTTCATTCTGCATGTCTTTACGCAGACGAAGATCCAATGCGCCGAGTGGCTCATCCAGAAGAAGGACCTTCGGTCGGTTGATCAGTGCTCTCGCAATGGCGACACGCTGCTGCTGCCCGCCGGAAAGAGATGAAACCTTCCGGTTTTCAAATCCCCGGAGGGAAACGGAACTGAGCATCTCGCCGACGCGGCGGTCGATCTCCTTTTCCGGGAGTTTGGAAATACGCAGACCAAAGGCGATGTTGTCATAGACATCCAGATGCGGGAACAGAGCATAGTTCTGGAAAACGGTGTTGATCTGCCGTTTGTATGGAGGCAGATTGGTGATCGGCTGCCCATCGAAATACACTTCCCCGGAAGTCGGCTTCTGAAAACCGGCGATGATCCGGAGCGTGGTTGTTTTTCCGCAGCCGGAGGGGCCCAGCAGGGTCAGGAATTTCTTATCTTCAATACTCAGATTGATGGAGTTCAGGACTCTGTCTTTGCCGAACTCCATGACCAGATCTTGTAACCGAATCAGTTCTGATGCCATGGACACTCCCTCTGTTATGAAATGATACGTATAAAAAAACAGGCCATAACTGCCCGCCAGAAATAATCTAAAGCATATTTAGATTGAAGGGGACGGGTCAATTCACACAAAAGCAAGGCTTTGAATTGCATTGCCGATGATGATCTTCTGGTAATGTTCATCGAGGTATGCACTTCTGGCGAAAGTTAAAGGTTCCTTGCTGCCATATTCCAATGCTGAATTGCAGACCAGACCAAACTCCTTGATGTTATGGCTGGATTTGCAAAGGAGCAGATAGTAACGATTATTATCCGGACATTTATATAAGGTACTTTCTCCATGATAAATGTCGCTGATGTGATGAGCAAAGCTGATCACGGTGTCCAGATCCGGGAATGAGAACAGCCTCTCCATAGAGGAAGAGGTGATCTCGGCGATATGATCTTTCTTCGGGGCACCCTTGAATCCGGTGATCAGGCCATGACCTTCTCCCGGCTCTTTTTCATCGGAGAAAAGATCGTTCATACGGGTGAAACTGGAGAACTTGGCGTCCATTTCGTCCGGATCCTCCACCTTCGTGATCATCAGAACGATGCAGTCCATGGAGACCGGGATCGCCTCGATCATCAGAGGCAGATCACTGGCTTCAAAGCCAACTTCAGAAGAGGCCTGTTCCATCATATCCTGGAACAGTCCCTTGGTCTTTTCATTGCCATAGACAAGTTCACTCATCCGGATTTGACGGGACGCCAAATCCGAACGGGTCAATGTACATTTGATCTGATTGTCATTGATACGTTCGATCTTCATATAGGAAAAAATAATCGAAAATGCTTGAAAAGTCAATACGAAATATAATATACTGAATGCCGCACGGGAAATGAGAGTTTTTCGCAAAAACAGCAGTATTGCATTCCGAAAACAACAGCGGAAATCACACTCTTCTCATTTCGATTTACGGGTCCGTGTTCACGGATCTGAATTCCCGATTTTATTTTAGTAACAACACAAACAGAAAGGCTTTTTTCCTGTGCGGCCGCGGAACGAATGTTATCACGAAAGCATTTTCTTCTGGATCCGCGAGTAACATCATACAGAAAGGAGGCTGATATGACAGACTTAGAGAAAGAAAGATATATCTCTTACATGACGCTCAAGGATGAACTGACGGATTACCTCGGACAGGGCGCAGAGCTTTATCTGGACGGAAGACGTTCGGATGCCGGCCGCATTGCGGCAGCCTGCGTGTTCAATGAGGATTCCGCCTACATGCGGGATTATGTGAGAGATGGTTCCGGCCGGCTTTTAAAGATCAATTTCGACAGTGTAAAAAACAGGTAGAAAAAGGACCTCTGACAAGGCAAACGGATTTTTCCGGTAAAGTTGTTTTTGGCATGGATAGGTGTTATAATATTTCAGTTTATTTCTGAAAAAGCGTAAAACAAAGGAGCTGCCATGAGTGCAAAAGAAGACAGAAAACCGAAAAAGAAAAAATCAGGGCTGCTGATCACGTTGATCATCATCTTTGTGATCCTGTTGATCGCGGTTGCAGGACTGGGCTGGTATTCGTCCAATCTGAAACCGTCTTCTTCGTTCACGGAGGAAAAGGTGATCGAGATCAGAGAGGGCTTGTATTTGAAAGATGTCGGAAAACTGCTTTCCGATGAAGGGATCATCAAGAACCCTTTGGCTTTCCGCATATATACAAAGTTGAATAAGGTGAAACCTCTGCAGGCAGGCAAGTACGGGGTCACCCCGGACATGAGCCTGAAAGAGATCATCACCATGATCGAAAAAGGTGAGACGTACACCGGAGATGAGATCACCTTTACTTATATAGAAGGAAAGACCATGACATGGCTTGCGAATGCCATCGCAGAAGCAACCAGTAATTCGGCAGATGACGTGTATGCGCTGCTGAAGGATCAGGATTATCTGAACCGGATGATCGAGAAATACTGGTTCCTGACAGACGCTATCAAGGATTCCCGCATCTATTACCCGCTGGAAGGCTATCTCTTCCCGGATACCTACACATTGGAAAACCGTGATGTGAGCGTCGAGGAGATCTTTTCCGTCATGCTGAATAAGATGGATGAAGTCCTGAGTGCGTATAAAGCAGAGCTGGAGGCCAGCGAATACAGTATTCATGAGCTTCTGACCATTGCTTCCATTGTGGAAGGCGAGTCCATGGCTGTTTCGGACAGAGCCGGTGTTGCCGGTGTGTTCTTCAGCAGACTGAATGAAGGGATGGCATTGGGAAGTGATATCACAACCTACTATGCGATTCAGGTGGATCCGCACGAGCGGAATCTTTACAGCGAAGATCTGGATCTGGAGAACCCTTACAATACCCGTGGGCCTTACATGGAAGGCGTGATCCCGGTTGGTCCGGTCTGTGCGCCGAGCCGTTCCGCGATCGAAGGAACACTTCACCCGGAGATCACGGACGCATTGTTCTTTGTTTCCGATAAGAACGGAAAGCTCTACTTCTCGGCAACGAATGCGGAGCACGAGGAAACCATCGAATGGCTGCAGCAAGAGGGACTTTGGTATACCTATTAATACCATCTGTGGCAAAGAAGCCGGAACAACAAGCAGAGAGTGTGATTTCAGGCTGCCGTAAACAAAAAATGAAAAAGACAAAAAAGGCCGCGAATACTTGCGGCCTTTTTACGGAATGGCGATCATGAAAGAAAAGAATGATGAATATTATATGAAGGAAGCCCTGAAGGAGGCCCGGAAAGCCCTGCGGATCAACGAGGTGCCGATCGGGTGCGTGATCGTATATCAGGGAGAGATCATCGGCCGGGGATATAACCGGCGGATGACGGATAAGACTGCCCTGGCCCATGCGGAGATCACAGCCATCAAAAAGGCCTGTAAAAAGATGGGTGACTGGCGGCTGGATGATACACAGATGTATGTGACTTTAGAACCATGCCAGATGTGCGCAGGCGCGATCGTGCAGTCCCGGATCCGGAAGGTCGTAATCGGGGCAATGAATCCGAAAGCGGGGTGTGCCGGAAGCATTCTGGACCTGCTTCATATGAAAGAATTCAATCATCAGTGTGAAGTTTCGACAAATGTCCTGGAAGAGGAGTGCGCGGCGCTCCTGAAGGATTTCTTTAAAGATCTCAGACAATAAAACGGCCGCGACCGGAATCAGCATATGGGGCAGGTGACCCGGCGTCACACAGAAGGTCCTGTTTAGTGCTGCTTCGTTCCCGACCTGACACGGTTCGCAGGTTTCTGTTGCGCCGGACCCGCTCCGCCGACCCCGGCGCGCGGCCAATCAGAATTATAAGTGAGCCGTTTTTGTCAGTCAAGTATTCTCATGCTTTTTATTGTTATTAAGCACCGGATATGTTAATATTATTCGTAGTATGATTTGAAACTGGTGCAGTATATGTAGGAGTTTGTATTAATGTCGTATGTGGCCCTGTACAGAAAATTCAGACCGCAGACATTTGGTCAGGTGAAGGGACAGGATCACGTGGTCCTGACTCTTACAAACCAGATCAAAAATAACCGGGCCGGACATGCCTATCTGTTCACAGGGACAAGGGGAACCGGCAAGACCAGTGTAGCCAAGATCTTTGCCAAAGCGGTCAATTGTCTGCATCCGGTGGATGGGGAACCATGCAACGAATGTGAAAACTGCCAGGCGATCATGGCGGGGAATTTCATGGATGTGGTGGAGATCGACGCCGCGTCCAATACCGGTGTGGATGATATCCGCCGGGTCATCGAGGAGATCCAGTACACGCCTGCAAAAGGACGGTACAAAGTATATATTATTGACGAGGCGCACATGCTGAGCGGAAGTGCGGCAAATGCGTTCCTGAAGACGTTGGAGGAGCCGCCGGAATATGTCATCTTCATTCTGGCGACGACCGAGCCATACAAGCTTCCGGTCACGATCCTTTCCAGATGCCAGCGGTACGATTTCAAGCGGATCAGCGTGGATACCATCGCGGACAATCTGTCCTACCTGCTGGAAAGCGAAGGCGTGGATGCGGAAGAAAAAGCCGTCCGCTATATTGCAAAAGCGGCAGACGGCTCCATGCGGGATGCGATCAGTCTCCTGGATAAATGCATTGCGTTCAATCTGGGAGAGCAGCTCACCTATGCAAACGTGCTCACCACGCTGGGCGTGGCAGATGTGGAGATCTTTTCCGGTCTGTTCCGTGCCATCGTGAATGCGGATGTGGCCGGCGCGATCGGAAAGATTGAAACCGTCATTGACGCAGGCAAGGATATCAGCCAGTTTGTCACGGATCTGGTGCAGTATCTTAGGAATCTTCTGCTGATCAGCATCAGCGGAGACATCAATACCGAGATCATGGGCGTGGGCGATGAGAACATGCCGTTGTTGCTGGAAGATGCAAAACTGGCGGAAAGCGAGACCTTTCTCCGCTATATCCGGATCTTATCGGGGCTGCTGAATGACATCCGGTATTCGGCAAACAAGCAGATATTGCTGGAGGTCGCGGTCATCAAGATGGCCCGCCCGCAGATGGAGACCGATGTGGAATCCCTGACAGACCGGATAAGGCAGCTGGAAGAAAAACTGAAGAACGGTGTGGCAGCCGCATTGGATTTTGAAGATGATCCGTTCATCGGAACATCGCCGGTCTTTGAACCTGAATATGAAGAAGATTATTACGAGCCGGAGCCGGCAGCAGAAATTGCAGCGCAGGAGGCAGTTGTGATGCCGCAGCCGGTGGGCGAGGGCGCATCCGCTGTCTGCAGCGCATGGCAGGACATCCTGTCCGCCTGCACGGATCACAGACTGAAGATCGCGCTCGGCAAAGCCGCTGTGGAGGCAGAGGCGGATGGCATTACCATCTATGCCGCATCCGACATGGCATATAAACAGCTGAAAGAGGAGTCCGCAGTGGATTACGTGAAGGAGCTGATCCGGAATGTCACAGGAATCTGTGTGGACGTATTTATCAGCACAACAGACCGGAAACCGGAGATCGCCAATCAGGTCGATCTGATGTCGGTTCTGGGGAATATCAATATCACCATTGAAACGGAGGATGTATAATTGGGTAAAGGACGTGGAGGTTCCGGCGGATTTGGCGGCGGAATGAACATGAAACAATTACAGCAGCTGCAGATGAAAGCCATGAAGATGCAGAAAGAAATGGAAGAGGCACAGGCAGCGCTGGAGGAAGAGACGGTCACTGCTTCTGCCGGAGGCGGGGTCGTTGAGATCACCGTTTCCGGAAAGAAAGAGATCACGGCAGTCAAGATCGAAAAAGAAGCTGTTGATCCGGATGATGTCGAGATGCTGGAAGAGCTGATCATGGCAGCAGCCAATGAAGCGATGAGGAAGATGGATGAACTTTCCAAAGAGCGGATGGACAAAGTGACCGGCGGATTAGGTGGAGCAAGTGGACTATTTTAGTGACACCATGTCGAAACTGATAGCGGAGCTTTCCAAACTGCCCGGAGTCGGACCGAAGACAGCCGGGAGACTGGCATTTCACATTATTGACATGCCGGAAGAGGAAGTGGAAGCGCTTTCCGGCGCACTGCTGGAGGCAAAGCGGAACATCCGCTACTGTAAGACATGCTGCACCATTACAGATGAAGAGGAGTGTCCGATCTGCCGCAGTACAAAGCGGGACCATTCCACCATCATGGTCGTGGAGAACTCCAGAGATCTGGCAGCATATGAAAAAACAGGAAAATTTGATGGTGTTTACCATGTACTTCATGGGGCCATATCCCCGATGCTGGGGATCGGACCCTCTGATATAAAATTAAAAGAGCTGGTGGAACGCTTAAGGGGAGACGTGAAAGAAGTGATCATTGCCACGAACTCCAGCCTGGAAGGCGAGACCACCGCGATGTACATCAGCAAACTGATAAAACCTGCAGGGATCCGGGTCAGCCGAATCGCCAGCGGTGTTCCGGTCGGAGGGGATCTGGAATGCATTGACGAGGTGACGCTGCTTCGGGCACTGGAAGGAAGAGTGGAGATTTAAAATGGATAAACAGGAACAAAGGGAACTTATCGGAGAAATCAAGAAAGCCTACGCAAGAGGAGACTTTGACAGAGTTCTGGAGTATGCCGGGGAGATGAACCTGAGAAAACTGGGTGATAACCGGACGCTGGAAATGGTAGCGGATGCGCATGCCGCAAACGGCCAGCTGGAAGATGCCCGGGATGTGCTTCTGATGGCATATGAAAAGACTCCTATGGGAAGAAAGATGGCTTACAAATTGAGTGAGCTTTCGATCGCCTTGGACAACTTAGATGATGCAGTGGAATTCTATGAAGATTTCTGCAAGATGGCCCCGCATGACAATGACAGATATCTGTTGAAATATAAGATCGGAAAAGCCGGTGGTGTAGCAGCAGAAGATCTCGCAAAAGTGCTGGCAGTCTACTGTTCCAAGGAAGTGGATGAGAAGTGGATGTATGAACTGGCATCGCTGTATTACAAACTGCGTGAGAAAGAAAAGTGCCTGGAGATTTGCGATAACATCATTCTCTGGTTTGCAAATGGTGATTATGTACGCAAGGCGGAATCACTGAAGATGAAACTGGGCGAAAATGTAACCCAGGCTGCACCGAAAGAGAAAGAACCTGCAGCAGCCGGCGTCATCGGACAGGATATTCCGGTGGAAGGGTTTATCGAGATCAGCAGTCCGCAGGAAAAAGACGAACTTTCCGATGATTATTCCATGGAGGATCTGGGAGATGCGTTCCTTCAGGAAGCATTGGATGATGACATCCCGGATCAGAACATGGCGATCGGTGATGCCATTGCACTTGCGGAAGCAAAAGAGCAGGCAGAGTTCGTGAACGCAGCTGAGAATTTTGAAGTATTCCGTGAAACTCCGGCTCCGGCCAAGAAAGAGCCTGTTATCCGCGAGATCGTTCCGGTCGTCCGGAAGTATGAACAGTTGGATGAGTCGATCTCATTTGATGCAGAGACGGAACCGGAAGGGAATCAGTATGAAGTAAACGGTGAAGTGATCACACTTCCGAAGACCACGTTCGAGGATATGAGTCATGACTGGACGATCCCGGAAGAACTTCTGAATGCCGAGGATGTGAGCCCGTCAGCCGAGGAGTTTGAGGAGCCGGTCTATGGCGCACACCGCTATGTGCCGCCGACAGAACAAAAGTCAGAATTTGAAGAACCGGTCTATGGTTCGCATAGAGTGGTAACGAAGGCAGAAGAAGAGGCTGCTAAGGCAGCGCTTGCAAAAGAACTGGAAGAAGCAGAAAAGAATCTGGAATTAGAAGAAGTCGCACAGGGAGAGATTCCGGTCGTCCCGGTTGCTCCGGCAGAGGCAGCAGTGGAAACGGCACCGGCTGCACCGGCAGAGGCAACAGTGGAAGCGGCACCGGCTGCACCGGTCGCAGAGGCGGCAGCAACAGTTATTCCGGAAGCACCGGCCACAGAACCGGCAGCGCCTGCACCGGCAGCAGTTCCTGAGGAAGCGCCTGCTGTTCCTGCACCGGAAGAAGAAATGCTGCAGGCATCGGATAATCCGATCATTGCAGCTGTGATCGAACCGGTCCGGGAAGAAGAACCGGATGAGCTCCAGTCCTGGAATCATTTTGATTCTGTTTTCCCGCCGGCATTCAATGATACACAGGATGAACGTCCAAGGCTGGCGCCGGATGTTGTATTAGAACCAAAAGCTGCATCCGGAGAGAAAAGCGCAGAAGAGCGTCCGGACTCCGAAGGCCCGATTCTCTTTGCGATTGCTCCGCAGGAAGATGAAGCAGCTCCGGATACATTGGTCCTTCCGGAATCGGTAGATGCCGATACCGTGATCAAGAACCGGGAAGATATTCCTGCAGCACCGGCAGCAGCACCGGAGACCCCGGCGGAGCCGGCAGTAAAGGCGCCGGAAATGCCGAAGCAGGAAAAAGTCCCACTGAGCTTTACGGTTACCCCGGAACCGGCAAAAGAAAAACCGGTCCAGACAGAAGTCATCCGTCCGATGGGTAACAGCAAGTATTCCAGCGTAAATACGCTGTTTGCTGAGGATGAGGCAGATAACATTGACGGGCAGATCACGCTCGACTCGATGTTTGCGACCTATTCCAGACGGGAAGTAAAAGAAGAACCGGTCATCCCGGAGACGAAGGCAATGCCGGTAGAAGAATTTGCCGCAGAACCGGAAGAGTTGATCACACCTGTGCCACAGGCAGCTGAGGCGGAGGATGACGGCGAGCCGCCATTGATCACAGATCTGGCAGGCTCCTTCGGTGAACTGGATGAGGAGACCCCGGCATATGAGGAGAAACCTTACACCCAGACATCATTTATCCCTCCTGTTTATGAAGAACCGGTCTCTGAAGAACCGGTGTATGAAGAGCCTGTATATGAAGAACCGCTTTCGGAAGAGCCGGCAGACGGGGACATGAGCGATTTTGAAAAAGCAATGCAGGCATATGACGCTGCCCGCGCGGAAGGAAAAGAAGGCTTTGATTTCAAGGCGCTTCTGACCAAGTCCATCGAGGGGGAGCAGAGTGAAGAAATATTCGTAGAACCGGAATCTGAGGAATTTGTTGAAGAGCGTTATGATGAAGAACCGGAAGAGTTCGAAGAAGAGTATGAAGACGAATACGAAGAATTCGACGAATACGATGAGGAATATGATGAAGGCGGATCCAACGGCGAATCATACCGGTTTAGTGATGATTATGAAGTAGGCTTCGGAGACGACTACGAAGAAGAGTACGAAGAAGAGTACGAGGACGAGGAAGCTTACGAAGAAGAGGACGGATTCAACGAAGAGTACGATGAGTATGAAGCAGAACCGGAAGAGTTTGAGGAAGAGTTTGAAGAGGAATACGAAGAAGAGTATGACGGATATGACGATTCCGAAGAGGTAGGAGAGGAAGAACCGTACGGAGAAGAGTTTGACGAGTATTCGGAAGAATATGACGAGTCCTACGAAGAGTCCTACGATGAAGAATCCGGATATGAAGAGGACGCAGAGTACAGCGACGAATCATATGAGGAAGAGGATACTTACGAAGAAGAGCCGTACGAAGAGGAACCTTACGAAGAAGCAGAAAGCGGCGCTTATTACGGTTATGAAATGCCGGAAGATCTGAGAGAAGAGCTTTCCGAGTTCCTGCTGATCGACGGTATGGAAGAGAGGATCACGGATGCCATCGACAGTCTGATCGAGAAAAAGAGACAGGGCGATCCGACTGGTGGCAATCTGATCGTGACCGGCGATACCAAGAGTGGCAAGACATACCTGACGATCGCTGTCATCAAGGCGGTTGGAAGAGAGATTGGCGGAAACAGCCGTGTCGCAAAGGTCAACGCGCAGGCACTGAACGGTAAGAACATGTCGAAGGTCTTCGAGAAGATTGCAGGCAGTGACCTGCTGATCGAAAACGTGGGCTATATGTCGGATGAAACAGTCGAAAACCTGATCCGCATCCTCCGCACGGAGAATCTTTCCTCCATGGTTGCGTTGGAAGGCAATCAGTTGGCGATCGACAACATGCTCAACAAGCATCCGGTTCTTCAGGATCTGTTCCAGACCAGACTGAGCGTGAAGGAACTGAACCTGACCCAGTGGGCAGACCTCGCATGCGAGTACGCGGAGCAGCAGGGTTACACCGTCAGTGACATGGCACTTCTGGCGCTGCATGCGAAGATCGATGAACTGAACATCCCGACTGCACGCCTGGGCTACGAAGACATCAAAGGCATCATTGATAACGCGATCGCCAATGCATCCAAACGGGGCGGCGGAAAGTTCCGGTTCGGAAGCAAGAAACATAAAGGAAATGCAAAACAGTTAGATGAAGCAGACTTCATGTAAAGGATAAATCATGAACGAAACAGAACTGGCAATCCATGCCAATGAGATCAGGAAAGGCATCATCCGCAGCGTGCATGCGGCAAAAGCCGGCCACCCTGGCGGATCCCTTTCCTCCGCAGATATCCTGACATATCTGTATTTTGAAGAAATGAAAAACATAGATCCGGCTGATCCCTCGAATCCAGAGAGGGATCGGCTTGTTCTTTCCAAGGGGCACGCAGCTCCGGTGCTTTACGCGACACTTGCGGAAAAAGGATTCTTCCCGAAGGAAGAATTGCTGACGCTTAGGAAGATCGGCTCCCGTCTGCAGGGACATCCGGATATGAACCTGTTGCCTGGAGTGGACATGTCGACCGGCTCTTTAGGGCAGGGGCTATCTACAGCAGTCGGAATGGCGCTGGCCGGAAAGATGGATCAGAAAGATTACCGTGTTTATGCCGTTGTCGGAGACGGTGAGATCCAGGAAGGACAGATCTGGGAAGCCTGTATGTTTGCGGGGCATCGCAAACTGGATAACCTGGTCGTGATTCTGGATAACAACGGTCTGCAGATCGATGGCGACATTGCGCAGGTGTGTTCCCCTTATCCGCTGGAGGAAAAATTCGCGTCCTTTAACTTCCACGTGATCCACGCGGATGCCCATGATTTCCATTCCCTGGCAGAAGCATTCGCGGAAGCAAGAGAAACCAAGGGGATGCCGACGGCGGTCATCGCGAAGAGCATCAAAGGCAAGGGCGTTTCCTTTATGGAAAACAATGCCGGCTGGCATGGAAAAGCGCCAAACGACGAAGAGTTTGAAATTGCAATGAAAGACCTGGAAAACATAGGTGCAGAATTATGTCGATCAAAATAGATTTATCGGGCGAGAAAAAGATCGCCACTAGAGAGAGTTACGGTAATGCGTTGGTGGAGCAGGGTAAAAAAAATCCGAACCTGGTGGTTCTGGATGCGGATCTGGCCGGCGCCACAAAGACAGAGATTTTCAAGAAAGTATTCCCGGAACGCCATATTGACTGCGGCATCGCCGAGGCAAATATGATGGGTATTGCGGCCGGACTGGCTTCCTGCGGAAAGGTGCCGTTCGCCTCTTCCTTTGCGATGTTCGCGACAGGCCGTGCGTTCGAGCAGGTGCGGAATACGATTGCACATACGGAACTGAATGTGAAGGTGGCGGCAACACATGCGGGGATCTCAGTCGGAGAAGACGGCGCGACCCATCAGTGCTGCGAAGACCTTTCTCTCATGCGTTCGATCCCGAACATGACGGTCGTTAATCCGTGCGATGATGTGGAAGCAAAAGCAGCCGTTGCCTGGGCAGCGGAATTTGAAGGTCCGGTCTATCTGCGTTTCGGACGGCTTGCAGTTCCGGTACTTTTCGACGAGGAGACCTATCAGTTTGAACCGGGCAAGGCAATCGTACTGAGAGAGGGAAAAGACCTCACGATCTTTGCGACAGGTCTGGAAGTCTATGAGTCCCTGATGGCGGCAGAGAAGCTGGCAGCAGAAGGGATTGAGGCGGAAGTGATCAACGTGCATACGTTAAAGCCGATCGATGAGGAAACGATCCTCGCATCACTGACAAAGACCGGAAAGGGAGTCACGGTGGAAGAGCATTCCATCATTGGCGGACTGTTCAGCGCAGTCAGCGAAGTGACGGCCAGAAATGCTCCGGCAAAGATCCTGCCGATCGGCATCGAAGATGTCTTCGGAGAATCCGGCCCGGCAAAGGATCTGCTGAAACGCTATCAGCTGGATGCCGACGGGATCTACGCGAAGATCAAAGCATTTATGTAAAAGATCATTGAGAATAAAAAAGAAGAATGAGCATCTGCTCATTCTTTTTTTTGGGGATCGTCTGTTTCCGCGAGGTCCTTTGCTTCCCGCTTTTCTTTCCGGTATTCCAGATAGAGCTGCAGATAAGCCGTCATATAAACAAAGAAGGCCAGCAGCATGAAGGCAGCGGAAAAACCGATCAGGATGGTCACCACATGGGAATTGATGTTCGGGAACGCAATCAGCGCCAGCATGACGCCGTATAGTATGACGGTGCAGATCTTTCCGCACCACATGGCGCCCTTGATATGTTTTCCTTTTGTAAAGAGGAACCCGCTGAAAGCAAGGGAAACCAGCTCTTTCACTCCGTAGATCACCAGAAGAACGGCGATCCAATGATACTTATAGACAACGCAGAACAGCATGGCGAACTGCATGGCCTTGTCCGCGATCGGATCGATGATCTTGCCGAGGTCCGTGATCATATTACATTTCCGGGCGATGACGCCATCTGCGATGTCCGTGAGTGCGGACACGGCTACGATGACGATCGACCAGACGTGAGCGGAAACAGAATCGGCGCGCATATAGACGATGACAAAAACCGGCACCAAAAGAATTCTTACATAAGTAAGAATGTTCGGGATCGCGAAAATGTCTTTTTTGCTAAAATGCATAGATCGCTCCAATCAGAAAATCGATAGGAAAAGTATATTTTAATGACCCTGAAATGTCAACGTTGCGAGGGGCTGAAAACCCCGTTTTTCGTTGACAAATAAGCATTTTTGGGGTATAACTATTAATGACTTTCTTATATGTGTATGAGGAAAGAGTATTAATATTTTAGAGGAGGATACACAATGAATAAAGTTGAATTAGTTGAAGCTATGGCTAAGAAGACAGGTCTTTCCAAGAAGGATGCTGAAGCAGCTTTAAAGGCATTCATCGACACAGTTGAATTTGAAGTGAAAAAGGGACGTAAGGTTCAGTTAGTTGGATTTGGTACGTTCGAAGTTTCCAAGAGAGCAGCTCGCAAAGGCCGCAATCCGCAGACCGGTGAAGCTATGAAGATCAAAGCTTCCAAGACTCCGAAGTTTAAACCAGGCAAAGCTTTCAAGGATGCTGTAAACTAATCAAAACAGATTATTGTGATAAAAAGTGCTGCTGCATGAATGTGCGGCAGCACTTTTTTCGTGGAAAGTATGAATTTATGGTGAAATATTTGATTTCCCAAAAGAAACAAAGTAGAATATACGGGTGAGAATAGACAAATATTTAAAGGTTTCCAGGCTTATTAAGAGACGAACCGTTGCAAATGAAGCCTGCGACGCGGGAAGGGTCCGCGTAAACGGGAAAGTAGTGAAAGCGTCTTACGACATTAAAGTCGGAGACGTTATTGAGATTGTCTTCGGAACGAAAACGGTGAAGGCAGAAGTGACTTCTGTAGCGGAAAGCATCCGGAAGGATGACGCGAAAGAAATGTACGTCCTGTTATGAAGAAACGGAAAAGAAGCAGACGCACCATATTTATGATCCTTGTGCTGACAGTCGTCGTGATCGGCTGCGCTTTTTTCGGACTGCAGATCTATAATCTGAAAAAACAGAATACGGAACTGAAGGCGCGCAAAGAGCGGTTGACAGAACTCCTCTCCGAGGAGGTGCTGCGCTCGGAGGCACTGGAGGAAGAGAAGGTATATATACAGACGCAGAAATATATAGAAGAAAAGGCGAAGTCCATTGGATATGTATATCCGGATGAGATCATCTTCAGAAAGGAAAACTAGTGGAAACGAGAATTGAGGAAATCTTCGATCAATGGGCCAATGAACAGAAAGTGATCGGCAGGGGGGATAATGTGATCATCGGTGTTTCCGGCGGACCGGATTCCCTGTGCCTTTTGTTTCTCATGTATCAGTACAGCAAGCGCGTGGGCTTTTCTGTCAGTGCCGTTCACTTCAACCACAAGATCCGAGGAGAGAAAGCAGACGAGGACGAGGCATTTGTAAAAGAAGTCTGCGATTATCTGAAAATCAAGTGCATTATTGCGAGAGCCGACATTCCGGCCCTTGCGAAAAAATCCGGACTCAGTGTGGAAGAGACCGGACGTATCATGCGGTACAAAGCATTCGCGAAGGCGGCGCAGGCAGTCGGCGGCGTGATCGCAGTTGCGCATCATATGGATGATAATGCCGAAACGATCCTTCTGAACCTGGCACGCGGCTCAAGCGTGAAGGGATTGACGGGCATACAGGAGGTTGGTGAACTGGAAGGCTGCACCGTCATCCGTCCGTTGATCAAAGGCACGCACGCGCAGATCATGGAGTTTCTGGATTCCAATGAACTCCGCTATATGGAAGATGAAACGAACCTGGATCTTTCCTATGCGCGCAACCGGATCCGGCATAATATCATTCCGGAATTGGAGCAGGTCAATCAAAAGGCGGTAGAGCATATCGCGGCAACCGCGGAAGAACTGGCGAAAGTGGAGGACTATCTGAGCAGACTGACAGAAGACGCGTATAACAGTGTGGTATCGGAGCGGAACAACGAGACCGTCATCAATACGTATAAACTTCTGCAACTCGATCCGGTCATTCAGGGACGGCTGGCATATCTGGCAATCGGCAAGGCACTCGGAACGCTCCGGGATGTCAGTAAGGTGCACGTGGATGATCTTCTGGCACTCTGCAAGAAACAGACCGGAAAACAGATCGATCTTCCGGGAGATCTGGTCGCAGTGAAGAATTATTATGACATCTCCATCCGTCCGGACGCAGAGGAGTACGAACCTCCGGAGACCATTCTGGAGATTCCGCTCGATCTGGAGGAATTGTATCAGAATACGAAGCAGATCCGGCTTGCGGATGGCTCCGTCCTTTCTCTTCTGATCGCCCAGGTGACGGACGAAAACAGAAGCGTTTTCCTCCAAAAAAATGAGTATACGAAAGCATTTGATTATGATACAATAAGCGGAAATCTTACTCTGGGGAGGAAGGCTTCGGGGGATGTGATCTGTCTGAAAGAAGGCAGAAAGAAACTCAAGAAGTTCTTTATTGATGAGAAGATCCCGCAGGAAATGAGAAATGATATTCTCATGATCAAAGACGAAAAAGATGTCCTGTGGATCGTGGGCTACCGGATCGGGGAGAACCATAAGATCACGGACGATACAAAACTGGCACTTCTGATTGGGTTGAGCGGAGGCAGCGATGGAAACGAAAATTGAAGTGTTGATCCCGGAAGAGGATATCCGGGCGCGCATCAAAGAGATGGCGGCAGAATTGAGTGAAAAGTATAAGGACCAGCCGGTCCTTTTGGTGGGCATCCTGAACGGATCGGTCTTTTTCCTGACCGAGCTGGCACAGCAGATGTCGATTCCGGTCGAGATCGATTTCATGGCTGCATCCAGTTATGGCAGCGGCAAGGAATCTTCGGGCCGTGTTCTGATCACAAAGGACTTGGCTCGCTCCATTGAAGGAGACCACGTGATCATCGTGGAGGATATCGTTGATACAGGCCAGACGCTTCATCTGCTGACAGAAATGCTCCTGGAGCGTAATCCGGCAAGTCTGGAGCTGGCAGTGCTCCTGGACAAACCGACCAGAAGAAAAGTCTGCCTGGATGCAGACTACATCGGATTCCAGATCCCGGATGAATTTGTTGTCGGATGGGGACTGGATTTCAATCAGAAATACAGAGACCTTCCTTATATAGGGGTAATTAAAGATTAAAGGAAACAAACAGAATGGATGGTAAACGATTCAGAGGAATTTTCATCTATGTGATCATCATCGCGGCGGTGTTTGCGTTCATTTATATCATGAGCAGCAGCCGGACCGTTAATGATGATTACACATACAGTGAATTCCAGACCGACCTTCAGGACGGCGCAGTCCAGTCGATCGACATCAAGCAGAACAGCGAGATTCCGACCGGCGTGCTGACAGTCACGTTCCGCGACAGTTCGAAAAGACAGCTTTATGTGGAAAACGTCGGAACGATCACAGAACTCCTGAAGGACAAAAATATTGAATACACACTGCATGATGTCACAAGGTCCAGCTACTTCGTGTCCACGATCCTGCCGATGGTCATCATGTTCGTGATCATGATCGTCTTCTTTATGGTCGTGTCCGGCCGGTCCGGAGGCGCGGGCGGCAATGTCATGAACTTCGGCAAGAACCGCGCGAAGATGACGGCGAAGCCGGATAATAAAACAACATTCAAGGATGTTGCAGGATTAAAAGAAGAAAGAGCAGAACTGGAAGAGGTGGTGGATTTTCTCCGCGCACCGCAGAAATATACGAGAGTCGGCGCAAGGATCCCGAAAGGTATTCTTTTGGTAGGCCCTCCGGGAACCGGTAAAACATTATTGGCAAGAGCTGTCTCTGGTGAGGCAGGCGTGCCGTTCTTCCATATCTCCGGTTCGGACTTCGTGGAGATGTTTGTCGGTGTCGGCGCATCCCGTGTCCGTGACCTGTTCGGAGAAGCCAAGAAAAATGCGCCATGCATCATCTTCATCAACGAGATCGACGCAGTGGCAAGACGGAGAGGATCCGGACTTGGCGGCGGCCATGATGAAAGAGAGCAGACCCTGAACCAGATCCTGGTAGAGATGGACGGCTTCGGCGTGAACGAAGGCATCATTGTCATGGCAGCAACCAACCGTGTCGATATTCTTGATCCGGCTATCCTGAGGCCAGGGCGTTTTGACCGGAAAGTCTTTGTCGGAAAACCGGATGTCCAGGGCAGGGAAGAGATCCTGAAAGTCCATGCACGCAACAAGCCGCTGGCAGAGGATGTCAATCTGGGAACGGTCGCAAGAACAACGGCAGGATTCTCCGGCGCGGATCTGGAGAACCTGATGAACGAAGCAGCCATCAACGCAGCTTCACAGAACCGGGCATATATCAAACAGGCAGATATCGAGAAGGCCTTTGTAAAGGTCGGCATCGGCGAAGAAAAGAAGAGCCGTGTCATTTCCGAAAAAGAGCGGAAGATCACGGCATACCACGAATCCGGACACGCGATCTTATTCCACTTGCTTCCGGAAGTCGGACCGGTGCATATGGTCTCGATCATCCCGACCGGCATGGCCGGCGGTTATACGATGCCGCTTCCGGAAAAAGACGAGATGTTCAATTCCAAGGATAAGATGCTGCAGAACATCATGGTATCCTTTGGCGGACGGATCGCGGAGGACCTGATCTTCCACGATATCACGACCGGCGCATCGCAGGATATCAAGCAGGCATCGGATATTGCGCGGGCTATGGTCACGAAGTACGGCATGAGCGAACTGCTTGGCCCGATCGACTACTCCACGTCCGAAGGCGACGAAGTGTTCATTGGCCGTGACTGGGGTCAGGTCAAGGCGTTCTCGGAGGAGACGTCCGCATTGATCGACCAGGAAGTGAAGCGGATCATCGACGAGTGCTACGCACAGGCGAAAGATCTGATCCTGTCGCATCAGGATGTGCTTGAAAACTGTGCACAGCTCCTGCTGCAGAAAGAAAAGATCGACCGCGAAGAGTTCGAAGCACTGTTCGCACCGGCACCGGAGCCGGATCCGGAACCGGAAGGACCGGCTGGCCCGGATGTATATGACGGACCTGCATTCGGCGGAGGCGTCATCAGTCCGATGTCCGTATAGGCTGTACCGGGAAAATCCCGGAAAATAGAAAAACAGGACGATTTTTGTGCATAATACATAAAAATCGTCCTTCTTTATTGTAAAGTTTGTGAACACTTACAGAGTGACAGGTGGTACTATATGGATCGTAAAACAACCCCCAATACAAATGTTTTACTACACCCCATAAATAAATACCTTCTCCTAAAGAAGCCAGCAGCCGCTGGCTTTTTTACTATCTATCATTACGTCCCGATCTCTAGCACATGACAGCATCCGGCCCCGATCGCATCTTCGATCTTTTCCCGGAAAACATCCAGATGCTCCAACGGAACGAATGCCAGGATGGTTCCTGCAAAGCCGCCGCCGTTGATGCGGACAGCACCATCGTCTCCCAAAAGCGTACGCGCAGTCTCCATGGCTGTGAGCAGTCTGGTGTTGGACGGATCCGATGCCGGGACTACGTTCTGCAGGACGTCTCGCGAGGAGATGCCGGATGCCGTTACATTTTTAAAAAAGGTTTTCAGATCATTTTCTTTCAGTGCTTTAACGGCGTTCTCCACGCGCGCTACTTCTGCATAGAAATGCTTTGCCCTGCGCAGCTTTTGCTCACCGACAAAGAGCCTGATGTCATCCGTCAGAAGGGAAGCGCTCACATCCCGCAGCACTTCTTTTCCGAAATAATGTGCAATGGCTTTCATGTCCGCCGGGATCGCCGCGTATTCTTCCGTCAGGTTATCGTGGCTGGCGCCGCTGTCGATCGCGCAGAGCGCATATCCGGCTTCCGTGAAATCAAAAGTGATCTGCTCGATGACCGGATCTTTCGGATCCTTAAAATCGATAAATACGATCTTTCCGACGGAACAGGCCATCTGATCCATCAGGCCGCAAGGTTTTCCAAAATATATATTTTCCGCATACTGTCCGGCTAGGGCCACATCGACATCGGAAAGCGGCTTCGCTGTCACATCCGGCACATACAGCCGATTCAGGATCCGGCCGATCAGCACTTCAAACGCGGCGGAAGAACTCAGCCCGCTTCCGGTCAGCACTTCGGACTTTACATAGGCATCAAATCCATAAGGGAGAGATGCAGCACCGGCCTTGTTCAGGAATGCTTTGACCATGCCGCGGATCAGCGCCGCCGAGGTGCCGAACCCGCTGACATCCGGAGAAAGATCCTGAGCGGAGACCGCGATTTTTCCAAGCCCTTCTGAATAAAGGATGATATCGGAATCTGACCGCGGGGCGAAAGCGGCATATGCCTTTAAACTGACAGAAGCGGCAAGCACCTTTCCGTTCTGGTGGTCGGTATGGTTCCCGAGCAGTTCTACCCGTCCAGGCGCCTCTGCAAAGTCTGCCGGTGCGTAACCGAAGGTCTCCTGAAATTTCTCATGCAGATATGATTTATCCATGGCATTTTTCCTTCCGATTCAGTATCATGGTCTTGTATTTGGGTCTATTGTATCAAAAAATAAGAAAAATTGTCCGCTTTTCCTGTTAATAGACAATCGACCATATTTCTGTCGAAAAAATAGACCACAAGAGAAAAAATTCTTTTCAAAAAACCACAAAATATAGATATTGTCTATTGACTTAACCACAAGATATAGTATAATTACATCTGCAAAAGACAATTTTTACCCCATTTTTTCCAATCAAAAATTGAGGAATTAAACATTGCGAAGAAGAGGATGAGTGCGATGTTGTGGGTAGTTTGCGCAAAAAAGGAAGGGATAGAGAGTCATGAAGATCATCAAGAGAAGCGGGGAAGAAGTCGAATTTGATGCGTCTAAAATAGAAGCGGCCATCATCAAGGCCAACAATTCTGTCGCAGAGACGGAGCGTATGCGTGGATTGACCATCCACCTGATCGTGAATGCCGTTACCGAAGAATGTTCGCTGATGGACCGTGCACCAAGCGTGGAGGAGATCCAGGATATGGTAGAAAACCATATCATGGAGCAGAATGCATTCAATGTGGCACGCAATTATATCACCTATCGTTACAGACGTGCCGTTGCCCGTAAGGCAAATTCTACGGATAAGCAGATCCTTTCACTTCTGGACTGCAGCAATGAAGAGGCAAAACAGGAAAACTCCAACAAGAATCCGGTCGTGAACTCCGTCCAGCGTGATTATATGGCAGGCGAGGTCAGCAAGGATATCACCAAGAGATTCCTGCTTCCGGCCGATATTGTGGAAGCGCATGAAAAGGGCATCATTCATTTCCATGATACCGACTACTATGCACAGCATATGCATAACTGCTGTCTGGTTAATCTGGAAGACATGCTGCAGAACGGCACCGTCATTTCCGAAACGATGATCGAGACTCCGAAGAGTTTTTCGACGGCCTGCAATATCGCAACGCAGGCGATCGCGCAGATCGCTTCCAATCAGTATGGCGGCCAGAGTATCTCTCTGTCCCATCTGGCACCGTTCGTGCAGGTCAGCCGTGAAAAATTCTACCGGAAGACGAAGGAACTGTTTGATACGGTCGGCATGGAATATACCGAAGAAATGCTGAAGGAGATCGTGGAACAGAGAGTCCGCGACGAGATCAAACAGGGTATCCAGATCATCCAGTATCAGGTGACCACGCTTATGACCACCAACGGCCAGGCTCCGTTCATCACTGTGTTCATGTATCTGAACGAAGTGGAAGAGGGGCAGCTGAAAGATGACCTTGCAATGATCATCGAAGAGACGCTCCGCCAGCGCATCCTGGGCGTTAAGAATGAAAAGGGCGTTTACATCACGCCGGCATTCCCGAAGCTGATCTACGTTCTGGAAGAAGACAATGTCCGCGAAGGCACGAAGTATTATGAGCTGACGAAACTGGCAGCAGAGTGCACCGCAAAGAGAATGGTCCCGGATTACATTTCCGAGAAGATGATGCTCAAGCTGAAAGTGGACGCAAACGGTGAAGGCCATTGCTATCCGTGCATGGGCTGCCGCTCCTTCCTGACGCCGTACATCGACGAAAACGGCAAGCCGAAGTATTACGGCCGTTTCAATCAGGGCGTTGTCACGATCAATCTGGTAGACGTGGCCTGCTCCTCCGGAAAAGACGAGCAGAAGTTCTGGGAGATCCTGGATGAAAGACTGGAGCTGTGCTACCGCGCATTGATGTGCAGGCATAAACGTCTCCTGGGAACCAAGAGCGACGTGGCGCCGATCCTCTGGCAGAATGGCGCGCTTGCCCGTCTGGAAAAAGGAGAGACGATCGACAAGCTTCTCTTCGGCGGTTACTCAACGATCTCCCTGGGCTATGCAGGACTGTATGAGTGCACCTACTATATGAAGGGCTGCTCGCATACACACGAAGGCGGCAAGGAATTCGCTCTGAAACTGATGCAGAGACTGAACGATGCCTGCAAACAGTGGAAAGCAGAGAACAACATCGACTTCTCCCTGTACGGCACACCATTGGAGTCCACAACGTACAAATTTGCGAAGTGCCTGCAGAAGCGGTTTGGCGTGATCGAAGGCGTGACAGACAAGAATTACATCACCAACAGTTATCATGTACATGTTACTGAGAAGATCAATGCATTCGACAAGCTGAAATTCGAATCTGATTTCCAGACACTTTCACCGGGCGGCGCGATCAGCTATGTGGAAGTTCCGGATATGAAGGATAATCTGGATGCAGTCCTCGCCGTGATGCAGTACATCTACGAGAACATCATGTACGCCGAGCTCAACACCAAGAGCGACTACTGCCAGGTCTGCGGATACGACGGAGAGATCCAGATCGTGACCGATGACAGCGGCAAGCTGGTGTGGGAGTGCCCGAACTGCGGCAACCGTGATCAGGACAAGATGAACGTTGCACGCCGGACCTGTGGATACATCGGAACCCAGTTTTGGAACCAGGGCCGGACACAGGAGATCAAGGACAGAGTCCTGCACCTGTAAACCGCGGAACCCCCGCTTGAAATACTAAGTAAAATTTAGTATGATTTTAGGACACTCTCATTAAGAGAGTGTCCTTTTTTTGAAGTTTGAAAAAGCGCGGCGTTTTAAGAGGCGCCGCAAAGTAAAGGGACGGGTATTGTGCATTATTCAGAAATAAAAACTTATGATATCGCAGACGGGCTGGGCGTAAGGACGACCCTGTTTGTTTCGGGCTGCCGGAATCATTGTGAAGGGTGCTTCCAACCGGAAACCTGGAATTTTGAAAACGGTCCGGTGTTTGATGAAAAAGTCCAGGAAGAGGTCCTTGCCAGCCTGGTGCCGGATTATATCCAGGGGCTGACTCTTCTGGGCGGCGATCCGTTTGAAGAGGAGAATCAGCGGGATCTGATCCCATTTATGCGCGAGTTCAAAAAACGCTTCCCGGATGTGGAAGATTCCCGGGGTGGTAAACATGCCAGCAAGAATGTATGGGCATTCACCGGCTATCTGTTCGAGGACCTTCAGCCGGGAGGAAAGAAATATACGGAATACACGGACGAACTGTTATCCTATATTGACATTCTGGTGGACGGGCCGTTTATTCAGGAACAGAAAAATCTAGCCCTGAAGTTCCGGGGCAGCGAGAATCAGCGGCTGATCGATATGAATGAGTATCGGCGCAGCGGAAATATCGTCACGATCCTGGGCAGCTGAAAAAGCTGCCTTTTTCACAGGAGAACGTGACTGGCACAGGATTGTTTTGAGGGAGCAAAGTGATGGAACGAAACGAGATCTTAAAAGCATATGGGACCGATTACAAAGAGATGACAAAGCGTTTGCTTTTCCGGGCGGATCTGAAAAATGAGATCGAGAAAAAATGCGGCGGCAGCCGGGACGTGAAGATCGGGATCAAGCCGAATCTGGTCAACCCGACACCGGCACAGTTCGGTGCGACGACTCATCCGGAAGTGGTGGAGGGCATCATCGAATATCTGAAAGAGAACGGCTATGAAAACGAAGTGATCATGGAGGGTTCCTGGGTTGGCGATAAAACCGAAAAAGCATTCCTGTACTGCGGCTACAAGGAGCTGTCCGAGCGGACCGGAGTTCCGCTGATCGATACGCAGAAGGAAGGCACGACAAAGACGGACTGCGCGGGCATGAACATCCGGATCTGCGACTGCGCGTTTGCAGTGGATTTTCTGATCAACGTGCCGGTGTTGAAAGGGCACGGACAGACGCGGATCACCTGCGCACTGAAAAACATGAAAGGCCTCATCCCGAATTCTGAGAAGCGCCTGTTCCATGTAAAAGGTCTGCACTCCCCGATTGCGCATCTGAACGCTGGTCTGAAACAGGACTTCATTGTGATCGACCACATCTGCGGCGATCCGGATTTTGAAGATGGCGGTCATCCGCTGACGAAGAACTGCGTCATGGCAGCAGTGGATCCGGTGCTGGTGGATTCCTACGTCTGCCGCCTGCTCGGTTATCGGACCATGGACGTGGCATATGTCGTCCGCGCGGAAGCGCTGGGTATCGGCAGTACCGATATTGATCATGCTCACATCATTACGGTCGAAGGCGTTAACGACGAGGACATGCCGAAGAGCCACCGCATTCTGGATATTTCTTACAACGTGGAAGAAGTGGAATCCTGCAGTGCCTGCTACGGAATGTTAATGGACGCGTTGGACCGGCTGGATCAGGAAGGATTGCTTGGCAAGTTGGAGGAGAAGATCTGCATCGGCCAGGGATGGCGCGGAAAAGAAGGCAGGCTGGGGATTGGCAACTGCACGAGTGGATTTGATGTGTATGTGAAAGGCTGCCCGCCGACCGCAGACGAGATCTATGAAGTGTTAAAAGAACAATTATAAATGGAACCGGTTTTGCGCCGGCAGAGTCGTTATAGAAAAAAGAAAAAAATTTTGATGAATTGCACGGGGAAACGCATATAATAAGAAAAGAATAGTTATCGAGATTGTTAAGAGATTGCAATCACAGGAGATGGACAACAGGAGGAGAAGGCATGAGTTTTTATATTGTAAATGAAGATATCACAGAGATGGAAGTAGACGTAGTGGTGACAGCCGCAAATGCACAGCTTGCAGGCGGTGGTGGAGTAGACGGGGCAATCCACCGGGCAGCAGGTCCGAAGCTGGCGAAGGCATGTGAAGAGATCGGCGGATGCGATACCGGCGATGCCGTCATTACATGGGGTTATGATCTGGATGCCATCTACGTCATCCATGCAGTCGGCCCGATCTATCAGGACGGAGCACACGGCGAGGAAGAACTTCTCCGCAGCTGCTATTCCCGCTCCGTGGAACTTGCCGTCACCCACGGCTGCCGCAGCGTGGCCTTCCCACTGATCTCCGCGGGCGTTTACGGATATCCGAAGGAAGAAGCCCTGGACATTGCAGTGGAAGAGATCAGCAAGGGCGCAGCTGAATACGAAGAACTTGATTTCTATCTGACCGTCGTGAATCAGGACATCTTTGATCTCGCCAAAGAAAAATATCCGGAGCTGATCGAAGAGTAGAAATAATATTGCCGCGGATCGTTTTGCGGCGCCAGATGATAGATTTTTAAAGAGGCTTGTCCGGCAGGCCTCTTTTTATTTGAGTATGTCCCGGACTGTTGGTTCAACCTGTAGGAGTCGGATGGCCAGTTAGGGGTGAAAAAAATAAGAAAAAGTTCACCCCTATTTTCAGATAATCCTGTACAGGATGAAAACAGGCAGTTTCAGGCAGTTTTATGGTCAAATTTTTCACCCCTGTGTGAGGATTGAGTCAAATAGGGATGAATTGACATGGGACGCGGGCAATAGGGGTGAAAACACTGAGCCGGGTGATCATTTTGCGCCAGGGAAAGGCGGTTTCATCCCCCGGTTTTGTTGACGCGAAAAGGGTTTCCCTGTATAATGAATTGAATTAAATTGCGTCAATATGTCCTGACGTCTTTTTGTTGTTGCTTTGCAACAGATTTTTGCGTGTCCGGACACTGCCAATACAGAGAAAAAATACTAAAAAAAGGGAGAACCAAGATGAGAGATATTTTTGAAAAATGCTTTGAACCGCAAATGCAGGATCTGCTGAAGGAAGCAGGCATATATCCGTATTTTCGGGCATTGGAAAGCCGGCAGGACGTGGAAGTCATCATGGAAGGCAAGCGCCGGATCATGCTGGGATCGAATAACTATCTGGGACTGACCGTACAACCGGAGATCATTGAAGTGGGGATCAAGACAATCGAGAAGTACGGCACCGGATGTTCCGGGTCCCGTTTCCTGAACGGAACGCTGCAACTGCATTACGAACTGGAGGATGAACTGAAGAACTTCCTGCGCAAGGAAGACTGCATCACATTCCCGACAGGGTTCATGAGCAATCTTGGTATCATTGCAGGTCTGGTCGGTCGTCACGATTATGTTATCGTCGACCGCGAAGATCATGCATCGATCTATGACGCATGCCGTCTCAGCTATGGCAAGATGGCCCGCTATAAACATGCAGACATGGAAGATCTGGAGCGCGTACTCCAGTCGGTTCCGGAAGAGGCTGGCGCGCTGATCGTGACCGATGGTGTGTTCAGCATGGGCGGCGACATTGCGAAGCTGCCGGAGATCGTTGCGCTGGCTAAGAAATATGGCGCAAGAGTTATGGTCGATGATGCACACGGACTCGGCATCCTTGGCGAAGGCGGCAGAGGTACGGCAAACTATTTCGGTCTGGAAGATGATGTCGATATCTATATGGGTACCTTCTCCAAGTCACTGGCCAGCCTGGGCGGATATATGGCAGCAGATGAGAGAGTTGTGGATTATGTGCGGCACAGTGCGCGTCCGTATATGTTTGCGGCATCCATTCCTCCGGCACAGACCGCTGTGGCATTGGCAGCCCTGCGTTATCTGGAAGCTCATCCGGAGCTCCCGGAAAAACTGCAGCAGAATGCGACCAGGTTCCGCAACAACCTGAAAGAGCGGAACGTGGAGATCATTGAAGCACCGACACCGATCGTGCCGATCTACACCTACTCCGCAGAGAACACATTGGTAAAGCAGAAGAATATGTACGAGGAAGGCGTCTATGTCAATTCTGTTCTTCCGCCGGCATGTGCACCGGGCGAGTGCCTGCTTCGTACGAGCCTCATGGCAAGTCATACCGACGCGCTGATCGATGAGGCATCGGACATCATCGCAAAGGTGATGCATCATGACGACAGCGAGATCCTTTCTCAGCTGAAGTTTGAAAGATAAATAGCCTCACATAATAAGCCACGCGAAGAAACAATAAAGGATACACCATGGGAAAAGTTGCGATCGTTACCGGCGGGTCATCCGGCATCGGATTATGCACCGCAAGAAGCTTAAAGGAAAAAGGGTGCACCGTATATGAGCTGAGCCGCCACGATGGAACCGGAGAATTCAACCATATCACGGCAGATGTGACCGATGAGGCCGCAGTCATAAAGGCAGTCGATGAAGTATTTGAAAAAGAAGGACGCATTGACATCGTAGTCAACTGCGCCGGCTTCGGCATCAGCGGAGCAACGGAGTTCACCAGAACGGAAGACGCGAAGAGCCAGCTTGACGTGAATTTCTTCGGCATGGTTCATACGAACAAAGCGGTCCTCTCCAGGATGAGAGAGACGGGGGGCGGACGGATCATCAACATCAGCAGTGTGGCCGCGCCGATCCCGATTCCGTTCCAGACCTATTACTCCGCCAGCAAGGCAGCCATCAGCGCATATACCTGCGCAGTGGCGAATGAAGTGGCGCCATATAACATTTCCATGTGCGCGATCCTGCCGGGCGATACAAAGACCGGATTCACCGGAGCCAGAAAGAAATCGCTGGAGGGCGATGACGCGTACGGCGGACGGATCGCAAAGAGCGTGGCCGTGATGGAGCACGATGAAATGAACGGAACCGATCCAAAAGTGACTGGCGCATACATCGCAAAGATCGCGTTTAAGAAAAAAGTCAAACCATACTACGCAGTCGGTTTTAAATACAAAGCATTTTGTGTGATCATGAAACTGCTGCCGATCAGCATTTCAAATAAACTGATTGGAATGATCTATGCTAAATAACAAAAAAGTCGAGATCATGTCGAAGATCGCGCTTTATGAGCACGGTGAAGGCAAAGAGACCTTAAAACTGAATCGCTATTTAAAAGATGATTATACTTCGGTAAAACTGCTGAGCAGTGTGCCGCTTGGTGTTCTGACTGCATTGCTGATCGCAGCCCTGATCTTCTGCCTGGATGCGGATTGGCCGCTGATACTGTACAGCACGATCGGAGGGACCAAAACCGTTCTCCTGCTGGTCGGCGCGTTTGTGGTATTTGTTGCCCTGTATTCACTGTTTTCCTTCTACATGTTCCGGCTCAAATATGACCGGCACAGGGGAAATCTCAGACGATACGGACTGAACCTGAAGCGGTTGGATACGATTTATACCGAAGAAGCACAGAATGAACAAACTGATAAGTTTTCGAAATAAAATAGAAAGCATTTACCTGAAGCATAGCAGGGTGCTGGGATGCATCGGAAGGATGCTCATCACATTTGCCTGCCTGATGATCCTGCGCAGGAGCATTAATTTCAACGCGGTGTTGTCCAATATCTGGGTGGTGGCCGGAATGTCGATCGTATGCGGATTCATCCCGCTGCGGTTCCTCATGGCGGTCATCCTGGCATATATCGTGGCACAGGTTTTCACGTTATCCACTGCGCTGGGCATCGTGTTCCTGATCGTCCTGGCGCTGATGTATCTGTTGTTCTTCCGGTACGCGCCGACGTATGGACCGGCACTAGTGCTGCTCCCGATCATGTTCCTGATCCGGCTGCAGGCACTCATCCCGATCATCCTTGCACTTGTTGGACCGGCGATCTCGGTGATCGTCATCATCTTCGGGTCGATCCTGTATTTCCTGATCATGTTCCTTGATGTGAATGCCGCAACTTTTGCAAGTTCCACCGGAACGCTGGAGTTTACCAAAGTGGAGCTCCTGGTGGAAGGTGTTTTCCGAAATAAGGAGTACCTGCTGATCATGGCCGTACTGTTTGTTGTGTTCATGCTGGTGCATTTCCTGAAGAGGATCAACTACAACTATTCCGTGGAGATCGCCATCGCCATCGGGACTGGCGCCTATATCGTATTATCGCTTGGTGTGGAACTTGCCCTGCATAGCCTGACGACGCAGAGACTTTTGACCTTTGTGATCGGAGGACTCGTTTCCGGTGCGTTGGCGCTTCTGATCAATGGCATCTGGAATCCGCTGGATTACTCCCGTACGGAAACCGTCGAATTTGAAGACGATGAATATAACTATTATGTAAAGGCAGTTCCGAAAGCAACATTTGAAAAAGAAAGAGTACAAGTCAAGAGAATCAATAAGAGGAAGATCCTTTGAGTTTTTTACAGAATATCGTTTCCTATTTTCATAAGTATTTTGCGCTGACGTCGATCACGGTGATCGATGTGATCGAGATCATTATCATTGCAATCCTTTTTTACTACCTGATGATCTGGTTCCGGAAGACCCGGGCATGGACATTGTTTAAGGGGATCATCATCATTCTGATCATCGTCCTTCTCGCCGCGATCTTTAATTTCAATACGATCCTCTGGATCGCGTCGAAAACATTGAGCGTCGGCGTGATCGCGCTGATCATCATTTTCCAGCCGGAGCTGAGGCGAGCGCTGGAGCAGCTGGGACGGCGAAGCATCTTTCATGGCATATTCTTCTCGAACGGAACCAAGAAGATGCGCTTCTCGGATAAGCTGATTGAGGAGGTCCTGAAAGCGGTTTCGGATCTGTCCCGTGATAAAACGGGCGCACTCATCTGTCTGGAGATGGATGTCGGTCTGGACGAGTTCATCCATACCGGTATCGAACTGGACAGTGTGGTCTCCAGCCAGCTTTTGGAAAACATTTTTGAAGACAAGACACCGCTGCATGATGGGGCAGTGATCATCCGGGATGAGCGGATCGTTGCGGCGACCTGCTATCTGCCGATGTCCAGCAGCCGGTCGTTGAATAAGAAATACGGGACTCGCCATCGTGCGGCACTCGGACTCAGTGAAGTATCGGATGCTGTTACGATCGTTGTTTCGGAGGAGACCGGAGGGATCTCCCTGACTGCCCGCGGGAAAATGTTTGAGGATATGGAGCTAGGTGATCTGAAACAGCAGCTTCTGGAAGCCCAGACGGGTACGGCAGAAGAGAGCCTGCTGACAAAAATCAAGAAAGGAGAGACGAACAATGGCCAAGGTCAAAGCGTTCCTGAAGAAGTGGATCGTCAATAATATCGGTTTTAAGATCCTGGCTGTCGTCTTTGCTTTTGTGCTTTGGCTGGTGATCCTCAATACGACCGATCAGGAAACAACGCGTACCATCACGAGCATTCCGGTCACGATCGAGAATGAAGCACGTATCCTGGATGGCACGCACGTTTATACTGTTGAATCCGGAGAGACCGCGACAGTCGTCGTATCCGGAAAACGAAGCATCGTCAATACGCTGAATCCATCAGATTTCTCGGCAGTCGCGAACTTTGCGGAACTCTCGCTTACCAATGCTGTCCCGATCAAGGTCGAGCTGACCGGGGATAAAGCAAAATATGCAAACAGCATCACGATCACGCAGAAGACCATGAGTATGGTCATCAATCTGGAAGACGTGACGGAAAAAGTATTTGACGTGCAAGTGGTGTTCAAAGGTGAAACGCCGGAGAACCTGATCGTGGAAGATGCGTCTACAACACCGGCTATGGTCACGCTGACCGCACCGGAGTCGATCACCAACCGGGTCGATAAAATTGTTGTGGAAGTAAACGCGGCAGAGATCACCGGCGACGTGCAGCTTCAGCTGGAACCGACGATCTATGATTTTAATGGGCGGATCGTCCAGCAGAATATGGAGACTTATCTGAATCATGAGCAGGTCAGTGTGAATGTCATTACGGAGACCACGAAGCTCGTTCCGATCCAGATCACACCGATTGGAACTCCGGATGAAAAATCCGTGCTGAAGGGGATCAGTTATTCCAAATCCGGCGTGACATTGAAAGGTTCGGCAGATGTGATCCAGGGAATCGAAGCCCTCGAACTGCCGGGTGAACTTTTGAATATTGAAGGCGCGAAGGAAGATGTCAAGATCACAGTCAATCTGGCAGACTATCTGCCATACGGTGTTTCAATCTATGGCGATACCAGCAGCATCACCATTACGGCATCGATCACGCGTGAGAAAGACGAAGAGAATTAAACGATGAAGATTTTAGTGACCGGCGGAGCCGGATATATCGGAAGCCATACCGTTGTGGAACTTTTGAACGCAGGACATGAAGTGGCAGTAGTCGACAACCTGTCCAATGCGTCCGTGAAAGCGTTGGACCGTGTGGAAGAGATCACGGGCAAAAAGGTCTCTTTCTATGAGGTCGACATCCGGGACGATGTCACGCTGGAGGAAGTATTCAAAAATGAGCAGCCGGAGGCAGTGATCCATTTTGCCGGACTGAAAGCCGTCGGTGAATCTGTGGAGATCCCGCTGAAATATTTCGACAATAATATCGGAGGAACATTGACGCTCCTGCATGTCATGAAAAAGACGGGCTGCAAGAGCATGGTGTTTTCCTCTTCCGCAACCGTATACGGAAAACCGGAGACGGTTCCGATCCGCGAGGATTTTCCGACCAGTGTCACGAATCCTTATGGACGGACGAAGCTGGTGATCGAGGATATGCTGAAAGATCTGTATCGGTCGGATCCGTCCTGGAATGTGATCCTGCTCCGGTATTTCAATCCGATCGGCGCGCATGAGAGCGGCCGCATCGGGGAAGATCCATCCGGCATCCCGAACAACCTGCTTCCTTATATCGCAAAGGTCGCAGTCGGAAAACTGGAGAAAGTCAGCGTGTTCGGAAATGATTATGACACGCCGGACGGTACCGGCGTCCGGGATTATATCCATGTGGTCGACCTGGCAAAAGGCCACATCAAAGCGATTGAAAAGATTGAGACAGAAAAAAACGTGGGATGCAAGACCTATAATCTGGGAACAGGTATCGGATACAGCGTCCTTGATATCATAGAAGCTTTCGGAAAAGCCTGCGGAAAAGAGATCCCTTATGTGATCGCGGGCAGAAGAGAAGGAGACGTGGATATCCTTTATGCGGATCCGTCCCTGGCAAAAGAAGAACTTGGCTGGTCGGCCGAATACGATCTGAGCAGGATGTGCGAGGATACGTGGAGATGGCAGAGCCATAATCCGGACGGCTACGGAGAATAAGCAGACCGATGGCGAATAAACAAGGCCGGGAGCCTTATAAACGATTAATCGTATTTACAGAAGTGATCATCCTTTTGGCTGTACATACAGTCCTGTTTGCAATCCTCTGGAACAGCCAGTACAAGGAATCAATTGAGCTCCCGTTCTTCCGTCGTGGTAACTGGGCCATGATCGCCATCTATCCGATCCTGATGCTTCTGGTCGGAAAACTGTTCGGAATCTTCAAATTGGCGGTGGCCAGAACAGTAGACACCATCTTCTCGCATATCGCGATGCTCTTTGTCGTCAATCTGCTGATGTATTTCGAGTTGCTCCTCCTGATCCGTTGGCATTATCCGAGCATCGTGCCACTTCTCATTATTTTCCTGATTGAATCTGCATATACCATTGTGTGGGTCTTCCTGGTGAAGCTTGTAAATAACCGTATTTACCCGCCGCACGACATGGTCCTGATCTACGGGGACTATTCTCCGGACGATATCATCAAAAGCATGAACGAACGGGGCGACCGCTATCATATCCGCGCGAGCGTCAACATCAATGAAGGCATGAATAAGATCATGGCGATCATCGAGGAGCATGAGGCGGTGATCATTTCCGACCTTCCGGCGACGGAACGGAATGACGTGGTCAAGTATTGCTATGCCGCAGGAAAGCGGCTCTATATGCTGCCGAAGATCACAGATATCATCATCCGCAGTTCCGAAGAACTGCATGTGTTTGACTCGCCGGTTCTTTTAAATAAGAACTTTGGATTGACCTTTGACCAGCGGATGACCAAACGCACGCTGGATATCATCGTTTCCGGGCTGATGATCATTCTGTCCGGCTGGCTTATGATCATCATTGCCATCCTGATCAAACTGGATGACCATGGTCCGGTGTTCTACCGGCAGGAACGTCTCACCCGCGACGGCAAAGTGTTCCGTATCATCAAGTTCCGCAGCATGAAAGTCAATGCCGAGGAACAGGGACCGCAGCTTTCCCGGAAAGAGGATGACCGCGTGACGCGTGTCGGCCGTGTGCTCCGCATGCTGCATCTGGATGAACTTCCGCAGCTCTTCAACGTTTTCGGAGGCTCCATGTCCATGGTCGGACCGCGGCCGGAACGCCCGGAGATCATGAAGCAGTATAAGGAAAATGTGCCGGAGTTCTATTACCGCCTGAAAGTCAAGGGCGGCCTCACCGGTTATGCCCAGGTCTACGGGAAATATAATACGACACCATATAACAAGCTGCGGATGGATCTGATCTATATCCAGAACTACAGTCTATGGCTGGATCTCAAGATCATTGTCCAGACTGTAAAGATCCTTTTTGAAAAAGAAAACACAGAGGGGATCGATCAGGACCAGACGACCGCAATCCGTGAAGAACAGGAAGAGGAACAGCATCTGTAAAAAACAGTTGACGCAGCTGCTTTCCTTATGCTATATTATGCAGGCGAGCAAAAGGCTCTTTTTTTTACGTTGAAATTTTTTAGCCCCGGACGCGGGGTCCCACAAAGCAAAAGATCGCGTAAATACAGCAAAAAACCGCTATTTTTGTGAGGAGTAAAAAATGAGAACAAGAATCACATTAGCATGTACCGAATGCAAGCAGAGAAACTACAACACAACAAAAGAGAAAAAGAATCATCCGGACAGAATGGAAACGATGAAGTATTGCAAGTTCTGCAAGAAGCATACCATGCATAAGGAGACGAAGTAATTCATATGGCAGAGAATTCTTCCAATAATAAAGAAAAGGGCAGCTTCTTCAAGAATCTGAAACTCGAGTTCAAAAAGATCATCTGGCCTGACACAAAAGATGTCGCCAAGAAGGTTCTTTTGATCATTGTCGTGACCATTATCCTGGGCGTATTGATCAAGCTTTTGGATACTGGTGTGCAGGCATTGCTTAGCCTGATTGCGTAAAGGAGTTTGAGTATGGCAGAAGGAGCAAACTGGTATGTTGTTCATACCTATTCCGGTTATGAGAATAAGGTAAAGGCCAACATCGAGAAGACCATTGAGAACCGCAAGCTTCAGGATCAGATCTTTGAGATCATCGTGCCGATGCAGGACGTGATCGAGATCAAGAATGGCGCAAGGAAGCAGGTCCAGAAGAAGCAGTTCCCGGGATATGTTCTTATTAATATGATCATGAATGACAGCACCTGGTACGTTGTCCGCAACACCAGAGGCGTGACCGGATTCGTCGGACCGGGAAGCAAACCGGTTCCGCTGTCCGAAGAGGAGATCAAGCCGCTGATCGCAACCGGTGAGAAGATCATCGTATCCTTCGAGGTGGGCGATCTGGTGACGGCAATCGCAGGCGTCTGGGAAGGCACGGTCGGAAAGGTCATCGCTGTGAATGAGAACCGGCAGACCGTTACGATCAACGTGGATATGTTCGGCAGAGAGACCCCGGTCGACATCAGTTTCATGGACATCAAGAAAATGTAATGTAGAAAACGGTTTCCGTTTTTACATAAACGATTCCGGAGAGGACCTTGACTCCGGAAAATACAAACGAAAGGGAGATTTTTATCATGGCAAAAAAAATCGATGGTTACATTAAGTTACAGATCGAAGCTGGTAAAGCTTCACCTGCACCGCCAGTCGGACCGGCTCTCGGTCAGTACGGCGTCAACATTGTGCAGTTCACAAAGGAATTCAATGCAAGAACAGCAGATCAGCCGGGCATGATCATTCCGGTCGTAATCACTGTTTACGCAGACAGAAGTTTCACGTTCATCACCAAGACCCCTCCGGCACCGGTCCTGATCAAGAAGGCATGCAAGATCCAGTCCGGATCCGGCGAGCCGAACAGGAAGAAAGTCGCAACGATCAGTAAGGCAGATCTTCAGCAGATCGCTGAAACAAAGATGCCGGACCTCAATGCAGCTTCCCTGGAAGCAGCAATGAGCATGATCGCCGGAACCTGCCGTTCCATGGGCGTATTAGTGGAAGAGTAAGGAGGGTCGAAAGATGAAACACGGAAAGAAATATCAGGAAGCAGCAAAAGCAATCGACCGTATGAACCAGTACGACGTTGCAGAAGCTTTTGATCTTGTACAGAAGAGCGCAACCGCAAAATTCGACGAGACCGTAGAAGTCCATATCCGTACCGGCTGTGACGGCCGTCATGCAGATCAGCAGATCCGTGGCGCAGTCGTACTTCCGAACGGAACCGGCAAGCAGGTCCGCGTTCTCGTATTTGCAAAGGGCGAAAAGGAAAAAGAAGCTATGGAAGCCGGCGCAGATTTCGTCGGCGCAGAGGAACTCATTCCGAAGATCCAGAATGAAAACTGGTTCGAGTATGACGTTGTTGTCGCTACCCCGGATATGATGGGTGTTGTCGGACGTCTTGGTAAGATCTTAGGACCGAAAGGCCTTATGCCAAACCCGAAGGCCGGCACCGTTACCATGGATGTTGCGAAGGCAATCGCAGAGATCAAAGCAGGTAAGATCGAGTACAGACTGGACAAGGCAAACATCGTCCACTGCCCGATCGGCAAGGTATCCTTCTCCAATGAGCAGCTTCAGGAGAACTTCAAGGCTCTTACAGATGCCATCATCAAGGCTCGTCCGGCAGCTCTGAAGGGAACCTACCTGAAGAGCATCACCGTGGCTTCCACGATGGGCCCTGGCGTCAAGATCAACGTCACAAAACTGCTGAACGCTTAATCAGGCATTTGGCAGCATTGGCCGGCGCGCCGGCCGCAAACCATATGAGATTTACCGTTGACACGGCATGTGCCATATGGTAAATATATAAATTGCCGAAGACAGTAGGTGGGACGCAGATTTTTGCAAACCCGTAACGAGCAATCTACCTACCGAGGATTTTAAGAAATGATCTTACCCCCTCTTTGTCTTTGCGCAAAGAGGGGTTTTCATTTTCCTCTAAAATCGGCAGATATTCTAACAAGGAGGAAGCAAAATGGCAAAAGTTGAACAGAAACAGCCGATCATCAAAGAAATCAGTGATTATTTGAATGGCGCAAGCGCAGCTGTTCTCGTAAACTACCGCGGGCTTACTGTTGACCAGGATACGAAACTTCGTAAGCAGTTAAGAGAAGCCGGCATCGTTTACAAAGTTTACAAGAACACCATGATCAATTTCGCTGTCAAAGACACTGAATTTGCTGAATTGGCACAGCTTTTGGAAGGCCCGACCGCTATCGCCATTTCCAAGGACGACGCAACGGCACCGGCAAGACTGATCTCACAGTTTGCAAAGACGGCACCGACCCTGGAGATGAAAGCAGGCGTTGTCGAGGGAACGTTCTATGACGCAGCAGGAATCAATGCGATCGCAGAGATCCCATCCAAAGACATCCTGCTCGGAAGATTGTTCGGCAGCATGCAGTCACCGATCGCAAATCTCGCACGCGTTCTGAATCAGATCGCAGAGAATGGCGGAGCAGGTGAATGCGCACCGGCAGAAGCAGCAGAGGAACCAAAAGCAGAAGAAGCACCTGCAGAAGCTCCGGCAGAAGCAGCAGCGGAGGCAGCTCCACAGGAAGAAGTTAAGGCAGAAGAAGGTGTAGCAGAAGCACCGGCAGCCGAGTAATCAGAGGAGGAAATAAAAATGGCAAAGATGACAACAGAAGAATTTATCGCAGCAATCAAAGAGCTGAGCGTTTTAGAGTTAAACGAATTAGTCAAAGCTTGTGAAGAAGAGTTTGGCGTTAGCGCAGCAGCAGGCGTTGTTGTTGCAGCAGCAGCCGGCCCGGCAGAGGAAGTAGAAGAGAAGACCGAATTCGACGTTGAGTTAACAGAGATTGGTCCGAACAAGGTTAAAGTTATCAAGATCGTCCGTGACTACACAGGTCTTGGACTGAAAGAAGCAAAAGAGCTGGTTGACAGCGCTCCTTCCATCATCAAAGAAGGCATCACCAAAGCAGAAGCTGATGATCTCATTGCAAAACTTGCAGAAGAAGGCGCAAAAGGAACAGCAAAATAATTTCGATTTGTTGGAATGTCAAAGCAGGGGCGGGAATCCGCCCCTGTTTTTTTGTGATAGAGGTGACAAAA
>JAFZKG010000128.1 GCA_017553695.1 Lachnospiraceae bacterium
AAAAGCAAAGATGAAGAACGAGAGTAAGACTGCAGCAAAAGAATGGGTGGTTGCTAATCTGCCCGCTTATCTCGCTTCACGTTATCCTGGATATACCCCGGATGAAATTCGAAATATCGTCAGTCAACTTGCGGTTAAAGGAATCAACTAGATTTTATGATTATTCCGGAAGATCAATCGCTACCCTTAAAACAGAAAACCAGGATTTTAAGCTACAACGCCGGTCTGCAAAGGCCGGTATTTTCGTAGGCGGATTTTGCCTACAGGATTCTGCATGATCAGCATCGAATCATAATCGTATACTCTTCAGAACATTTAACTATGAAAGGAAGTTTTCTGAATGAAAAAGGCTGTCATAATGATCATATGTCTGACACTGGCATTATCTGGGAATTTTGCTTCCCTCGGAGAAAGCAACATTACCCGTCTTTCTTCCTCAGGACGCATCGTCGGTATCGCCTGGCGAGCAGACACAGACAACGAATTCTGCACAAATGTAATAAAAGCAGTGGAAGCGGTCGGAGGTATCCCTGTCATTCTGGATCAAGTCAGGTCTGCTGATCTGGAATATGATGAGAATGGAAAACTGTCAGAAGGCGTGAATGCCATGGGAGCCTTGACCGAAGAAGCCGGGAAACTGGTTCGGATCAACACCTGGTATGGTTCCAATGCAGCTGAGGTCATAGGAGAAATAGACGCGGTCATCTTTACCGGCGGAGAGGATATCAGTCCTTCCCTGATCTTTTCACAGCCCTCCTGGCATGGAATAGTGGCGGAAATTGACCATAACGCAGAACGGGATGTATCTGATTATCTGACCATGAGCTATTGCCTGGATCACGATATCCCAGTGCTTGGCTTTTGTCGTGGGATGCAGATGCTTTCAGTGATTTCCGGTGCAGAAATGATCCAGGACATTCCGGCTTATTATGCCGAAAAAGGCATACCATATCATTATGCACACAGAAACAACAAGACATCCTCTGACGCCTACAGAGATTACGCACCGCACAGCGTTGACATTGTCGCTGACGATTCCCTGCTGCATCGAATTTTTGATACAGATAAGCTGGACGGTTGTCCTTCCTGGCATCATCAGGCCGTGGGCATTATTGAAAACACCCGCCTGAAGGTCACAGCCTTGTTGGAAGCTGATGGCATCAAAATCATCGAAGCGGTAGAAAGAACGGATAAAACATTTGCAGTGGGTCTGCAGTTCCATCCGGAAGCAGCCATTGTCAAGCACCTGGAAGGCGTGGAAAACGCAGGAGAGTTCATGGATTACGACACTGCAGTTAAAATCTTCGAATACTTTGTCAATGAAGAGACTTCTGCCGTGCCGGATGCTGCATAGTCGATCCTGAGTAGTCAGCTTGCTTCAGATTGCAGTGAAAGAAGGCGGAAAATCAGAAAGATATGAATGTTTATGATTTTGACGGGACCATTTTTTCCTCGGATTGTTCGATCGGGTTTTGCATCTGGTGTATGAACAGACATCCGAAACTGTGGCTCACTTTTTTCCCGAAGGCAATCAAAAACCTGATTCTGAAAAAGAAGGGGAAAATGCCGGAGTACCTGATGCAACGTACGTTTTTCAGCTACCTGACCTTGATCGATGACTTTGACAAACAGATTGAACGGTACTGGGATAAAAACGAAAAGAAGATCGCTCCCTGGTATCTGGCGCAGAAGAGATCTGATGATCTGATTATCAGCGCGTCGCCGACATGCATCATTGAGCCGATCGCCAGGCGTCTGGGTGTAAATTTTATGGCGACAGAATATGACAGGGAATATGGAGTGCTGCTGAACAATCTCATGTATGCAAAGGAAAAGGCCAGGTACATCTTTGATCACGGATTCCCGGCGATTGAGAATTTCTACTCTGATTCCCTGGCTGATACGCCGCTGGCTTTGTGCGCTGAAAAAGCGCATCTGGTCACCAATAAGGCCAGTACAGTGACTGACTGGCCGGATCTGGACGGGGAAACCATGAGCAAGGTGAAGGGAAAAATAGACACAGGATGGAATATCCACCTGGAAGAGTAAGAATCATGTATATCATCATTTATGACTTTGGAACCAGCAGCGTTAAAACCTGTCTTTTTGACATTGCTTCGGAAGTACAGCTTGTGGCAAGCGCCACCGCCGGGTATAGCCTGACCATCTCTCCCGACGGCGGTGCTGAACAGGATACGGAAGAATGGTGGGCGGCGTTGAGCTCAACCACCCGCGATGTCTTAATCTGTTCGAAGGTTCAACCGGCCGGAATCAAGGGAATCGCCTTCTGCTCGCAGATGCAGGGGACGGTTCTGGTGGACAGGGATGGAAATGCTGTCCGACGTCCGATGAACTATCTGGATCAGAAGGGAACCAAAGAGTATCAGGAGTGCATGGGCAGCGGAATTATTAAGGTTTCCGGCTGCAGCCTGTACAAGCTGGCCAGGAACCTGCTCGTGAATTATGCCGGCTCAACCAGCGCCAAAGATCCGGTCTGGAAATACAAGTGGGTGGAGAACAACGAACCGGAAGTCTTCAGAAAGACCTATAAATGGCTGGATATCGGCGATTATCTCCTTTCGCGCTGTACCGGCAGAATCGTAAGGACAGCCGATTCCGCATTCGCAACATTCCTGTATGATACCCGAAGAGGAAAAGAAGGCTGGAACAAGGGCCTCCTGAAGATGTATAAAGTCAAACCTGAGCATATGCCGGAAATTATCGAGTGTACGGATCTGGCCGGGAAACTGACTGAAAGAGCCGCGAAAGAGCTCGGTCTCGCCGAAGGAACGCCGGTCTTTGGCGGAGGCGGTGATACAACCTTTGTCAATATCGGAGCCGGATGTACGAAACCCGGAGATACACATATCTATGTCGGAACATCGGGATGGGTTTCAACGTTTCTGAATTATCAGACGGTGGACATCGGGGCAATGATTACCGGTGTTTTGTCAGCAAAACGCGGATACTTCAATTATTACGCGGAGCTGGAAACGGCCGGCAAGTGCTTTGAATGGGTCATGGAACATCTCGCGCTGGACGAGGTGGGCATTTATCTGGAAAAAACCAGGATTACAGATGTTGAGAGCAAATATGTAAGCCTTTACGATTACCTTTCAGAAGAGGTCAGCAAAGTTCCCCCGGGAGCCAACGGCGTTATCTTTACCCCGTGGCTTCACGGAAACCGCTGCCCGTTTGAAGATTCCAATGCGGGCGGGATGTTCTTTAATATCAGGGTCGAAAACGGCAAGAGGGACATGATCCGTGCTGTGCTGGAAGGCATCTGCTATCATCTGCGCTGGCTGCTGGAATGTGAAACGAAAAAGGTAAAGACATCCGATACCATCCGATTCGTCGGCGGAGGAGCTTTGTCTCCCGTTACCTGCCAGATGCTGGCGGATATTACCGGTCGGAAAATAGAAACCATAGATCATACGCAGGAAGTAGGCGCAATGGGAGCTGCTCTTGTGGTTGCGGCCGGCATAAAGGGTCTGGATGTCATGGATCTTTCATCCCGGCTTGTCAAGCCAAATCATACTTATATCCCCGATGATGCGAGCAAGACGGTATATGAACGCAACTATAGGGTGTTCCGGAAACTATACAAAGCGAATGCAGCCAGCTTTACCGCAATCAATGGCTGAATTGTAGTAATATGACAAGCTCTGGCCCGAAAAACCAGAATTTCGGTTGCATACGCAGCTGCCAGTCCATCCAGACCGGCAGCTTTTCCTTGCGACCATAAATGTTACAAAAATGCAAATGGCCGACTAACTCGGAATATAATCCTACGTCTCCCAATCCCCGCCAGACGGCGGGGATTTCTTATCCTGTCCGGAACCCGACAAACGCGAAACCGTCCGACAGGCTGTGACGGCGGGCGGAGAGCGGTTCCTCCGCCTCGCCGGAAGCCAGCCAGGCATCGATATCGATATCAGCGAAGATTACCAGACAGGCAT
>JAFZKG010000129.1 GCA_017553695.1 Lachnospiraceae bacterium
AATTCCCATCGTGTTACTTGCCGGCCACTTGTTACTTGCCTTCGAGCTTGCGCCCGGCCACATCCACAAACACATCCTCCAGCGTGGTCGCGCGGAAAGATGCGTCCGGGCCGGCCTGCGACAGATACGCAATGGCCTCTTCCCGGTTGTGGAAATATTTCGTAAGGAGGCCTTCCCTGGACGTCTCGTCCACGGCGAACGCGCCGAGATCCTCGATCAGCTGATCCGGCGTATCCAGTTTCTGCAGCTTGCCGCGGTTGATCAGCGCGACCCGCTCGCAGAGCGCCTGGGCTTCCTCAATGTAATGCGTTGTCAGAACGATCGTCATGTTCTGCACGTTCACCTGGCGGAGCAGATTCCACATCTGCCGCCGGCTCAGCGCATCCATGCCGGCCGTCGGTTCATCCAGAAGTAAGATCTCCGGTTCGATCATGAGCGCGCGGCAGATCATGAGTTTACGCTTCATGCCGCCCGAAAGATGCCGCACGGTACGCTTGCGGAATTCTTTTAATCCCGCGAACTCTAGCAGCTCGTCACTTTTCTCGCGGATCACTTTTTTCGGCATGAAGTACAGACGCCCCTGATATTCCATGACTTCATCCATCGTCATGTCCTGGCGCATCGAATATTCCTGCGTGATGACAGAAAGTTTCCGTTTTTCTGCGGAAGCTTTTCGGTCCAGTTTTTTCCCGTCGATCAGGATCTCCCCTTCCGAAGGGAGAAGGACGGTACTCAGCATGCTTATGGTGGTGGTCTTTCCCGCGCCGTTCGGTCCCAGAAGTCCGAAGAATTCGCCGGTCTTGATGGTCATGCTCAGATGATCCACCGCAGTAAAGTCACCAAATCGTTTTGTCAGATCTTTGATCTCGATCATGTATTTTTCTTTTGTCGGCACCGCGCGCAAAACGGCGCAGCGGCAAACTACTTGTGTTCTTTCGCAATGATCAGGGAGAAGTAACCCGAGTCATCCGGAATCTCATCCACACTGCGGTAGATATTCTGATTCTCCATCGTGGCATTCTCCACACACTGCACATCCCGGCCGCTTGCACGAAGGGTCTCTTTGACTTCCTTCATGAAGCTGGCGGATTTCATCAGCACATAGGTGCCCGGCAGGTCCAGTTTGTCATTGGTCTTGTGCGCTGCCGGAAGCACGTGCAGCGGCTCATCCCATTCCGTCAGGGAAATGTTCAGCGCAGATGCTGCCGCGCAGAAGGATGGGATGCCCGGCACCAGTTTCACTTCATAGCCGTCTGCTTCCAGATAGTGTTGCAGATAACCGAAGGTGCAGTAGATGGTAGAATCGCCCAGCGTGATGAACACCACGTTCTTGCCCTGATCCAGATATTCCTCAATGAGTTTTGCGCCTTTTTTATGCTCTTCGTCAATGAGCGCGCGGTCCTTGACCATCAGGAAATTGATCGGAAGGAGCGTTTTTTCCGCAATCTCCGGAACAGCGCCTGCTGCGATCTTGTATGCGGTCGCCTCTGTTGGATTTTTGCTCGGAACTGCGATCACATCGTTTTCCCGGATCAGGCGGACTGCCTTCAATGTCATTAATTCCGGATCCCCCGGTCCTACGCCAACGCCGTATGCAATGCCTTTCATCTTTTGCCCTCCTTTATCTCTGCAGCCGCAACCTTCACACACTCCACCAGATCGGTCAGTGTTGCTTTGGACGCGGTCCATGTTTTCATTCCATATGCTTCTGCGGCCTCGCAGGTCTGTCTGCCGATGCACACCGCATTCACTTTTGTAAAGTCAAGCCCTTTCAGGCTTTCCGCAAATCCCTTCACGGTCGATGCGCTGGTAAAGACAGCCAGATCGCAGTCGCCGCTTTCCATCGCCGCGTGCTCATCGATCACACGGGAATTCTCGTAGAAGGTATCATAAGTCGCCACGTCATCCACGACGGCGCCTGCCTTCGAAAGTTCCTCCACTAATTCTTTGTTGCCGATCTTCGCGCGCGGGATGAAGATTCTCTCACCGCCCTTGCATAAAGCCGCAAGCTCCTTCCCCAGTGTCTCGCCGTCAAAAACGGACGGAAGGAAATCAGACTTCAGGCCGTATCCGTTCAGCGCTTTTTCAGAACCCTTTCCGATGGATGCGATCTTCACGTTTGCCAGTGTGCGGATATCCGCATCCTGCAGCAGTTCTTCCATGAAAATGCGCACGCCGCTCGGGCTGGTAAAGACGATCCAGTCATACTGCCCATCCGCCAGCTTCCCAATGGCATCCTGCAAAGGTCTCTTATCAGAAACCGGATGCACTTCGATGGCCGGCATCTCCAGCACCTCCGCGCCTTCTTTGCGCAGCATTGCGGAAAGACCGGATACCAGTTCCTTTGGCCTTGTCACTGCTGCCTTGATGCCTGCCAGCGGCCGCTTCTCATACCATGCAAACTCCTCTGCCAGAGCCGCGACTTTTCCCACCACGATAATGGCCGGCGTCAAGACTTCCGTTTCGCTGCAGATCTGCTCAAGTGTCCCTAAGGTTCCTTCGATCCGGTGCTGATCTGCCGTAGTCCCACGCTCTAAAACAGCCGCCGGCGTCGCAGGATCCATTCCGGCATCCAGCAATCCCTTGCAGATATCAGGAAGCGCCGCGATCCCCATCAGGAAGATCAGCGTGCCCTTCGTATGGACCAGGGCTGAAAAATCTATATCATATGCGTTATTGCTCCGCTTATGTCCGGTGATGACATGGACACTGGAGCAGAAATCTCTGTGTGTGACCGGGATACCGTTGTATGCCGGAACCGCAAACGCGCTCGTGATGCCCGGAACGATCTCAAACGGAATGTCATTTTCCGCCAGAAGTTCTAATTCCTCGCCGCCGCGTCCGAACAGAAACGGATCGCCGCCTTTCAGACGCACGACCTTCTTGCCCTTCTGCGCTTCTTCCAGAAGGATGCGGTTCGTATCTTCCTGTTTCAGATAGTGATTGCCGGAACGTTTCCCGGCAAAGATGAGTTCGGCTTTCTCCGGGATCATGGCCAGCACGCCGGCACCCACCAGCGCGTCATAGACTACCACTTCCGCGTCTTCCAGCACTTCTTTTCCTCTCAGTGTGAAGAGGCCCGCATCGCCGGGACCTGCTCCCACCAGCCAGACTTTTCCGTTCATGTCTGTTCTCCTGCTATCTCTGCGCAGATCCTGTGATCCGCGATTTCTCACTCTTTGTTATCCCGCAATTGGCGGGCCAGTTCGATGCCGATCTTCTCTGCATCTTTCGCGCGGCCTTTCATCGTGCCTGTAAGGTATTCTCCGGTTGCTTCTTCGTAATACAACGCGCGGAGAAAGATCTTTCCATCCGCCACTTCCGCATGTGCGCAGACCGGTGAAGTACAGCCGCCGTCCAGTTCACGGACGTACGCGCGCTCGCAAAGTGCGGCATTGCGTGCATCCGGATCCTCATAACCTTCCAGATAATCATGCGCGTCCGCGGCTCTTCCCTGCACCACCATGATGCCCTGTCCGGCTGCCGGGATGATCTCATCCACGGTGAAGTACCGGCTGATGCGGTTTTCCAGTCCCAGCCGCTTGATGCCTGCTGCTGCCAAAACCAGCGCACCATACTGTCCCTCATCCAGTTTTTTCAAACGTGTCTGCAGATTGCCGCGCACCGGCTCGATCTTATGATCCGGATACAGTTTCTTAAGCTGCAGCACACGCCGCAGGCTCGAGGATCCGATCGGCAGATCCGGATCGACCTCATCTTTTCCTTCCGGCAAGATCAGCACATCGCGCGGATCCTCGCGTCTGGAAAACGCAAGCAGCGGGATCTCTTTATCGATTTCCATCGGCACGTCTTTCAGACTGTGGACTGTCACATCCACACGGCCCAGTTTCAATGCCAGATCCAGTTCCTTGACAAACAGACCTTTTCCGCCCACTTTGTCCAGCGTACGGTCCAGGATCTTATCCCCGGTCGTCTTCATGGTCTGCAGTTCCGCAAATCCATCATCCAAAGTTTCGTTGATGTGATCCACCACGGTCATGCTCTGAATGATCGCCAGCTTGCTGTCCCTGCTTCCTACAACAATCCTCCTCATCCGAAAAATCCTCTCACTGTTTCTAATGTCTTCCTCAAGTCTTCCTCTGTGTGTGCAGTGGAAAGGAACATTGCCTCAAACTGCGATGGGGCAACGTAAATGCCGTGTTCCAGCATGTATTTAAAATATTCCGTAAACTTCGCAGTGTCACTCGTCTGCGCCGATTCGTAATCGATGACACGTTCTCCCGTAAAGAAGATACAGCCGAGAGATCCCACATGATTCAGGCAATACGGGATCTTTGCATCTTGAAGGATCTTATCCAGTTCTCCAAAGAACCAGTCACCTTTTGCATTCAGATCCGGATACAGATCCGGCGTGTCTTTTAAGACTTCCAGTTCGGCCAGGCCAGCTGCCATGGCCACCGGATTGCCGCTCAGCGTGCCAGCCTGATAGACCGGGCCCACCGGTGCGACCATCTCCATGATTTCCCTGCGTCCTCCGTATGCGCCGACCGGCATGCCGCCGCCGATGATCTTTCCGAACGTCGTAAGATCCGGCGTGATGCCGTAGAAGCCCTGTGCGCCGTCTAGCGCCAGACGGAATCCTGTGATCACTTCATCAAAAATAAGGAGCGCACCGTTCTCATCGCAGATTTTGCGAAGGCCTTCCAGAAAGCCTTCTGCCGGAAGCACCACACCCATGTTGGCACCGACCGGTTCAACGATGATCGCCGCAATCTCCCCTTTATTTGCTTCAAACAATTCTTCCACGCTGTTTAGGTCGTTATAGACAGCCGTCAGCGTATCCTTCGTGCATCCTTCCGGTACACCGGCACTTCCCGGAATGCCCTGTGTCATCAGACCGGAGCCTGCCTTTACCAGCAGCGCGTCACTGTGT
>JAFZKG010000017.1 GCA_017553695.1 Lachnospiraceae bacterium
TCTTTTTGAAACCGTTCCTTCAGATACCGGGTAACGTCATGGGTATCCCGGAGGATCTTTTCAAGTGTGATCTCATTGATGTCAAAATCACGGTCATACGCGATCCCCATATCCCGGTAATCCCAGTAGACGATCGTGAAATCCTCTTCGATCTTCATATCCCTGTACTTGTCGGTGAAAACATAGTCATCCGTACCGGGGCCGCTGGATACAAACAGCAGGACCGGATTGTCCGTATTCGTACTGTTGATAAAAAAACCGTTTGGTGCGCCGTTCACATCCATCACAAACTTCTCCGACAGACTCTTCTCACCGTCATACGTCCTGATCTGACCGGGGCTCATCAGCGCCCAGATTACAAACAACACTACAAAAAATGCAACAATGCTCAAAATGATGATCATAACGGTTTTCCCGGCTTTCCTGTTTTTTCCTGTTTCCTGTTTCATCTTTTTTTCCTACTTCATGTACGGTTTTGATCTGCAATCTTTACACTGTCAAGTTCTGTTTTATGTTCATTATAACATCAATCTTTACATTGTCAAGATTAAATTGCAACAAAAAAGAACCTTGGGTCCGTATGGAACCCAAGGTTCTCTGATTGCTGTTAGTTCTTGCTCAATGATCTAATCTTACTTGTTGTCAGCTGCGTTTGCTTTCTTCTTGTTCTCAACGTACTTGTATACGCCGAAACCTGCTGCTGCAGCGAGGACGATCAGGAGCCAGATCCACCACATCATAGCACCTTCTTCAACGCCCTGAGCGCCTGCAAGATCATCATCCTCAAGAGTTGTAGCTTCAGCTGCTGCCGGAAGTGTTTCGTCTTCCAGCGTTACAGGAGCTTCTGCTGCCTTCGGAGCTTCTACTGCTGCTGCCGGAGCTGCTGCGCCTTCATCATCAGCTGCATCGCCTGCTGCCACTCTGACACCTGCTACTGCGCTTGCTGCGCCTGCTGTCGGAAGGATCGGAAGTACAGGCTCGCCTGTGATCGTAACAACAACGTCGGGAGTCGTAGAGGGTGCACCCGGTGTATCGTCATCATCATCACCTTCCGGTAATCTGATTGCTGCTACCGCTGCCCTTGCACGTGCTACAAGCTCTTCCAGTTCAACGACTCTATCCTGAGCTACTTTGAGTTCTGCATTTGCCTTGCCTAATGCGTCTTCCCACTGAGCCATGGCAGCAACGCTTGCAAGCTGGATGTTTCTGCTCTTCTGCAGTTCTTCTTTCAGTTTCTGAACCTTCGCTAAAGCTGCGTTTGCATCTATAACTGCCTGATTCAGCTTATCCTGCTGATCCTGCAGATCTTTGAGCGCCTGCTGGTAAGGTGAAAGCTTGTCAAGAATATCCTGCGCTGTAATGACTTCCTGGCCCTCGAAAGCATGGTCATTGTCTCTTGTCCACTCAAGTTTCTGAGTCTTCCTAGCATCTTCACCGGGCTTTCTTACTTCTTCCTGACCTGCAACCGGAGCCGTGTAATCATTATACGTATCAGCCGCAAACAGTTTCTTGGATAAGGTCTTCAACACCTTGTTTGTCTCTGTGTTTTTATCTACTCTGGTGTAAGAAATCTCGTAATAATATACTTTTGTATTCCCTACTTTTCTTGTTTTACAAGGGCCAACCTGTCGTACATCCGTATGCCCCATCCGTTCCAATTCGGCAATCAAGCTGTCTCTGTTTTGTCTAGCCACGTCTTTGGAATCCGCCTGAGTCGATTCCTTCTTTTGATTGGGCGTTATATTTGTGATGGTCGTGGTTGTCTCGGTAAACCACTGCGTAACAGTCTCAAAGACACCTGACTGTTCGGTCTTGTCTGGGATTGAGTTCGTGGAGAGTTTCATGTCACTAAAATCTATTGCGCCACGAACAAGCGATAAAAGTGCTTCCCCAAAGCTTACATCTGTACTCTTTTTTTCTATCCAAAACAATGTGAACGGTATACGCCACTTAAGTGTAACAGTATATCCCAGATCAGTATAACTCTTTACTACATTTTCCAGATCCATGACATCGTCAACGTCAAGAGGCAAATTGGTTGCCCCGGTCTTGTAGGTTTTGCCATCCCAAACCAGATCGGAACCGTAGGTGTAGACAGCCGTTGCTTCTTCTCCGTCAATAGCGGTATAGGTGATCGTTTTATTGCCCTCAGTGATCGGCTCTAAACTATCCGGCGTGTAGTCATCTTTCAAAACCTTGCTGGTAGCTGTATCGATCGCATAGAATCCGTCTTCTTTCTTTTCTTCGGATGTAATCCAAACTTTATGTGTTGTCTCAGTTTCAGTCAGTTCGTTTCCATTTGCATCCTTCCAACTTTCGGGAACTGCCGGAATCGCAGGCTGAGTTTCTGCCTTAACTTCGGGATAGATCACATCATCAACGATATCGTACTTGCGCTCGAAGATGTAGATACTTCCGTCGGCGTTGGCTTTATAGTTGTAATACTTATAATGCGTCTCACCGTTTACAACATATTTGACCACAATGCGGTTGTTCGTTTCGCCGTCTTCTGCGTTATCACGTGTAGAAATAATCCACTTTGGCTTTGTTTCTGTGCCGATCGCGCCTGTTTTCGTGGTTTCTTTACTGATTACAGGTTCGTATTCCAGATAATAGAGGATATTGCCGTCTTCGTCTGTCTCATAGATGGGTTGATTCTCATTATCAAAGAGCAGATTTCCGTTGGCGTCTTTCTTCTGGCGCGGTGTTCCGACCGGATTTCCGTTTTCATCAACATTGTTAGCTGACAGTTTGAAATCTGTGATAAACTCGATGGATCCTAAAACAGCACCAACTTCAGCGTTTTGAATACCGTTCTCGTAGAACTGGTTCATCAACACAACTCTGCAAAGATCTCTAGCCAGTTTCTTGTACTCTTCCGGATAACTGTCCTTCGTCCATTCCGGATGATTCTCTACATATTCGTATACTTTATCCAGTTTTTCCTGGATCAGATTCAGATTGGCGTTCTGTGCATCTTTAATTGCCTGTGCAGCTTGTCCTGCAAGTGCTTCTGCATCATCTACTGCCTGTTTCAGTGCTGCTTCTGCATCCTCAACATTGCCCTTGTAGTTACCGTCTTCATCTATTTCTAATGCTTTATTCAAAGCAGCCTGTGCAGCTTCAACTTTAGCATTTGCTTCCGCAACCTTTTCCTGTGCCGCATCCACTGCAGCCTGTGCATCATTGACAGCCTGCTCAGCTGCACTTTTTTCTTCCTTCGCATTGCTTAAGCCTGCCTCAGCGTTTGCCAGTGCAGATCTTGCAGCATTTGCCTGTCCTTCGGTTGTTGCCGAATTGGCTGTGCTGATTGCACGGTTTGCATCATCCTCGGTCTGCTGTGCAGTATTAGCAAATGTAGGCAGAATCAATACAGCGACTTTAACGATCGGCTCACCGTTTTCATCTCTTTTGACAATCCCGTTTTCATCTGTTTCGTATTCCCAAACAGGGTTGTTGTTTTCGTCAAACAGCGGGTTACCCTCTTCGTCCGTTGCCTGTACATAATAGTAAATTGCATTAGCGGCACCAATGATCGCGGCGCTTGCAGCTTCATCTGCACTCTTTGCTTCGGAAAGAGCTTCAGCGGCATCAGCCAGATTCTTCTGTGCGCCTGAAGCAGCGGAAGTACCGATCGCTTCTGCTGCAGTTCTAAGGTCACCGCTCAAATTATTCTCTTCATTTGAAGGGTCAAGCAATTCCTGGCCTGATTTGTTTTCAATCTCTTTCTTTAAGTTATCCTGCGCGGTCTGGATCAACTGGGCTGCGCCGGGATCATCCTGCGAATCATTGCTGGCAAAATCCTGAGCCGTGCTGACGTTAGTCTGCGCGTCCTGAATGGTAATCGTTGCCTCTTCATTTGCGTCTTCCGCATTAACTGCCATAAGATTGATGCTTGTTAATGCAGGTGTGAAGGTCATGCCGAACACCAGCATCCATGTTGTCAGTTTCTTGATCATTTTGTTCATTACACTCTCTCCTTTTTGGGTTGAACTTTACGTTACAAATCCACTTTTTAAAAATCACTTTGTAAATAAAGACGAACCAAAATCGGAAAAAGGCTCATTTTCCCTGAAATTTTTTCTGTCATTTTTCTGTAGTTATGTGACATTTTTTGAGCGAAAGCCTGATTTTTGCGGGGTGATTTTGACTGATTCTTATCCTTAATATAATGAAAGTTTTCTAAAGTCTATTGACGGAGTGAGGCTTTTCCATATTATAATGGCAACATCGGGCGATGCCCGGATGAAGGAGAACACCATGAAAGAATACAAACTGGAAACTTTCCACGGCGAGCGGGCTCTGTTTGCTAGTTCAGACTGTAAGATCACAGACTGCGTCTTTGAAGACGGCGAATCCCCGCTCAAGGAAAGCAATAACATAGAACTGACCGGCTCGATGTTTCGCTGGAAATACCCGCTCTGGTACTGTAAGAATGTCAGGGCGAACGGGTGCACCTGGTTTGAGATGGCCAGGGCCGGTGTATGGTATACCGATCAGATCGAAGTAACGAATGCGATCATCGAAGCGCCGAAGAACTTCAGACGGAGTTCGGATATCAAACTGACGGATGTGACTTTTACGAATGCAGCGGAAACCATGTGGCACTGCAATGATGTGACGCTGGAGCGTGTGAGCGTAAAAGGCGATTATTTCGCGATGAACTGTTCGGATGTAAGCGCCGATCACCTGATTTTGGACGGCAATTACGCATTTGACGGCGCCAAAAACATCACGATCAGAAACTCCAGGCTGCTCACCAAGGATGCGTTCTGGAACAGCGAGAACGTGACCGTATACGATTCCTTTATCGCAGGCGAGTACCTCGGGTGGAATTCCAAAAACCTGACACTTATAAACTGCACGGTCGAGAGCCTGCAGGGCATGTGCTACATCGACCGCCTCAAAATGGAAAACTGCAAGTTGGTCAATACGACGCTGGCCTTTGAATACGCGGATGTAGAGGCTACGATCACATCCCCGATCGACAGCGTCTTCAATCCTAAGAGCGGTACGATCAGTGCCCCACAGATCAAGGATCTGATCATTGAAGACGACCGGATCGATCCCGCCAAAACAAAGATCATCTGCGAGGCGGTGGACCTGCGTTCCGACCGGCCGGAATGGGACCGCTAGGCCTTTGGAGGAAGCATGAAATACGATTTTGACAAGATCATCAACAGACGCGGTACGGATGCGTTCAAGTGGGATATCGGGGAAAACGAACTGCCCATGTGGGTTGCGGATATGGATTTTGAAACAGCTCCGGAGATCATCGCCGCCATGCAAAAGCGGCTGGATCACGGAATTTTCGGCTATACTGATATCAGCGACAGATGGCGGGATGCCTATGCGAACTGGTGGGACACCCGTCACGGCCTTGGCATGAACAAACAGCGGCTGATGTTTTGTACCGGCGTGATCCCTGCGATCTCTTCAATCGTACGTAAACTGACCACCCCGAACGAAAACGTGGTGATCCAGACGCCGGTCTATCATGTCTTCTATAACAGTATTTTAAACAACGGCTGCCGCGTGCTGGAAAGCCCGCTGAAGTATCAAAACGGTGTCTATTCGATGGACCTTGCCGATCTGGAGAAGTGTTTTTCCAAACCGCAGACCACGCTGATGATCCTTTGCAATCCGCACAATCCGGTCGGAA
>JAFZKG010000130.1 GCA_017553695.1 Lachnospiraceae bacterium
CCGCCGCCCAGGCCGTTGGACCGTTCGTGCATCGGTTTCATGGCATTTGTGATCAGCTCGCCGGACATCCGGTTTCCCTCTTTGGATATGACCGCTGCGATCGCGCATCCGGACGGAATGCGCACGTCACCCTCTCTTCTCATGTGCTTTCCTTCCTTTCAGAATGTATCAGTCGGGATAAATAAAAAAGCAAAGACGCCCATTTTCGCACAGAATCAACTGTGTAAAAATGAACGCCTTTGCCCATTTGTAAGTGTTATACTCCGCCAGACGCGCAGTGTCAAGGCTTTCTGAAAAGATTCTGCAAAAAGGGTTGACAAGCAAAAAGGAGGGGTGTATAACAACCACATTAAAGGCAAAGGCGTCTTTGAGTTTTACTCGGAGGCGCCTTTGTCTATTTTATTTTTATCAGAAAAGGAGATAAGAAAATGAGTACTGTATCGGAGTATTTCGGAAGCCTGGTATTTGATGACCGCGTTATGCGTGCCAATCTCTCCGCTGAGGTCTATGGATCTCTCCGGAAAACGATCGATGAAGGGATCGAACTGGATATCGGTGTTGCCAATGCCGTTGCAGAGGCCATGAAGGAATGGGCCGTTGCTCACGGTGCAACACATTTTACGCACTGGTTCCAGCCACTCACAGGTATTACCGCAGAAAAACACGACAGCTTCATTTCCCCTTCTCCGGACGGCAGTGTCATCATGGAGTTTTCCGGAAAAGAACTGATCAAAGGCGAGCCGGACGCATCCTCGTTCCCGAGCGGCGGCCTGCGTGCAACCTTTGAGGCCAGAGGCTACACGGCATGGGACCCGACATCCTATGCATTTATCAAAGGAAAAACCCTTTGTATACCAACGGCATTCTGTTCTTATGGAGGTCCGGCTCTGGACAAAAAGACACCGCTCCTTCGGTCTATGGAAGTGCTGAGCAAAGAAGCCCTGCGTATTCTGCGGCTGTTCGGCAACCAGACCGCAAAACGGGTGGTTTCCTCTGTTGGACCGGAGCAGGAGTATTTCCTCATTACAAAAGAAATGTATGACAAAAGACAGGATCTGCGTTTCACAGGCCGTACACTGTTCGGCGCAAAGCCGCCAAAAGGACAGGAGATGGACGATCATTACTTCGGCGTGATCAAACCGACCGTAGCTGCCTTCATGGTAGATCTGAACGAAGAGCTCTGGAAACTGGGCATCCTGGCAAAAACCGAACATAACGAAGTGGCGCCGGCGCAGCATGAGCTTGCACCAATCTATACAACAACCAACATTGCAACCGATCACAACCAGCTGACGATGGAGATCATGCAGAAGACAGCCCTGAAACACGGCCTGGTGTGCCTGCTGCATGAGAAACCATTTGCAGGCGTGAACGGAAGCGGCAAGCATAACAACTGGTCCATTGCAACGGACAGCGGACAGAACCTGCTTTCCCCGGGAGAAACTCCTTATGAAAATGCACAGTTCTTACTGTTCCTCTGCGCCGTGATCAAAGCAGTGGATGATTATCAGGATCTGCTCAGACTTTCCGTCGCAACGGCAGGAAACGATCACCGGCTTGGAGCAAACGAGGCGCCGCCGGCAGTCATCTCCATCTTCCTTGGCGATGAGCTGAATGCTGTTCTGGAAGCCATCGAGACGGATTTGCCGTACGAAGGCACACAGAAAACGCAGATGAAACTGGGCGTAGACGTGCTTCCGAAATTCAACCGTGATACGACGGACCGGAACCGGACATCACCGTTCGCGTTCACCGGCAACAAGTTTGAATTCCGTATGCTGGGATCTTCCAACAGCATCGCCTGCGCAAACATCATGCTGAATGCAGCAGTCGCAGAGAGCCTTCGGATCTATGCAGACCGCCTGGAAAAAGCAGAAGATTTTGAAACAACGCTTCATGAAATGATCAAAAAGACCATAAAAGATCACAAACGCATCATCTTTAACGGAAACGGATACGATGAGGCATGGATCAAGGAAGCAACGGAACAGAGAGGGCTTCTCAACTACCGGACCACGGCAGACTGCATGCCGCATCTGCTGGATGAGAAGAATGTAACAATGCTGACAGGACTTGGTGTATTCACCGAAGATGAGCTCCGCTCCAGAGTAGATATCATGCTGGATAACTATGTAAAGAGTGTCATCATCGAAGCCAATACCATGGTCGACATGGCAAGGACCCAGATCGCTCCGGCAATCGAGAAATATGCCATGGATGTTGCAACGGCAGCTGTTGCCAAGAAAGCAATTGTGGCAGACCTTGCCTGCGGGTATGAGGCAAATCTGGTGAAGAAACTGTCCCAGCTGATCGATGAGATCACCGAAAAGACGGACGATCTGGAAGCAGCACTGCTGAAACTTCCGGACACAGAAGACATTATGGAAGAATCCTGTGTGATCCGTGACGTGATCCTTCCGAAGATGAGTGAACTTCGGGTTCCGTGTGATGAAGCAGAGATTCATACCGCAAAGAGCTACTGGCCATTTCCGGCTTACGAGGAGCTGCTCTTTGGCGTAAGTTAAAGAAAGAAGTGATCTGATATGGTGATAGAAGAACTAACAGAATTGATACAAGAATCCGTGACCAGTGAGGTCTTTGGTGTCTGGTTCCTGATCGGAGCCGCACTCGTCTTCCTGATGCAGGCAGGATTTGCCATGGTAGAGACTGGTTTTACCCGGGCAAAGAACGCCGGAAACA
>JAFZKG010000131.1 GCA_017553695.1 Lachnospiraceae bacterium
AAAAGGAGTCAATATGATCAGAGTGATAGTTGCAGTAGACAAAAACTGGGCCATCGGAAAAGACGGGAAACTGCTCAATAGCATTCCGGATGACCAGCGCTTCTTCCGCCAGACGACGACCAATCAGGTGGTCATCATGGGACGGAAAACGCTGGAGAGTCTGCCAGGCGGGTAACCATTGCCGAACCGGACCAATGTGATCCTCACCCGGAATGAAGATTTTCAGGATCCGGATGTGCTCGTCGCGCACAGTGTGCAGGAAGCGTTGGATCTGGCACAGGAAAAAGGCGCAGACATCTACATTGCCGGCGGGAGCGAGATCTATGAGCAGATGCTGAATTATTGTGATGAGGCATATGTCACCTTCATCGATTATGCATACCAGGCGGATACGTATTTTCCAAATCTGGATAAAATGTCAGAGTGGGTCCTGGTAGCCGAATCCGAAGAGCAGACACATTTTGATATTGTGTATTACTACAGGCAGTACGTAAGAAGAAAAGACTTCAGAGAATAGAGAGGAATTGAAATTATGATCGGAGATAAGAAAGTTCTTTACAGTGCAATGCAGGCAACAGGTGTCCTTCACATCGGGAACTATTTCGGAGCTTTGCAGAACTGGGTCAACCTGAGTGAGGAATATGAATGCTTCTACGCCGTGGCAGATCTGCATGCTTTAACGATCCGCAGAGATCCGGCGGAACTTCGGAAAAGCACAAGAAATGTGCTTATGATGTATATCGCAGCCGGACTGGATCCGGAGAAAAACTGCGTGTATTACCAATCCAGCGTTCCGGCACATGCGGAGCTGGCATGGATCATGAACTGCTTCACCTATCTGGGAGAATTGAACCGCATGACGCAGTTCAAAGATAAGAGCGCAAAGCATTCCGACAATATCAATGCCGGACTGCTGACCTATCCGGTCCTCATGGCTTGCGATATCCTGCTGTATCAGGCAGATGTCGTTCCGGTCGGGCTCGATCAGAAGCAGCACCTGGAACTGACCAGAGATATTGCAGAACGGTTCAACGCCATTTACGGAGATGTATTTACGATCCCGGAACCATATATCGGAACAACCGGAGCCAGAGTCATGAGCCTGGCCGATCCGACCAAAAAGATGAGCAAATCGGACGAGAATCAGAACAGCGTCGTTTTTGTCCAGGATGATAAAGATACGATAATCCGGAAATTCAAACGCGCGATCACCGATTCCGATACCCGGATCATCTATTCCGAAGACAAACCGGGCATCATGAACCTGATGGATATCTACGGAGCAGCAACCGGAAAGACAAACGAAGAGATCGAACGTGAATTCGATGGCAAGGGCTATGGTGATTTCAAACTGGCAGTCGGAGAAACGGTGGCTGACGTTCTGGCACCGATCGAGGAGCGGTTTGAACAGCTTTCCAAGGATAAAGCATATGTAGATAACGTCATCAAGAACAATACAGAGAAAGCAAGTTACTTTGCAGAAAAGACGCTGCGGAAAGTGCAGAAGAAAGTCGGTCTGCCGGAACGCATCCGGTAATCAGGGAAACGAGGATTCATGGCAAAAAAAGGACAAACAGACAGTTATAACGCGGATTCCATCACCATACTGGAAGGGCTTGAGGCGGTCAGGCGTCGCCCGGGCATGTACATCGGAAGTGTTTCCACCAAGGGATTAAACCATCTGATCTACGAGATCGTAGATAATGCCGTTGATGAGCATCTGGCAGGCTACTGCAGCGAGATCTCAGTCACGCTCAATGCGGATGGCTCTGTGACCATCACAGATAACGGCCGTGGAATTCCGGTAGGCATCAATAAAAAGACCGGACTTCCGGCAGTGGACGTGGTCTATACGATGCTGCATGCAGGCGGTAAATTCGGAGATGGCAACTATAAGATCTCCGGCGGTCTGCATGGTGTCGGTGCTTCCGTCGTCAACGCACTCAGTGAATGGCTGGAAGTCACTGTAAAAAAAGAAGGCGTGGTTTATTTCCAGCGGTTTGAGCGGGGAAAGAAAACCTGTGACCTGACCGAAAAGGGAACCTGCCGGAAGAGTGATACCGGAACATCCGTCACCTTTCTTCCGGATAAGGAAATCTTCGAAAAGATCTATTTCAAGGCAGATGCGATCAAGTCCCGTCTTCATGAGACCGCTTATCTGAATCCGGAACTGACGATCCTGTTCAGGAATGAACGGTTCAATGAAAACGAAGAACTGATCCTGTTTGAACCGCGGGGACTGGCTGCCTATATCGATGAACTGAATACGGGAAAAGAAGCAGCGATCCCAGTCGTCTACTTCAAGGGAAAAGAAGAAGGGATCGAATTGGAAGTTGCCTTCCAGTTCACCAATGATTTCCAGGAAAACATTCTGGGATTCTGCAACAACATCTATACCCAGGAAGGCGGTACGCATATCACCGGATTCAAGGCCAGGTTCACACAGCTGATCAATACCTATGCCAGAGAACTCGGTATTCTGAAGGAAAAAGTCGAAAACTTCACCGGCGCAGATGCACGAAACGGCATGACGGCAATCGTGGCCATCAAGCATCCGGATCCGCGGTTTGAAGGACAGACAAAAACCAAACTGGATAACCAGGACGCGCAGATGGTCACCAGCGATATCACGGGAGAAGAACTGGAACGGTACTTTGATAAAAATCTGGAAAACCTGAAAGCTGTCATTGCTTGTGCGGAGAAGAGTGCAAAGATCCGCAAAGCGCAGGAAAAGACAAAGACCAACCTACTTTCCAAATCCAAGTT
>JAFZKG010000132.1 GCA_017553695.1 Lachnospiraceae bacterium
ATCCAGAACGATGTCATGGAAGAGGAAGATAAAGATCTTTTCAAAGAGATTGACGCCTGGTTTGCTGAGACTCTTCCGTGGCCGGAACCATGCAAACGGCAGGAAAAAGTCGTCTGCTTTTTCAAAACAGAAAATTCGGAAGAAATGATGAAGATGATCCGCCCAGCCCTGTGGCTGCTCGAGCGTTATGAGCATCCGTATTTTCTTGTCTATACAAACACCCCGGGCGAGATCGTCTACGAAGACCAGTATCAGGTTGCCGTCAAAGTGCCGGGGGTTTTGCAGATCGAAAAAATGCAGGAGAGCTGGAGCCCGGATTAATAGAATACCATCCAAGCCGGCATGAAACTGTGATAAAATAAGGCCAACAAACAGCAAGGAGCAAATCAATGAAACTGACGGAACAAGATATTAACATCCGATATATTGTGGACGGCGTGGAGAAGCGGGCGATCGGGCCAGAGAACGAAGATTTTTCTCTGGACCTGGTGCAGAAAGACGAACGCACGACGATCACGCTGCATGCAAAGAAACCGATCAAACTGGTGACATCTTCTTTCGAAGTACCTTATACCTACGAGGAAGGGGATCAGCTATACATAAACGGATATCAGTCGTGGACCGAGACCCGGGAATATGAGTTGTCGGAATACCTGCGTGATATCAAAAAAAGCGTGCCGGCCATCATCCGTAACCGGTACCATCTTGAGAACTATGGGGATGCCTGGTTCATGGATTATCAGAAGGATAACTTCCACAGTTTCACCTTTGCTTACCGGCGACACCGGGATGGCGAGACGCATTTCATTGGATCACTGAACGAAGAAAATGCGTTTCTTATCATCCATTATAAAAAAGAAGAGAATGTCCTTTCCATCCGTAGCGACTGCGAGTACAAAGAAGTGGAGGATGATTTCTGCCTGTACGATTTTGTGGAGTACACAGGGGAAATGATGGATACGGCAGGCCAGTACTTTGCTCATTATGGCGTATGCGAGGCACCGCCGATCAGCGGCTATACCTCCTGGTATCTGCATTATCAGAATATCAATGAAGAAAAGATGCGCAAAGCGCTGGACGGGGTCGACAGTGATTGTTTTGATCTGTTCCAGATCGATGACGGATATGAAACATTTGTCGGGGACTGGATGGATATCGATAAGAAAAAATTCCCGAATGGATTGAAGCCGCTCGTGGACGAGATCCATGGAAAAGGCCTGAAGGCCGGAATCTGGCTGGCTCCATTTGTCTGCGAAAAAAAGAGCCGTCTGTATAAGGAGCATCCGGACTGGCTGTATCATGAATCCGGAAAACCGGTATTTGCGGGATGCAACTGGAGCGGGGACGTGACGCTGGATCTGCGGCTTCCGGAAGTACAGGATTATATCAGGAAATGCCTGAACTTCTATATGGATATGGGCTTTGATTTCTTTAAACTTGATTTCCTGTATGCAGCGGCGCTGATCCACGAAGGCCGCGGCATGACCCGTGCGGAGATCATGCGAAGGTCGATGAAAGGCCTCCGCGAGATCCTGGGGGACAAAATGATCCTGGGCTGCGGTGTGCCGTTGTCATCTGCGTTCAATCTGGTGGACTACTGCCGCATCGGGCCGGATGTTTCCAATAGTTATGATGATTCCTTCATCATGAGAAAACTGCACAGAGAGCGGGTATCGACCAAAGTAACGATGCAGAATACGATCTTCCGTTCCATCATGGACGGAACCGTCTTCCGCTGCGACCCGGACGTATATGTATTAAGAGATTCGGACACCAATCTTTCGGGTGAAGAGCGGCGCGCGCTCACCATCATCAATCACCTGTGCGGTTCCGTTTATATGACCAGCGATAATAATGCAAGCTATCAATATGAAACCCATTCTGTCATGAAAGAGGCGCATGCGGTTCAGAATGCGAAGATTACTGATATCTTAAAAATAGGAACAGATATTAAGATTGAGTTTGAGATAGATGGGAAGACACACGTGATCACCTTCCCGGTGGACCTCGTTCAGATAGACGAGGATATTAAAACATATTGATCGAAAAAGGCACTGGCGGATGCGGTGCCTTTTTCATTGTTATTCGATATTTGCTTTCAGGATCTCATAAGCTTCCGGCATTCGTTTTCTCAGATTGAGCGGGATGCGGGAAGTCTCGTCGATGAAGCAGTGGCTGGTGTGACCTTCCGCAATCAGCAGATCGTCACCGCCGCGGTGGATCTCGTAGGCATAAGACATCCGTGCACCGTTGAACTCGGTGAGCTTCACGTCCACACAAAGCTCGTCGCCGTACTTCAGCGTCTGATGATAACGCACATAGGCTTCCACCTGCGGAATCAGGATGCCGGCATCTTCGATCTTTGTGTAAGGAATGCCGATCTGCTCCATGAAGAACAGGCGGGCTTCCTCAAAGATCCGCAGATAATTGGCGTTGTGCACGATCGCCATTTTGTCGGTTTCGTAATAAAAGATCTGTCTGCTGTAGCGCTCCATCGGTCAACCAATTTTTCTTGTTTTTTCATATGCTGCCAGGATCGCGGAGATCGCAGCATCCCGGAAGCCGCCCTCTTCCAACGCTTTTACACCCTGGATCGTGGTGCCGCCCGGTGAGCAGACTTCATCTTTCAACTGTTCCGGATGCTTACCTGACTTCAGCGCCAGTTCAGCCGAGCCAGCCATTGTCAGCTTGGCATACAGTAGCGCCTTGTCCCGCGGCAGTCCGCAGGCAACGGCACCGTCTGCCAGAGCATTCAGGAACATATACATATAAGCAGGTCCGCAGCCGGAAAGTGTTCCACCTGCATCGATCAGTTTTTCATCCAGTTCATCCAGTGTTCCTGCCGGTGCCAGGTCGGCAAGGATCTGCTGCAGTGCATCTTCCGGCACTTGTTCGCTGGCGTGGTAAATGATCAAACCTTTTCCAACCGCTACAGGTGTATTCGGCAGGATGCGGATCACAGGAATGCTTGGATCGCCAGCCAGCACTTGGATCTTTATGCTTTGAACTCCAGCCAGCATAGAGATCAGGATCGGGCGCTTTGCCATGATCTGATCTTTTAGAGATCCGAGCACGCTCTCTGCCATCTGCGGCTTGATCGCGAGAAACAGTACGTCGCAGTAATTCACTGCTTCTTCATTTGTTCCATAAGATATGCCCAGCTCATTCGCCAGGTCTTTTGCCTTCTGTTCTGCGAGGTCCGCCAGAAGGATCTCCTTTGTGGAATTTGACAGCGCTCTCGCAATGGCACCGCCCATATTTCCGCATCCGATAAATCCGTATTTCATGATTTCCTCCGTATCGTTATTGATATGCCGTTATTATCTGATATGCCCGTTTCCGGTGATGACATATTTATAGGTATTGATCTCGCGCAGGCCCATCGGTCCGCGTGCATGCATTTTCTGTGTGGAGATACCGATCTCACAACCAAGCCCGAATTCGCCGCCGTCGGTAAACCGGGTGGAAGCGTTCACATAAACGGCCGCGCTGTCTACGAGCAGCGTGAACCGGTCGGCAATCGCATCGTCGCTTGTGACGATGGCATCACTGTGCCCGGTGGAGTGCGCGCGGATGTGCGCGATCGCTTCGTCTGCGGAGTCCACGCATTTGACTGCAAGAATGTAATCCAAAAATTCGGTATCGAAATCCTGTTCCCCGGCAGGTACTCCATCGATGATTTTCTGAGCAGTTTCATCCAGCCTGAGTTCGACCGGAATAAGACCTTCCGCGATGCGGTCATCCACCAGTGCTTTTCTGATCATCGGCAGGAACTGCTCCGCGATATCCTTATTTACGAGCAGGACCTCTTCCGCGTTGCAGACGCTCGGCCGGCTCGTCTTTGCGTTATTTACGATCTTCACTGCCATTTCCAGATCGGCGGAAGCATCCACATACACATGGCAGATGCCGGTGCCAGTTGCAATGCATGGAACCGTTGCATTCTTCACGCAGGCATTGATCAGGCCTGCGCCGCCGCGCGGGATCAGCAGATCCACATATTCCGGAGAGGTCATCAGTGTATTGGCACTTTCGCGGGAGGTGTCATCCACCAGATTGATGGCGGCTTCGTCCACACCGGCCTTCGCCAGGCCTTCCTTCATGGCGTCGATGATGGCGCGGGAGGTTTTATATGCTTCCCTTCCGCAGCGGAGCACGCAGACGTTGCCGCTCTTTAATGTCAGGGCAGCCGCATCCGCAGTCACATTCGGACGGCTTTCATAAATGATCGCGATCACGCCAATCGGAACGGAAATCTTCCGGACTTTCAGTCCTTCCTTTGGCATCGTCTCTTCCAGTACGCGGCCGACCGGATCTTCCAGTTTGATCACGTCCCGGATCCCGTCCACCATGGATTGGATCCGCGCGTCGTTCAGCATCAGCCGGTCCAGCATGACGTCCGAGATGTCGCCCTTCGCAGCGGTCATATCTTCTTCATTCGCGTTCAGAATGTCGGCCGTGTGGGCGAGCAGGGCATCCGCCATTTCTGCCAGCGCGGTATTTTTCTGCTCGGTTGAAAGCGTTGCGATCGTTCCGGCGACCGCCTTCGCATTTTTCAGCATTTCGATCGTTTCCATATTATTGTCCTTTCGGCAGGAACTTCGTTCCAATGTCTTTGCCATCGATGATCTGATACAGGTTTTCCGGGTCGAAGCCATTCGCGATGATCATGGTGCAGCCGGATTCCATGCAGATCTCCGCTGCTTTCAGTTTTGTCACCATGCCACCCGTTCCAAGCGCAGTGCCTTTTCCGCTGGCCAGCGACAGGATGCCATCGTTGATCTCATCCACGGTCGCGATCAGACGTGCATCCGCATCTTTATGCGGATCGGCCGTATACAGACCGTCGATATCGGAAAGCAGGATCAGGAGATCAGCGTTGATGAAGCGGGAGACTAATGCAGCCAGCGTATCGTTGTCGCCGATCACGATCTCATCGGTCGCGACGGTATCATTCTCGTTAATGATCGGCAGCGCGCCGTATTCTAAAAGTTTGGAGATCGTGTTGGAAAAGTTTTCGCTGTAACGGCCGTTCTCCAAGTCGTCACCGGTGATCAGGATCTGCGCGACAGTATGGTGATGCTGGTCGAACAATTGATCATACACATACATCAGCTCGCACTGACCGACAGCTGCGACAGCCTGTTTTGACGGGATGTCATCGGGCTTCTGCTGCAGCCCCAGTTTGCCGACGCCCATGCCGATGGCGCCGGAAGAGACCAGAATGATCTCGTGGCCTGCGTTCTTGATGTCGCTGATCACTTCGCAGAGTTTTTTCACACGGCGGATATTCAGATTACCCGTTTCGTGTGTCAGGGTGCTGGTTCCGATTTTAATTACGATCCTCATAGTTTCCCCTTTCTGTCCCTGATATAAAAAGCGGGGGCAGGGTTGCTTGATTTTTTGCGATTATACACTGATTTGCTGACTTTCGCAATGCGCTATGGTAAAGCAGGTGGCTGGCGGAAAGCCGGGATCCGTGATAAAATGATTTCCACATCTATTAAATAGCAAGCGAAAAGGGTGATGGATATGAAAACTTACCAGGATATTCTTGCGCTCTGCGCAGAAAATGAGATTGAGATCATCGATTTCAAGATGATCGATATTGTTGGCAGATGGCGTCATCTGTCAATCCCGGCAAAGCGTTTCACGGAGGACACGCTGATCCACGGGATCGGCTTTGACGGTTCCAACTATGGTTATGCGCCGGTGGAGAACAGCGACATGGTCTTCATTCCGGATCTGGACACGGCAGTGGTGGATTGCTTCACGGAGGTGCCGACGCTTTCCATGAACGGTGATGTCATGGTGATCGGCAAAGAGAACAAGCCGTTCGATCAGTATCCGCGGAATGTCGCGCGCCGCGCGGAAGCGTTCCTTCGGGATTCCGGCATTGCGGATGCCATGATGATCGCGCCTGAATATGAATACTATGTATTTGACGATGTGCAATTTCAGAACCGTCCGGATGCGGCCAGCTTCCGGATTTATTCGGAAGAGGTCGGCTGGAGTGACGAGTCCGGATTCAATAATGCAGGCTTCATGAACGACCTGCAGGACGGCTATCATATTGCACTTCCGCGCGATGTCTTCAATGACCTGCGCAGTCGCAGCATTATGACAATGGCGGACTGGGGCATCGAAGTGAAATATCATCATCATGAAGTCGGCGGCGCCGGCCAAATGGAGATCGAGGTCGAGCTGGGTGAGATGATGAAGATGGCAGATGCCACCATGATCGCGAAATACATCGTGAAGAATGAGGCGTTGGCAGAGGGGCTGACGGCAACCTTCATGCCGAAGCCGATCGCAGGAATGGCAGGCAATGGCATGCATGTGCATATGATGCTGACGAAAGACGGCCAGCCGCTGTTCTATGATGAGAATGGATACGGTCATCTCAGCGAGACGGCGCTTTATTTCATCGGCGGCCTTCTGCAGCATGCGGCATCGTTGTGTGCGATCACCAATCCGACGACCAATTCCTATAAGCGGCTGATCCCGGGCTTCGAGGCTCCTGTGACGATCGGTTACGCAATGGCAAACCGCAGCGCGGTGGTGCGCATCCCGGCTTATGCAAAGGATCCGATGCACAAACGCTTCGAGCTGCGGAATCCGGATGCGACCTGCAATCCGTACTATGCATTTTCGGCGATCCTCATGGCCGGCCTGGACGGGATCGAAAAGAAGATCGATCCTCATGCGCAGGGCTGGGGACCGTTTGACTGCAACCTGTATGATCTGCCTGCAGAGGAAAAGGCAAAACTGGGCGGTCTGCCGACCTCGTTATCGGCAGCAGCCGAAGCGCTCCGGAAGGATCATGAGTATCTGACCAAGGGCGGCGTTTTCCCGCAGCGCCTGATCGACCTGATTGTGGAAGATGAACTTCGCGAAGATGCGGAACTTGCCAAGTATCCGCACCCGAAAGAGTTCGCGATGTATTATGATCTGTAGAGAGCATTTGTGATTCGCGGGTTTTGCGCCTGTGTGAAAAATACGGCGCTTTGCCGCCACAAAACATTTGCAAAACCACGGCGATTGTGTATAATAAGCAGGCTGTGTGACAGCACTGTGTGACAGAGCAGTTTGCTTCAGCAGAGATGGGCGTGTAGCTCAGGTGGTAGAGCACTTGACTTTTAATCAAGTTGTCCGGGGTTCGAATCCCCGCACGCTCATATTTATTTAATGGAAGGCGGAACCTTTTGATGCAGGGGTTCCGCTTTTTTCATCACTGTGACAGCTACGTGAAGTCAAATAGTCACTGTGGCTGAAAATTTTTTCACAGTGATGAAAAATAACAGGAGAAATTCATCACTGTGACAACTACGTGAAGTCAAATAGTCACTATGACTGAAAATTATTCCACAGTGATGAAAAAAAACAGCCCAAAAAGGGAGAAAAAGGGGCATTTTCATCACCCACAGAGTTTTTTTGATTCCAGTGACTAATTTTGCAGGAAAAAATTAGTCACTGGAAAGCGAAAGTGCCTCTATAGTGACAATTGCTGCGTGCCACATCTGTAAATCGCGGTTTTTCCATATAACAGACCCCCTTAGCTTTTTTTATTGAACAGAAAAATAAATAGGATTATAATTTTTTTATTATTGAAGCAGGTCGGCGACGGAGCCAATGGTTTCAGGCTGCTGGAAAGAAGCTGACTGTAAATAAGAAGATTGAGAGGCAATGCATATGATCAGAGTCGGAATCGCAGGTTATGGTAATATCGGACGCGGCGTGGAAGTGAATATCCGGGAAAATCCGGATATGGAACTGGTTGCAATCTTCACCCGGAGAGATCCGGAAACCGTGAAGACAAAAGGGTTATGCCCGGTGCTGCCGATCGCAGAAGCAGAGAACTGGAAGGATAAGATCGACATCCTGTTTGTGGCAGGCGGCAGCGCAACGGATCTGCCGGAGCAGACGCCGAAGTTTGCGAAGCTTTTCAACGTGATTGACACGTTCGATACACACGCAAACATTCCGGAGCACTTTGCCAATGTAGATAAAGCAGCAAAAGAGGGCGGCCACATCGCCATCATTTCCTGCGGGTGGGATCCAGGCATGTTCAGCCTGGCCAGACTGTATGCGAATGCAATCCTTCCGCACGGCGAGGATTATACCTTCTGGGGCAAGGGCGTCAGCCAGGGTCATTCGGACGCGATCCGGAGAGTGGAAGGCGTAGCCGATGCAAAGCAGTACACCATTCCGGTGGATGATGCGATCCGCAGAGTCCGCGCGGGCGAAGCGCCGGAGCTCTCCACGAGAGAAAAGCACACAAGAGAATGCTTCGTCGTTTTGAAAGAAGGCGCTGATCCGAAGCAGGTGGAGCATGACATCGTGACGATGCCGAACTATTTTGCGGATTATGACACGACCGTGCACTTCATCAGCCAGGAAGAACTGGACCGCGACCACAGCGGCATTCCGCATGGCGGCTTCGTGTTCCGGACCGGATCGACCGGAGCGGATCAGGAGAATAAGCATGTGATCGAGTACAGCCTGAAACTGGACTCCAATCCGGAATTTACGACCAGCGTGCTGATGGCATTTGCACGCGCAGCAGTCCGCATGCACGAAGCAGGCGAAGTCGGCTGTAAGACCGTGTTTGACATTGCGCCGAAGTATCTTCTTCCGATGGATGAAGATTACATGCGCGCGCATTTATTATAGGCAGCATGATGATGGCGCGCACGCGGGAAAAAGGCGTGCGCGCTTTTTTCAACTTATGACGATGAAACCGGAGATCCTTGCACCAGCGGGAACGCCCAAGGCGCTGGAGGCAGCGGTAAAGGCGGGCGCTGACGCCATCTATCTTGGCGGAAGCCTGTTTTCCGCAAGAGCCTTCGCTGGAAATTTTGATCAGGAAGAACTATTGCAGGCAATCGCGTATTGCCATCTTTTTGATGTGAAACTATATCTGGCGGTCAACACGCTGATGAAGGAAGAAGAGATGGCAGAGCTTTCGTCCTATATCGCACCGTTTTACGAGGCGGGCATCGACGGCATCATCGTGCAGGATATCGGCTGCGCCAAAGTGCTGCATGATCAGTTCCCGGATCTTCCGCTGCACGCCAGCACGCAGATGAGCATCTCCTCCGAATACGGAGCAAGACTTCTGAAAGAACTCGGTTTCACCCGCATCGTTCCGGCGCGGGAGCTGAGCCTGTCTGAAATAAAAGAAATCAAAACAAATACGCAGATGGAGATCGAGACCTTCGTGCATGGCGCGATGTGTTTTTCCTATTCCGGAAAGTGTCTGCTGAGCAGTTTTGCAGGCGGCAGAAGCGGCAACCGCGGACGGTGTGCGCAGCCGTGCCGGAAGAGCTATGAGGTTCTGGACGCCGACACACAAGAGTATGCCATGAGTCTGAAGGATATGTGTACGCTGGGGATCCTTCCGGAGCTGATCGATGCGGGGATTGATTCCTTTAAGATCGAAGGGCGGATGAAGAACCCGGTCTATGTCGCATCAGCAGTTAGTGCTTACCGGAAAGCAAGGGATTATTATCTAAAACTGCGCAAGGCAGCAGATCCGGAAACTAAAGAAAAATATGCGCAGTTCATCCAGCCGCTGACGAAAGAACTTCTGGATATCTATAACCGGGGTGGCTTCTCGGATGGCTATTATCATATGGAGAAGGGCAGCAGCATGCTGGCGGTCACGCGGCCGAATCATACAGGGCTGCTGATCGGACACGTGAAAAGGATCGCGCCGCCCAAGGTGGAGATCCTGCTGACAGAAGATGTCCATGCGCAGGATGTGCTGGAGATCCGCGTGGCAGACAGCGCAAAAGCGGACGGCATTGAGCTGACTACGCCGGATAACGCGTGCGCCGGAGATGTGCTTATTTTAAATGGAAAGCAGTTCCGGTCGATGCGCGAAGGACAGGAAGTTTACCGGACACGGAACAACATGCTGATCGATCAGATCCAGAAAGAGGTGATCGATCCGGAAAAACAGATCCCGGTAACGGGAAAGATCACGGCGCGGATCGGGAAGCCGCTTGCGATCACAATCGAAGGAGATGAAACGATCAACATAGAGGGGACGGTTTGCCAGAAGGCAGAAGCAAAGCCGACATCGGCAGACGAACTGATTCAGAAACTGCAGAAAACCGGTGGCAGCATTCTGTCGTTTGAAAAAGTGGAAAGCGATGTGGACGACGGCGTGTTTGTGCCGATGAGTGCGTTCAATCATCTGCGCAGGGAGGCCATGGAAGCCTACCGGCAGAAGGCAGCAGACAGGTATCGGAGAGAGCAGGCATGAGGAACTGGATCCGGATCAAAACTGAAGAACAATTGCGGGCAGCACTGGAAAGCAGCAAAGAGTTTCAGTGTCTGATCGTCGATTGTGCCTGCATGGCCGGTAATAATGCAGAAACGGGAATCGCCGGCAAGGTGGATCTGCGAATGCTCCGGCAGGAGATCGGAAAACATCGGGACGGACAGGACTGCAGACTATATCTGCAGCTGCCGGACGTTTTGCGGCAGAAAAGAAAAGAGCTGGTTCAAACGCTGCTTCGGCAGGCGGAAGGCTTTGACGGGCTTGTGATCAAAAACCTGGATGAACTGGGACTGGTACTGGAAGCAGGCGCTGGTCAGCGTTATGAGATCATCGCGGATGCGTTCCTTTATGCGTTTAACAACGAGTCCATCCGCTTCTACCGGGAGCAGGTCCCGAATCTGAGATTCCTGTACTGCGACGAACTGACGGACCGCGAAGCCGGAAGACTCGATGGGAAGAAAGAGGATTTCATTTATAAGATCTACGGATACCAGCCGGTCATGATCACGGCGCAATGTTTCTATAAGAATTACTATGGCTGCGACCGCGGAAAACGCGCGCAGGTCACACTTCATGACGAGGCGGGTAACCTGTTTTATGCGGTCAGCGAATGCGGGCAGTGCTACAGCGTGATCTACAACGGCGTGCCGACCAGCATGCTGGATCAGAATACGGACGACTACGAAAATATCCTGTATGACTTCACAATCGAAACGGCGGAGCAGGTCAGACAGATTTTAGAAGAAAACACTTGTGGGGCGTATACGCGAGGTCATCACCGCGCAGGCGTGGATTGAACAAGGCTGCGAAGCAGACATATGATCAATATCCAGACAGATCGTCGGAAAAACACATATAGCGCTTATCACATCGCGAAGGCTTTTTTCCCGGAAGAAGAGATTGAAGTTACGATCACGGAAAACGGAAAGACGCCTTCCGATATTTATCTGCAGCTTCGGGAAGAAACAGGCAGGAATCTCCCATGGGGCATGCTCACCGGCGTCCGCCCGACCAAACTGGCGATGACAAAGGTGAAGGAGCAGATGCCGAAGGAAGCATTCATCGAATGGTTTGGGAAGGAGCGCTTTGTCAGCAGAGAAAAGGGTGCGATGGCCTACGATATCGCAGCACGCGAGTTACAGCTGCTTAAGCAGGCTGGGATCGAAAGGGATGGGCAGCAAGCATCGGCCGACGGGATGGCAAACGCCGCAGGTCAGCCAGGAACATACTCCCTCTACGTCAACATCCCATTCTGTCCGACGATCTGCACCTACTGTTCTTTCAGCTCCGGCGCAATCGCGGATTATAAAGATGTCATTAACGACTATCTGGACTGTGTTTTCCGTGAACTGGATGCGGTGCGGAAATTCTGCGGAATAATAAAGCCGACTTCCATCTATATCGGCGGCGGAACACCGACGACATTAACACCGAAACAACTGGAACGGCTGTTAATGAAACTGCGGAACGATTTCCTTGCAGAGGGCAGGGAGTTCACGCTGGAGGCAGGACGCCCGGATACCATCACCGAAGAAAAATTACGCATCGCAAAACGGTGCGGCGTCACCCGGATCTCGATCAATCCGCAGTCCATGCAGCAAAAAACGTTGGATGCGATCGGCAGACATCACAGTCCGCAGCAGATCAGAGACGCCTTCCGGCTGGCGCGGTCGATGGGATTCGATAACATCAACATGGATCTGATCATGGGCCTGCCGGCTGAAGATGTGAATGACGTGAAAGACACGCTCGTTCAGATCGGAGAGTTAAGGCCGGACAGTCTTACGATCCATTCGCTCAGCATCAAGCGGGCAAGCCGGATCTTCCATCAGACGGCCGACGCACAGACCGTGGAGCAGATGCTGGAAACGGCAGGCGCTTTCGCAAAAGAACTGGGCATGCAGCCGTATTATCTGTACCGGCAGAAAGGGATTGCCGGCAACTTCGAAAACACCGGCTGGGCGTTGCCGGGAAAAGAATGCCTGTATAATATTCTCATTATGGAAGAGATCGAGAGCATCCTGGCCGTGGGAGCCGGCGCAACCACGAAAATGGTGCTGCAGGAAGCCATCCCGGCGAAGGAGGGCAGACCGGACAAGCAGACAAAACTCATTCGGATCAGGAACGTCAGCGACATCCGGGAATACCTGAGCCGGATCGATGAAATGATCGCGCGGAAGGAAGCCGCGTTTCACCCTGGCGAGAAAGATTTGAAAAAACAATAAAAAAATCACTTGAAAAAATAGAACGCTTCGTTTAATATAATAACCCGTAGCGGTGCTACACAATTATGCGGATGTGGCGGAATTGGCAGACGCGCATGGTTCAGGTCCATGTGAGGTAACACTCATGCAGGTTCAAGTCCTGTCATCCGCATTTTTGATGCCCATTTTCCTGCCGGAGGGAGACCGATCCCCGCCGGCAGATTTTTTCAATATTTAAGGGAAATACTCATTGACAAGCATGTAACTCTATACTAAAATGACAAGGCTTTTCAAGTTCTGTCCGCATACTTGGAAAGAGTTGAGCGACAGCGCTTCCACCACTCTCTCGGAAGACTTCGCGACAAGTAACCGCAAATGTGGAGGTAAACAAATTGGCTAATATCAAATCAGCAAAGAAAAGAGTTTTAGTTAACCAGAAGAGAGCCGACAGAAACAAGGCCATCAGATCCAAGACGAAAACTGCGATCAAGAAAGTATACGCAGCAATCGAAGCAAATGATAAGGCTGCAGCTGCAGAGGCACTCAGACTTGCTACTGTTGAGTTAGACAAGGCAGAGACCAAAGGCGTATATCATAAGAACATGACATCCCGTAAGGTCTCCAGAATGGCAAAAGCAGTCAACGCAATGGAGTAACTGCAAAGCCGGAAAAGGTTACAAAAAGGCTGACGCGAAAGCGCCGGCCTTTTCTGTGCAAAAAGATAACTTATGGTTGACTTTTCAGGTATTTCGCTTAATATAGAGTAGTTAAGTACTTAAGACTTTTAATAATAAAAAAGGAGTGAATGTTCAAATGAGTCCATTGATTTGGTGCGGAATCGGCGCAGGCGTGCTTGCTCTTATCTATGCAGCAATCCTTGCCGGCATCGTTTCCAAGCAGGATCAGGGTACCGACAGAATGAAAGAGATCGCAAAGGCTATCTCTGAAGGCGCAAGAGCGTTCCTGTTCTCTGAGTACAAGATCCTCGTTATTTTTGTTATTGTTCTTGGCCTGATCATCGGTTTCTTAATCGATTGGGTAACTGCCATCTGTTTCCTGGCTGGTGCTGTTTTCTCAGTTCTGGCTGGTTTCTTCGGAATGACAGTTGCTACAAAGGCTAACGTCAGAACCGCAGCAGCAGCTATGAAGAAGGGCATGAATGGTGCTCTGGGTGTCGCTTTCAAGGGCGGCGCTGTCATGGGTATGTGCGTTGCAGGCCTTGGCTGCCTCGGCGTAAGTGCCATCTACTTCATTACAGGCAATGTTGACGTTCTGTTCGGTTTTTCACTTGGTGCTTCCTCAATCGCACTGTTCGCCCGTGTAGGCGGCGGTATCTACACCAAGGCTGCAGACGTTGGCGCAGACCTCGTTGGTAAGGTTGAAGCAGGCATCCCTGAGGATGATCCGCGTAACCCGGCTACCATTGCTGATAACGTTGGCGATAACGTTGGTGACGTTGCAGGTATGGGCGCTGACCTTTTCGAGTCTTATGTCGGCTCTCTGATTTCCGCTATTACGCTTGCGGTTGCATTTGTTGCAGGCAAGGACGCACTTGCATCCTACGTTGTATTTCCGGTTCTGATCTCCGCAGTTGGTCTGATCGCTTCCATCATCGGTACATTGTTTGTACGTACGAAGGAAGGCGCTAACCCACAGGTAGCTCTGAATATCGGAACTTATGTTTCTTCTGCAGTTGTTATCATCGTGGCATTCATCTTCAGCGGAGTCATGCTGAAATCCGTAAGACCTGCTGTTTCCATCGTTGCAGGTATTGTGGTCGGCCTTCTCATTGGTACTCTGACAGAGATCTATACATCTGATAAATACGGTTCCGTTAAGGAGATCGCAAAACAGTCTGAGACCGGTCATGCAACCACCATTATCTCCGGTCTTTCTGTAGGTATGAAATCCACAGTTCTTCCGATCATCCTGATCTGCGTCGGCATCTTTGTTTCCTTCGCAGTCATGGGCGGATTCGGTGACGGCGGTATGAAAGCAGGCGTGTTTGGCATCGCTCTTGCAGCAGTCGGCATGCTTTCCACAACCGGTATCACGGTTGCAGTTGATGCTTATGGCCCGATCGCAGACAATGCCGGCGGTATTGCTGAGATGAGCGAGCTTGATGAAAGCGTTCGTAACATCACTGACAGACTGGATGCAGTTGGAAATACCACCGCTGCTATCGGCAAGGGATTCGCAATCGGATCTGCTGCCCTGACAGCACTAGCTCTGTTCTCATCCTTCGCTGATAAGATCATGCAGTTCTTTGAGAAGGGTGGCGATGCAACGAAGGCTTCGACCTTTGTGATCGATATCCTGAATCCAAACGTTGTCATCGGTCTTCTGATCGGCGGCATGCTGGTATTCCTTTTCTCGGCACTGACGATGTCATCCGTTTCCAAGGCTGCTAACCAGATGGTCGTGGAAGTTCGCCGTCAGTTCAAAGAGATCCCTGGCATCATGGAAGGCAAGGCAAAACCGGATTATACCAGATGCGTAGCTATTTCCACCAAGGCTTCCCTGAAGCAGATGATCCTTCCGGCAGTGATCGCAATTGTTGTGCCGATCGTTGTTGGCGTTCTTCTTGGTGTTTACGCACTTGGCGGCCTCCTGGCAGGCGCACTCGTAGCAGGTGTTCTTATGGCAATCTTCATGAGCAACGCCGGCGGTGCATGGGACAATGCGAAGAAGTACATTGAAGGCGGAAAGCACGGCGGCAAGGGCTCTGAGGCTCATAAGGCTGCTGTCACAGGCGATACCGTTGGTGATCCGTTCAAGGATACATCGGGACCTTCGATCAACATCCTGATCAAGCTGATGACCGTTGTGTCTCTGGTATTCGTTCCTGCATTCCTCGCTATCAACGGCGGAGCCGGACTCCTGGGAATGTTATTCTAATTCAAATATACTTGTATTGAGAGGGCTGCCTGATGGCAGCCCTTTTTTATGTTCTCATAGATAAACCGCCGCCGAAGTGATAAAATGATTTCCAGTATGGAAACCTTTAAAGCATATGTGGACAGGATCATATATCGGAACGAGGAAAACGGCTACACAGTCCTGAATGCCGAGGAAAACGGCTGCGAGACGGTCTGCACGGGCGTTTTTCAGTTTATTGAGGAAGGCGAATATCTGGAGTTCTCCGGTGAGTTCGTGTTCCATCCGGTTTATGGCGACCAGTTCAAGGTCGATTCTGCAACGCATATCATGCCGGAGGATATCTATGCGATCGAGCGGTATCTGGGGAGTGGTGCCATCAAGGGTATCGGGCAGGTGACCGCGCACCGCATCGTGGAGAAATTCGGCGAAGACACGCTGCGCATCCTGGATGAGGAGCCGGAACGGCTGGCCGAGATCAAAGGCATTTCGATGATGAAGGCGCAGGAGATCGCGGCGCAGCAGGAGGAAAAGAAGGACCTGCGGAAGGCGCTGATGTTCCTGTCGGAATTCAACATTTCCAATAAAATGGCGGTGCGTATCTATGCGCAGTACCGTGACATGATCTATCAGATCATCCGGGAAAACCCGTATCAGCTAGCAGATGACATATTGGGGATCGGCTTTCGCAAGGCGGATGAGATTGCGTTCCGGGCGGGCATCGCGCCGGATTCGGATTTCCGGATCCGAAGCTGTATCCTGCACGAACTGGTGAGCGCGGCATCTTCCGAAGGGCATGTGTTCCTGCCGGAAGAGATCCTGATCCAGCGCACTTTGATAACGCTTCAGCCGCCTTCCGTGGATGACATGCCACTGATCGAGGAAGCAGACATCAGCCGCAACATCATGGACCTCGCGATTGAGCGGAAGATCATTGTGGAGAATGAGACCCGCCATATCTATTATTCCGCCTATTATTACACCGAGCTTGGCATCGCGCGGATGCTGCATCAACTGAACTTGAAGGGCGAAGTGCCGGAAGAAGAGATCGACGAGAAGATCCGCCGGGTGGAGCAGAGCGAGAAGATCGAACTGGACGATCTGCAGAAAGAAGCGGTCCGGCAGGCAGTCAATGCGGGTGTGCTCATTATCACCGGTGGTCCGGGAACGGGCAAGACGACAACGATCAATTCCATCATCAAATATTTTGAAGAAGACTATAAAGAGATCCTGCTGGCAGCGCCGACCGGGCGTGCGGCCAAGCGGATGACGGAGGCCACCGGATGGGAGGCCAAGACGATCCACCGTATGCTGGATCTGTCGGGTGAACTGACGGACACTTCTGCCGGTGCAAGGTTCGACCGGAACGAAGATAATCCGCTTGAGGCGGACGTGATCATCATCGATGAAATGTCCATGGTGGACATGTTCCTGATGAGCGCGCTGCTGCGGGCGATCCGGCCAGGCACAAGACTGATCCTGGTCGGCGACGTGGACCAGCTGCCGTCCGTCGGAGCAGGCAACGTGCTGAAAGATATCATCGACAGCGGCTGCTTCAATACCGTGAAGCTGTCAAAGATCTTCCGGCAGGCGGAGGAGAGCGACATTGTGGTGAATGCCCACAAGATCAACCGCGGTGAGGAGATTGAACTGCGGCCGGACAGCCATGACTTTATTTTCATCCGACGCGAGGATCCGCAAAGTGTCCTTTCTGCCGTGCTGGGGCTCGTGCGTGATAAACTGCCCGCTTATGTAAAGACGGATATGAGTGAGATCCAGGTGCTGGCGCCGGCCAAGAAAGGCGCGCTGGGAATCAACCATATGAATAAATTCCTGCAGGAGAGCCTGAACCCGCCGGAGCGCGGGAAGAAGGAGATCCCGGTAGGAGATGACGTGTTCCGCGAAGGGGACAAGGTCATGCACATCAAAAACAATTACAACCTGGAATGGGAAATGAGGACCAAAACCGGGTTCATATATGACGCAGGGAAGGGGATCTTCAACGGCGACATCGGCGTCATCGAGAAGATCAACGAGCACACGCAGATGGTCGGCGTCTGCTTTGACGACGGGAAACATGTGATCTACAGTTTTGACCAGCTGGAAGAACTGGTGCTGGCATATGCGGTCACGATCCATAAATCACAGGGCAGCGAATATCCGGCTGTCGTGCTGCCGCTTTTAAACGGCCCGGAACTGCTGATGAACCGGAACATTCTGTATACTGCCGTGACCCGCGCAAGATCCTGCGTCTGCATCGTTGGAAAAGAGGAGACCGTGCGTCACATGATCCGGAACATCCGTGAGATGACGCGGTATTCCGGCCTTCGGGATCAGTTGATCAGCTGTTCATAGATTCAAAAAACAAAACATGCTCAGAAAAATCATATCTGTTCTTTTGCAGATCTTATTTCCGCGCGTCTGTCCGCTCTGCGGGATGATCCTGCCGAAGAGACTGAAGGAAGCCGATCAGCCGCCGTTCATCTGTGCGTCATGCAGAGAGGAACTGTCATTCCTGAGTGAACCCGGCTGCCTGAAGTGTTCCCGTCCGGTTCCGGAGGAAGAGGAATACTGTGAGGAGTGTAAAAAGAAGAAACGGTACTTCAACCGGGGCAGGGCTCTTCTCCTGCATGATGACAACGCCCGGAAGATCCTCTATGATCTGAAGTTTCAGAACCGCAGGGATAATGCCGATTTCATCGGCTATGAGATGGCGCGTCAGTTCGCAGAGTTATCAGGCAGGTGGAAGATCGAGGCGCTGATCCCTGTTCCTCTGCACAAAAGAAGGTTGCGGCAGCGCGGATTCAATCAGGCCGAGACGATCGCGAACGCGTTTTCCTATTGGCTGGAGAAGGAAGCGGGGATGAAGATCCCGGTGGATACGCGGCTGTTGAGAAGGATCTATGCGACCCGTCCGCAGCGGGAACTGGGTCCGGAAGAGCGTATGCAGAATGTGCAAAAAGCTTTCCGCGCGGATCCGCTGCTGCCTGCAAACAAGAGCGGTTACGGCGCTTCCTGCGGGAATGGCATCTATCAGACCGTCTGCCTGATTGACGATATCTACACCTCCGGCGCAACGCTGGATGCCTGCGCAGCGGCATTGAAAAAAGCCGGCATCCGGCACGTCTTTTTCCTGACAGCGTCGATCGTTCCGTAAGGAAGTGAGAATTCCCGTGAGACCTTATTTTATAATGGTTTCCGCATATTTTTCTGTTGACAAGAAAACGGGTCTTGCATATAATAATTGGGCGCGCGAAAAACGCGAGTTTCTTTGTGCGCAAACGGACAAATGTCCAATAAAAAATATTACGAAAGGAGAATAATATGCCGACATTTAACCAGTTAGTCAGAAAAGGAAGACAGACTTCTGTGAAAAAGTCCGGTGCACCAGCTCTTCAGAGAAGCTTCAACTCTCTGCATAAGAGATCAACAGAAGCGCCGTCACCGCAGAAACGTGGTGTCTGCACAGCTGTTAAGACCGCGACTCCTAAGAAGCCGAATTCAGCTCTTAGAAAAATTGCCAGAGTCCGCCTTTCCAATGGCATCGAGGTGACCAGCTATATTCCTGGTGAAGGCCACAACCTTCAGGAGCACAGCGTCGTGTTAGTCCGCGGCGGTCGTGTTAAGGACCTGCCTGGTACCAGATACCATGTTATCAGAGGAACACTCGATACTGCTGGCGTTGCAGACCGTAGACAGGCTCGTTCCAAATACGGTGCAAAGAGACCGAAGAAGTAAGAGCGGAACACTGGTAATTTATACTTACAATTGAAGATGGTTGCCGAAAGACAACGATCGAAAAGTTCTTAGACATATTATTCTATAACTATTCTTAAATCCTTGTCCGATGGCACCGACACAAAAAGTGAGTACCGATGATTTAATTTTGTAGTTAAGGAGGGAAGAAACGTGCCACGTAAAGGACATACCCCAAAAAGAGACGTATTAGCGGATCCGCTGTACGGCAGCGTAGTAGTAACAAAGCTTATCAATAACATTATGTTAGATGGTAAGAAGGGCGTAGCGCAGAAAATCGTTTACGGTGCGTTTGCAAGAATCGAAGAGAAGGAAGGAAAACCTGCTCTTGAAGTATTCGAGACCGCACTGAACAACGTTATGCCTACCTTAGAGGTAAAAGCCAGAAGAATCGGTGGTGCTACCTATCAGGTACCGATCGAGGTCCGTCCGGAAAGACGGCAGGCTTTAGGCCTTCGTTGGCTGACCAATTTCTCACGTGCAAGATCTGAAAAGACCATGGAAGAAAGACTGGCCAACGAGATCATGGATGCTGCAAATGAAACCGGCGCATCTGTGAAGAGAAAAGAAGATATGCACAGAATGGCAGAAGCAAACAAAGCATTTGCACATTACAGATTCTAGTAAGGAGGAAACACTTTGGCAGGAAGAGAATATCCACTGGAGCGTACGCGTAATATTGGGATTATGGCTCATATCGATGCCGGTAAGACCACTCTTACTGAACGTATCCTTTATTATACCGGAGTGAATTACAAGATTGGGGATACTCACGAAGGTACTGCTACCATGGACTGGATGGAGCAGGAACAGGAGAGAGGTATTACTATTACTTCCGCAGCCACAACATGCCACTGGACTCTTCAGAAAGAGAACAAGGCAGCGCCTGGTGCTTTAGAGCATCGTATCAATATCATTGATACTCCGGGACATGTTGATTTCACAGTTGAGGTAGAGCGTTCGTTGAGAGTGCTCGACGGAGCTGTAGGTGTTTTCTGTGCAAAGGGCGGCGTTGAGCCACAATCGGAAAATGTTTGGAGACAGGCTGACAAGTACAACGTCCCGCGTATGGCATTCATTAACAAAATGGATATCATGGGCGCAGACTTCTATAATGCCGTCGATATGATCAAGACCCGTCTGGGAAAGAACGCAGTTCCTATCCAGCTGCCGATCGGCAAGGAAGATCAGTTCAAAGGCATTATCGACTTGTTCGAAATGAAAGCCTATATCTATAACGATGAAAAAGGTGAAGA
>JAFZKG010000133.1 GCA_017553695.1 Lachnospiraceae bacterium
CTTGTCACTGTCCACACTGTAATAATACCAATCCCCATAAACTGTGTGGTACACGCGGGATTCAATGAGACGGCCTTCCCGCTCGAATCGGTCCAGGTCTTCCTTCGTCGTGAAATAATATTCCACACCATCCTGTTCATCGGCACGGATCGGCCGGGTCGTGTATCCGACATACGGAAGGAGCCCTAATTCCGGTTCACGGATGAGGCGGTTATAGATCGTGTCCTTGCCGGACGCGCTTTTTCCCATCAAGAAAAATATCTTTCCCATATCGCAATCTCTGCTCCCTTATCGATCAGGTCGGTGATCTGCTCTTTTTTCTCTTTCGTATAGATCTCGCCCGGTGCGATGACAGGGCATCCCGGCGGATACACATAAATGAAGTCCCGGTACTCTTTGCCTGTCTTTGCGACGGCAAGAAGCGAGATCTGTTCCATCTGTTTCCGGGTGTACTCTTTGCGCGACTGATATTTTGGCATTCCGGCCGTGGCCAGCAGCGCTTTATAAATCTTCCGGAAGTCGTTTCGGGTGATCCGGATCGGCGTCGGAATGATCACATGACTGATGCCTGCGCCATCGAGCGCGATCCCCTGTTCGTCCCGCAGGAAGTCTCCCAGCGCGATTCCTGTGACCCCGTCTTTCCGGAAGCAAAGCCTTCCTTCATCCAGATCATAGATACCTTTGGTGCCGCAAAGGTCGCGCCCCATCAGCCGGAGGCCATCGATCTGCGCGAATTTCTCCCGGAATTCCGCAAGCACATTCAGATACTCTGTAAATGCGTCTTCTTCGCGGAATGCCCAGTCCAGACAATCCTGCATGTTCGTCAGGAACTCTTCCTCCACGTTGTCCGGGGAATAGGTATCAAGCGCCACTTTGATCTTCCTGGTCAGTTCCATTTCCGTATTGACAAAAACAAGGGCGCTCTGCTCCCTGGCCGGAAGTGTCCGGGACAGATCGTGGATCACCACATCCGCACCGAGAAAGATCGCGGATGTCGGAAAGTCCTCATGATACGGAAGGTGCGCGCCAAGCGATTCGTCCACGATCAGGACAGCTCCGTATTCGTGGCAGATATCCGCCAGCAGTTCCACATCCGAGAGCACGCCTTCCGGCGTCGGGGATGTGATCACGACTGCCTTGATCTCGCCGTGATTTTTCAGCCTCTCTTCTACGCGGTCCGGCTCGATGCCGCCGTAAATGAAACTGCCCGGATAGATCTCCTCCGGATACAGATACCGCACGTTCCGTCGCGTCAGGGACATCGCGTCAAACACGGCTTTCCGGCAGTTGCGTGCCACCAAGATCCGGCCCTCCGGCAGCGCCGTGATGGCAGCCAGGATTCCCGCGCTGCTCCCGCCCGCCGATACAAAGATCTCCGGGTAGGAATAGATCGCTTTCGCCTTGTTTTCTACTGATTCAATTAGTGTACTGATCCGTGTGTCCATACATAGTTAATTTTAGCATATCAATTGACAGAAATGAGAAAAAATGTATCATTAATATGATTCATGATAAACAATAATTTTATTCATCTTTCGCTCTTTAGTGGAAGTATCGACAGGGTATAAAACCATGAAATTCATTGATGATACTTATATCAGGGAAACAATCTTCAAACGGAACGCGGACGCGCACAAGGGCGATTTCGGGAAAGTGCTCGTGTACTGCGGATCGCCGGGCATGGCCGGTGCTGCCATCCTTTGCGGAAAAGCGGCGCTGCGCAGCGGCTCCGGCTTAGTACGGTTTCTGATGACCCCTTCGCGGGAAGAGATCAAACCGATCCTGCAAACGGTTGTATATGAAGCAACCATCGTTCGCGAAAAGAGCGCGGATCTTTCCGAATATGACGCCATTGTCTGCGGCTGCGGGCTGGGCGAAACGGAGGAAGCCGTTGCAACATTGAAGAAGATCCTCACCATTTATGCAGGAACTTTGGTCCTGGATGCAGACGCCCTGAACATTCTTGCGCATCAGGACGATGCGGCGGAACTACTCCGCTCACGCAAGGCAAACCTGATCCTGACGCCGCATGTAGGAGAGGCAAAGCAGCTTCTGCATACAGAAGATGAGATCCGCTCGCTCGAAGCGCGCGTGGACGCTGTCTGCACATTATCTGAACAATATCATTGCATTACTGTTCTGAAAGGCGCCGGCACACTCATCGCGCAGGACGGTGAGATTTATGAAAACACGACCGGTAATCCAGGTATGGCAACGGGCGGATCCGGTGATGTTCTTGCAGGCGTCATCGCATCCCTGGCCGGTCAGGGCTATGCTCCGCTCGATGCGGCAAGGATGGGGGTTTTTATCCACGGCAAAGCTGGTGACCTGGCAGCCGAGGAACTAGGCGAAATGAGCGTCATCGCCCGCGACATCATCAAAAAACTTCCGGCCGCATTCAAACAATACTATCAGTTCACCTGTACGATCACCTATTAGGAGGACCGGATATGACGTTACTTTCTTACCAGGTATTCAAGGCTGTCGTGGAACAGGGAAGCTTTCAGAAAGCATCCGAGGTCCTTGGCATCACGCCTTCCGCCGTCAGCCATGCGGTCGCTTCCATGGAGCATGAACTCGGCACATCGCTGTTCATCCGCAACAAGAGCGGCAACACACTGACCAGCTTCGGACGGAACCTGCTGCCGTATGTCAATGCGGTACTCTCCAGTGAGCAGACGCTTCAACAGGCAATCTCCGAATTCAGCGGGACAAAATCCGGCAAGGTGGCACTGGGGACTTTCTCCTCCACCTGCACCAACTGGGTGCCGGATATTCTGCACGCATTCCGGAAAAAGAATCCGGACATTGCAGTGGATCTTTACGAAGGTACTTACGGCGACATCAAACAGTGGCTCCGCACCGGCGTCATCGATTTTGGATTCATGTCCCTGTCCGCCAGCGACGATCTGCCGTTTGAGCCGCTTCATCTGGATCCGCTGCTCTGCGTCCTGCCGAAGGGACACAAGAAAAAAGAACCCCTGGACTATATCACGTTCGACGAGATCCGCTATATGCCGTTTATCATGCTGCAGGAGACCGTTGATTCCGACATCAAAGACTATCTGAAAAACCATCAGATCACATACAGTTCCAACTGTCACATCGAGGATGATCTTTCCGCCCTGGTCATGGTGGAGAGCGGCTTCGGATATGCTGTCATGCCGGAAATGGTGCTGAAAGGCATCCCGTACGCAATCGATACCTATCCGTTTGAAGAGCCGGGCTTTCGTGTCGTCGGCCTGACCACACTGGATTACAACGGCATGTCAAAGGCTGCAAGGGCTCTGTATGACACCATCGTTTCGATGTACCGACAGGAGGATATCGAATCCCGGATCCATGCATCCACGAACAGGAGCGCGCTATGAAAAGAATGAATATAAAACGGATCCTTCTGCTCCTGGCCATTTTTGCAGCGGCACTTTCGCTGATCCTCGGCGGGTGCAAGCCAAAGAATCCGGTCACACCTTCGGGAGATCCTTCCGGCGGAGAGACGGAGACGCTGACGGCAATCGACCCGACAACCGTTGAACCAACGACAGACACTGCCACCTTTGATCCATCCTCGATTCCGGATTTCAATGGCGAAGATTATCTGATCATCGTAAATGACAACCACACATTTTTCATGGAAGCTGAACTGCTGACGGAATATACCACCAGTATCTCTGAGCTGGATGAACTTGGCCGGGCACAGGTCGCATGGATGTGCGCGGACGAGCCGCATATCCAGACCGGTGAGCGGGAAAGCATTTATAAGCTGAAACCGGCCGGCTGGCATGGCGGCGGCTTTTATGAACGGAGCCACCTGCTGATGTGGAAACTGTCTGGCATCAACGATCTGCGGAATCTGGTCACCGGAACAGCAACCTTTAACGAAGTGAACATGCAGGATTACGAAAAGAAAGTGACGGCATATCTCTGGGATCACGACAAGAATCACGTCATGTACCGCGTCACGCCGGTCTACCACGGCTCGGAACTTCTGTGCCGCGGTGTCCTGATGGAGGCTTATTCTGTGGAAGACAACGGCCGTCTGGAATACTGCGTGTTTGTGTATAACGCGGAGCCAGGTGCAATCATTGATTACGCAACCGGCGACTTCATGATCGAGGCAAATTAATGAGACTTAGAAATATTCCCGGGTCAAGGGAAACGATCGCTGCAAGTAAATACTGTATCACACCAGAACCGGCAGAAGGTGTGGAAGTCGAGATCCGTTCACACAAAATGGGCGATAAGAAATCGAACGAAGGCGGCCGGATGATCCTCGGCGACTGGAATGTCAAAGGCCACTGGGCAGACGTCTTCGGGAACGATCATCCGATCCGCATCGAAATCGGTATGGGCAAGGGCGCCTTCCTGATGGAGCGCGCGATCAGAGAGCCGGATATCAATTATATCGGAATCGAGAAATATTCCAGCGTGCTGTTGCGTGCCATCCAGAAGCAGGAAGAAGCAGATCTCCCCAACCTGCGCTTTATCCGAATGGACGCGGAATACATCACCGATGTGTTCGCGCCGGGCGAAGTCGACCGCATCTATCTGAATTTCTCCGACCCGTGGCCAAAGGCAAAGACGGCAAAACGCCGCCTCACCTCCCGCCAGTTTCTTGCCCGTTATGACAAGATCCTCCATCCGGATGGCATCGTGGAATTCAAGACCGACAACATCGACCTTTTCGACTTTTCGCTGGAAGAGGTTGAGCCTGCCGGCTGGAAGATCCTTGCGATGACGCGCGACCTGCACAAGGATGCTGACATGAATGCAGACAACATCATGACCGAATACGAAACCAAGTTTTCCGCCCTTGGTCAGAAGATCTGCAAGTATGTGATCAGCCGATAAAAAATTGATTGCTTTTTAAAAGCAAGTGCCTTATAATTCACTTTGCGTCACCGATAAGTGATTGCGCGCACCCTTAGCTCAGTTGGTAGAGCACCTGACTCTTAATCAGGGTGTCCAGGGTTCGAGCCCCTGAGGGTGCATGAATTGTTTTAGAGATCTGGTCGAAAGGCCAGGTCTTTTTTTGCTTGATTTTACAGGTTTTTCGAAGATTGATATGTTTGTTTTACAATGCTGCAATTGAATGTTTTTTTTGTATAAAGTGATTACTTTTTTGTGAATAAGTGATTACACTTTTTCAAAAACTGGCCCAGGGAAGACGATTCGCAGACGATGGAAGGGCCTCGCATAAAAAAGCTGACTGCAGGCAGCTTTCCTACTGACTCGAAGAACCATCCCCGTAGCTAATTGTCAAATTCTCCGGTATCCGGATTGAAACGGGAAAGACCGGTATCATAAAACCGTTCTTTCCAATTACCGGCAGGACAGTAGAGCAGGCAGCGGTCACATAAATGGCGGGGGTAGTGCTCGATATGGGGTGGATCATACGGTTTCTTTGCCAGCGCAGCTTTCAGCTCCTCATCCGTCGCGTCGTTTCCTTCGATCAGGTCCGGCCCCGGAGCGATGCCACGGAATTCAGAACGCATTCCCATCTCTGCGATAATGCAGCTGTTGATTTGAAGATCACTGACTTCGCAGGAGGCAGCGCCTGCGCGGATTGTCTTCGTCTGTTCACGGATCGCCTGCGTCGGGCACAGCTTGCGGCAGATTTCGCAATTTTTCGGATCGCAGAGTTTTGGTCCTGTATAAGGGCTGTCTGTTTCCAGCTCTGCCGTCGTAAGGACTGCGGCGAGTAAAATTCTCGGACCGTCTTCCGGCGTCATGAAACGTCCGCTGAAACCGAACTCGCCCAGACCTGCAGCAAAGGCAGCTTTATAAATATCGATCGGCATCCCCTGCCCGTATGGATCGTTCCATAAAGGGCCGATTACATTTTCCGGAACCATGCTCTGCATGACATTGAATGGAAGAGGCGCTGCAACGGCGTCAAAGAATTTCTCAATGTCATTTGCCAGATTGTAAACGACATCAACCAGAAGAAAATTGGCAGCGTTATTGTTTCCGAAGGAAGCATAGCTGCTGTAAGCAGAAGGAACGTTTCCTTCTAAGGAACGAAACCGTGCCTGGATGACGCCGTCTGCAATGCTGCGGCATAACACGATAATGCTTTTCGCTCCCGGGAGCACATCTTCCGGCCGGTGTCCGTAAGGTTCCGCACTTAATGCATCCACGGCAGCAATTCCCACATGATCGATATCATATTCTGTCTTTATATATTCCTTAAAACGTTCTTCCTTCAACATCGGCTTCCTCCGGAAATTACAGAAGACCTTTGGAGCGGTCGACACGCAAGATCATAAAGCCGAGATCCTGTCTTGATATAACATTTCCTTCGTCGTCATATTCTACTTCTTCCACACGCCCCCAGCGTTCCTCATTGGTCCAGTCTGTCACATATTTTTCATCACCGATCCCTTTGATCCAGGCATCGTTATCCAGCTTGTAGAAAACCGTATCTTTACTCACGGGTCTTCCGGAAGTGAATTCTCTTGCTGTTATGCCTTCTTTTTTGTAAAGCACTTTATGGATATGTTCACCGTTATATTCCCTCTTCACTTCCGGATGAAAGCCGGCATGAATGATAATTTCCTTCATTTGGACACTCCTTTCGAAAGACCTTTGTCAGCAAACCGTTCTTTCCATCGAC
>JAFZKG010000134.1 GCA_017553695.1 Lachnospiraceae bacterium
AGAAAAATCCCGGTTTCCTTTTTGCGCCGGCAGCACCGTATCCTTCTTCACAGACAGCTTTGAGCATTTCCGGGATCAGCGTCGGCGGATGCTGCAGATCTGCATCCATCAGGATCACACTATCCCCGGACGATGCTTTTAAACCTGCATAGATCGCAGCTTCCTTGCCGAAATTCCGGGAGAACGAAAGATATTTGATTCCCTCTTTTCCGGAGAGGTCCTTCAGGATCGAAAGACTGCCGTCGCTGCTGCCGTCGTTCACAAACAGAAAGCGGAATTGATAGGCTTCACAGACGGAAATAGCCTTCTTCGTTTCTTCATAAAACAGAAGCAGGCTTTCCTCTTCGTTATAGACCGGTACGATGATATCGACAGCTTTCATGTCACAGTTCCGACAGATTGATCTTCTTCCAGAATTTCTGGTTCACGCTCAGTTTATGTTTCTTCGCGAAATTGATGTAATATTCGTTGAATTTCTCATTCTTTGCCTCTGCCAGCGTGCTGTTGTAGTTTGCGGCAGATTCTTCCAGCATTTTATCATCAATGCAGTGAATAATATAGTATTCCGTTTTGCTCTCCACGATCTCGCTCAGTTCGCCGTCGTTCAGGGCAAATGCCACGGATTCAAAAACGGTATTCATGGTCTTCGGATAGAGGACCTGGTTCATCTGCGGATCATATCCCGCCTGACTGCATGCCTCCTCGAAAGAGGTGCCGGACTGGATCGCCGCATACAGATCCTTTGCCTTCTGTGCATCCTTTGCCGGGATGATCACGTAATCCACGCAGATCACTTTTGTGGAATTCTCAGTAATGCTCTCGTTTACGTCTCTGGTCACGGCATCATACACTTTATCGTAGGTAGCCTTTTTGATATACAACTCTTTGGCGGCATCCAGACTGATCGGATACTTCCCTCCGGATGATCCGGCCGAAACTTTTGTAAACGTCTCCTCTGCCTGTTTCGACGCGCTGACCTTGTCCTCATCCGTCATGTAAACGCCCAGCTCATCAGCCATGACCACGCTGGCGGTATATAACGTCAGCTCCTCCAGAACGGCTTCCTTCACATAATCATTCATCGTTTCGGAGCCGATCTTCCGGGACCAGATATCCGCATTTCCATCGCCTTCATATGCGAGCTTTTGCTCCAGCAGACGATAAATCCCTTCCCCGGTCGAAAGTTCCTCTTTATCCACCAGGATCAGCATATCCCGGGAAGCCGTGTCGATCCGGATCTCGCTGCATCCGGCCAACAGGGATGCCAGCAAAAGGATGCCCAGTGACAGGGAAAATATTTTCAGGATAAAATTATTTTTTCGTGTTGAAATCATAGCGGATTTATTGTATCATTTTCAAGTGCATTTGCACAGTCTATGCTACTGTAGCTCAGTCGGTATGAGCGCGTCATTGGTAATGACGAGGTCACCAGTTCGATTCTGGCCAGTAGCTCTGGACACAAAACAGTCATCTGCTCTAGCGGGTGGCTGTTTTTATTTCTTCTTCCGGAAAATAATGAACTTACTGAAAATGTAGTTCACGATCACCACAATGACGCTGGTGATGATCTTCATGACCAGGTCATTCATGCCCAGCTTGTCCACAAAGATCCACAAAAGCAGGGTCTCCAGCCCCAGCGTGATCAGACGGCCGGCGACAAACTCACCGAATTCCCTCGCAATGGTTTTCGCGTCACGTGCCTTGCTCTCAAACACCCAGAGCTTATTCGTCACAAATGCGACGATCACGGCCACGATCCAGGAAATGATGTTGGCAGGCACCACGTCCAAGTGGAACACGCGGACCAGCAGCGCGAACATGCCATAGTTGACCACAGTCGTCACAAAACCGAAAAAGAGGTATGTGATGATCTCTTTATACTTTTTCCAGAGTATCTTTATTTTTTCCACGGCGAAAATTATAACAGAAATGTATGGAAAATCACAAGAGCAGGCCGATCAGGGCGACGACTCCTGCTCCAATGTAAGCAACCACGCACTGACCGATCACGATGCCTAAGCTCCACTTCCACCCAAGTTCCCTTCGGATGGATGCCACAGCTGCCACACAAGGCGTATACAGAAGACAGAAGACCAGAAGCGCAAACATGGTCAGCGGCGAATATGCCGCCACCAGAGCACCTGTACTGCCAAACAGGACAGATACGGTCGATACCACACTCTCCTTTGCCATGAATCCGGTGATCAGCGCAGTGATGATCCTCCAATCGCCAAATCCCAGAGGCTTGAAGACCGGCTCCAGAAATCCTGCGATCACAGCCAGCATAGACTGCGAGGAATCTTCGACCATGACCAGATGAAAGCTGAAGGTGCGCAAAAACCAGATCACGATGGTCGCGATCAGAATGACTGTGAATGCCCTTTTCAGGAAGTCCTTGGTCTTATCCCACATCAGATGAAGCACGTTCTTGATGCCCGGCAACCGGTAGTTTGGCAATTCCATGACAAATGGCACCGCCTCTCCGCGGAATGCGGTCTTTTTGGAAATAAGGGCAACGATGATGCCCATCAGGATCCCGATAAAATACATGGCCACCATGACCAGCCATGCGCATTTCGGGAAGAATGCCTGTGCAAAGAATCCATATATCGGCAGTTTTGCTGAACAGCTCATGAACGGCGTCATGATGATCGTCATTTTTCGGTCACGCTCGGATGCCAGCGTTCTGGTCGCCATGACACCCGGCACTGTACAGCCGAAACCGATCAGCATCGGTACAATGCTCTTTCCGGACAGACCGATCTTACGGAGTAGTTTATCCATGACAAAGGCCACACGGGCCATGTATCCGGTATCCTCCAGCAAGGACAGGAATAAAAACAGCACCACGATGATCGGGATGAAGGAAAGCACGCTTCCCACCCCGCTGAAGATGCCGTCTATGATCAGTGAGTGGATGACGGGATGAACGTTGCCGCTTACCATCGCAGCGTCGGTGACCTTGGTCAGCGCGTCGATCCCCATCTCCAGCAGCGATTGCAGACCGCCGCCGATCACACTGAAGGTCAGGAAGAATACCAGCGCCATGATCAGTACGAAGATCGGGATCGCAGTCCACTTTCCGGTCAGGACTTTATCGACTTTCTGGCTGAACTTATGCTCTTTGCTTTCTTTCGGTTTCACCACGCACTGGCGGCAAAGATCAAAGATAAAGGAGAACCGCATGTCGGCAATGGCTGCCGCGCGGTCCAGTCCGCGCTCTTCTTCCATCTGCAGGATGATGTGCTCGATGGTTTCTTTTTCGTTCTGTGTCAGACCAAGTGCCTCTTCGACAAGGTGGTCCCCTTCCACCAGTTTGCTTGCGGCAAACCGGATCGGGATCTGTGCACGTTTTGCGTGGTCCTCGATCAGATGCATGATGCCGTGCAGGCAGCGATGGACAGCGCCGCCGTTCTTATCAGAACTGCAGAAATCGGTGCGTCCCGGTTTCTCCTGATAATTGGCCACGTGGATCGCATGATGGATCAGTTCGTGGATGCCTTCATTCTTGGCTGCCGAGATCGGCACGACCGGGATCCCAAGCAGATCTTCCATTTTATTGACGTCAATGGTACCGCCGTTAGCACGGACTTCATCCATCATATTTAAGGCCAGACAGATCGGGACTTCCAGTTCCATGAGCTGCATGGTCAGATACAGATTCCGTTCGATATTCGTCGCGTCGACGATATTAATGATCCCTTTCGGGTGTTCATCCAGAATGAACTGTCTGGAAACGATCTCCTCGTCACTATACGGAGACAAAGAATAAATGCCCGGCAAGTCTGTGACCTCTGTGCCAGGATGTTCTTTGATGGCACCTGCCTTCCGGTCCACCGTAACGCCCGGGAAATTCCCGACGTGCTGATTGGATCCGGTCAGCTGGTTGAATAACGTCGTTTTTCCGCAGTTCTGATTGCCAGCAAGAGCAAACGTCAAGACCGTTCCTTTCGGCAGCGGATCGCCGTCTGCTTTCGCGTGGTACTTTCCGCCTTCGCCTAAGCCCGGATGCTCCGACTCGACAAGCAGTTCCTTCGTGTTCTGATCCCGGTGCGTATGCGCATGGAAAAATTCGCGGGCTGCCTCTTCTGCCACATAGGGCTCTCCCACGAGGATTTTTTCCGCGTCCTTGATGCGCAGCGTCAGTTCATATCCATGGATCATATACTCCGCCGGGTCGCCCATCGGCGCGTACTTGATCAGGGTGATCTCCGCCTCCGGGATTACGCCCATATCCAGAAAGTGCTGACGGAGAGACCCATCTCCGCCAACCTGGTGGATCACGGCACTCTGTCCGATCGACAGTTCACTTAACGGAATACAGGTTTCGCTTCCGTTTTCCTCTGCCGTTTTCAGCGCACACGCTATGCAATTGCCATTACATCCAAAAGCAGAACTCATGACTGCCTCATTATTTTCAAAAAAGATAAGACGCTTCACCGGAAGCGCCTTACTTTTCCAATCATTAAGCTTTGATACGGATCAAAAGCTGTCCTGCCTTGACCGTATCGTTCGGCTTGACAAGGACCTCTTCGATCGTACCTGCCATTCTTGCAGTGACAGATGTCTCCATCTTCATGGCCTCAACAACTGCCAGGATATCATTCTCCTTGACCTGATCGCCGACCTTCACATTGACCTTGGATACAGCACCCGGAATGGAAGCGCCAACCTGGCTCTTGTCATTCGGGTCTGCCATCTCGATGTTGACCACGTGCTCGGAGGCCGTATTATCACGGACTTTCACGTCACGGAGCGAGCCGTTCAGTTCGAAATGAACGGTGCGGTATCCGTCTTCATCCAGATCGCCTTTGCCAAGATATTTGATGACCAGCGTCTTGCCGTCTTCAATGTTAACTTTATTGGTTTCACCGATTGCCAGACCATGGAAGAATACATGGCTTCCGAGTCTGGTGATGTATCCGTACTCTTTTCTCTTCTTGTAGAAGTCTTCCACGACCTTCGGGAACATGACCCATCCGACCAGATCTCTGTCTGTGATCTGGTCTTCATCCTTGAACTGTTTCAGGTGTTCCCTGACCTCGTCGAAGTTGATCGGATCCAGCAGATCGCCAGGACGACAGGTGATCGGTTCTTCGCCTTTCAGAACGACCTTCTGCAGATCCTCCGGGAATCCCCAGGTCGGCTGTCCCATCATGCCCTTGAAGTAGCTCACAACACTGTCCGGGAATGCCAGGCCTGCGCCTTTCTCCACGATGTTCTCCGGTGTCAGATCGTTCTGCACCATAAAGATCGCGAGGTCGCCGACCATCTTGGATGACGGAGTCACCTTCACGATATCGCCCAGCATCTGGTTGACGGTCACGAACATTTCACGCACTTCATTGAACCTATGGCCAAGGCCAAGGCTCTGAACCTGCGGACGAAGGTTCGTATACTGTCCGCCAGGGATCTCGTAACGGTAGATATCGGTCAGCGGCGTACGCAGGTCGGATTCGAAGGAATCGTAACGCAGGCGGATATCCTCCCAATACTCACTCAGCGGCTCTAACAGATGGATGTTCAGTCCGGTATCGCGTTCATTCCCTTTCAGTGCGGATACGACGGAGTTCATGGACGGCTGGCTTGTCAGACTGGACATGGAAGAAATTGCCAGGTCGACGATATCCACACCGGCTTCTGCCGCAAACAGGCAGGTTGCCACCTGGTTGCCGGACGTATCATGCGTATGCAGATGGACCGGAATGCCGATCTCATCTTTCAGCGCCTTGATCAGTTTCTTAGCCGCATATGGCTTCAGAAGACCGGACATATCCTTGATGCAGAGCGTATGCGCGCCTCTTCTCTCCAGTTCTTTCGCCATACCGACATAATAATCTAATGTGTATTTATCTTTTCTCGGATCAGAGATGTCGCCGGTGTAGCACATGGTTGCTTCCAGAATCTTGTTCTGCTTCAGAACTTCATCCATGGCGATCTCCATGTTCGGGATCCAGTTCAGGGAGTCAAACACACGGAAGACATCGATGCCGCCCTTTGCGCTCTCCTCAATGAACTTGCGGACCTGATTGTCCGGATAGCTTGAATAACCAAGCAGGTTGGAACCACGCAGCAGCATCTGGAACAGGACGTTCGGGATCTCCTTACGAAGCAGATCCAGTCTCTCCCACGGATCTTCAAACAGGAAACGGTATGCCGTGTCAAAAGTAGCGCCGCCCCACATCTCAAAAGAGAATGCATCTGCCAGGATCTCTGCCATTGCGTCTGCACCCTTCACCATGTCACGGGTACGGACACGCGTAGCCAGAAGGCTCTGGTGTGCGTCACGCATTGTGGTATCGGTAACAAGAAGCTTCTTCTGCTCCAGGACCCATTTCTTGACTGCTTCCGGTCCCTCGGCATCCAGCAGCTGCTTCAGACCATCCTTCGGCGGCTGACCGCTGGTCTGCACGAACCGCGGGGTGTCATACAGTTTCCGTCCGGCAGTCGGATCGTTTACAACAATGTTGCCGATGTATTTCAGCATACGGGTTGCACGGTCCTTGCTGCCCGGAAGTTCGAACAGTGCCGGTGTATCATCAATAAATTTGGTGTAGCATCTTCCTTCCAGGAAGGTCTCGTTGGTCAGAATGTTGCTCAGGAAGCCCACGTTGGTCTTGACACCACGGATCGTGGTCTCTGTGATCGCGCGGAGTGCCTTTCTGGCAGCACCGACAAAGGTGGAGTCGATACAGGTCACCTTTACAAGCAAACTGTCATAATATGGCGTGATCACGGAGCCGACATAGGTATTGGCGCCGTCCAGACGGACGCCATTACCACCAGCTGCACGGTATGCTGTAATCTTTCCGGTATCCGGCGCAAAATTGTTGGCCGGATCCTCGGTCGTGATACGGCACTGGATCGCGTAGCCACGTGTGGTGACATCTTCCTGACGGGTGATGCCGATCATCGGATCGGAAAGTTTTTCGCCCTCAGCGATCAGGATCTGTGCACGGACCAGGTCAACACCTGTCACCATTTCGGTGACGGTATGCTCCACCTGGATACGTGGGTTCATCTCGATGAAATAATGCTCACCGCTCTTATCCACCAGGAACTCGACCGTTCCTGCATTCTCATAGTTAACGGCTTTTGCGATCTTAACAGCATCGTCACAGATTGATTTCCGGACTGCTTCCGGAAGCGACCATGCCGGTGTATACTCGACGACTTTCTGGTAACGTCTCTGCAGGGAGCAGTCACGCTCATACAGATGAACCGTATTGCCGTATTTATCCGCCAGGATCTGGACTTCGATATGTTTCGGCTCTACCAGGAATTTCTCAATAAAGATGTTGTCATTGCCAAACGCTTTTCTGGCTTCTGACTGGACAAGGTCAAAGGCTGGTTTGACTTCTTCTTCCGAGAAGCAGCTGCGCATGCCACGGCCGCCGCCGCCAGCTGCTGCCTTCAGGATGATCGGGAATCCGTATTCCTTTGCTTTTGCGAGTGCTTCATCGGCATCTTTCAGCGGTTCTGTACTTCCCGGGATGGTTGGCACGTTACATGCCAGTGCCATTTCCTTTGCGGAAAGTTTATCGCCCATCTGTCCCAGTACTTTAGAGTTTGGCCCGATGAAAATGATGCCGGCGTCTTCGCAGGCTTTTGCAAAGGCAGCATTTTCAGCCAGGAAGCCATATCCCGGATGGATCGCGTCCACATTTTTTCTTTTTGCCAGTTCCACGATCTCATCGATGG
>JAFZKG010000135.1 GCA_017553695.1 Lachnospiraceae bacterium
GCCATAGCCATTGCTGAACAGACCGAACAGGGAGTTGAACGGAGAACCGCCGCCGGAAATGTACTGGCCGCTCATCTGCATGCTTGCGTATTTCTGTACACACTCGGTGTACTCGTCGCAGATGCCGATGCTCTGATAGATCGAGCTGACCTGCGATGCAAAGGAAGCGTTTGACTGCGGGAAGTAAATGGAGAGTCCGTAAGAACTGCTCATGTTGCTGGAAACTTTGTTGTATTTCACAGCACTTAATATTGCCTGTGCCAGGGATTTCGATTCGCTGGTTCCCAGCTTGCCTGCGAAGTCGACCAGGTCGACCTGATCGATCCGGTAGGACTCACCAAATTCTCTTGCTTTGCTTCTGGATGTTGCGACAGTCGAATAAGAACCAGACGATGCATTATCCGTTGCTTCAACCATCTGGGAAATCTTCTTTGCAAACGATTTCAGTTTGGATGGAACCGTTGTGGAAAGTTCTCCCAGGTCGGTGACGGAAAGTGTGGATCCGACGCCTGGTGAACTCTGTGTTGCAACCCGGACGAAGTCATCTGCGATGACCTTGCCCAGCTCGATCGTCGATATGCTGGTGTTGCGGCTGAGTGCTGTCAGCCAGTTGGTGTAATACCAGCCGGATGCATCTTCCGTCTCTTCGGAAGCGATCATGTAATCGGCATGGTTGGAAAGAGCCAGACCTGTCTCGACTGTTGCCATCAGGCATGCATCAAATCCGACAAAGTCAAAGTCTACGCCGCCTTTATCCAATGCTGCTTTCAGTTTTGGCAGTGTCAAAGATCCGGTGTAAGAATATTTTTCATCATGTGCATAGCCTTCCACAGATCCGCCGCCGTGATCCCAGAGGACCAGCATGTTCCGGTTTGCCGGGAAGTTGATATTACAATACTGGATGAATGCTGCCAGCGTGTCCTCATTGGTCATGGACACGTCGCCGGCATTGCTCTCCAGACGATACAGCTGGCCATCCTTGATCTGGTAGATCTGGTTGATGTTGCTGGAGATCGCATTGTTGCGCCATTTGGTCGTGCCGCCGGTGTAGATGATCAGATTCACATTGCTGCTGCCCTCAGCTGCAAGCATTTCCTTCAGGTCGCTGGTCGCGGATCCGTAATTGGATTCCAGATCGCTGCCGCACAGATACACCATGACGGTGACCACATCACGGCCATTGCCCAGAATGTTCGTCAGCTTATCCGGAACGCCTGCTGCCACGTTATTATTGATGACACCGGAATTATCATCCCAGGATGTCGTCGAATAATAGTTGTTTGCAACATCATTGAAACTGAATCCTGTCGGCAGGAGACTGCTCGTATTGGTGTTTGTATTGGTGTTGGCGTTGTTGTTTACCGGAATGTTGCTGTTATTGTTGCTGCCTCTCCGGAAGCAGCTGCGGATCAGACAGCTGCCCAGAAGGACGACAACCACTACCAGGATAATGAACAGGATCAGCTTCTTTCCTTTCCCGCCCTTCGATCCACCGGATGACGAGCCGCCGCCCAGATTGACACTCTGGCCGCCATTGTTGTTTCCGCCGCCGTTGCCTGCGGAACCGCCGCCAAAGATGCCGCCGCCGGAATTGTTGTTATTATTGTTATTGTTATTGATTGCGTGAGAGATCAGGTCGCCGACTATCCCCTTGTCCGCCCCTTGCTGCTGCCCAGGAGTCTGCCCAGCAGACTGCTGCGGCCTTTGCTGTGGCTGTGGCGGCCGTTGCTGCGGCTGCTGTGGCCTGGGGGTCTGACTTGGCTGGCCTGATGGTTTTCCAGGACCGGCTCCTAACCCTGTATTTCCCTGACGGTTTCCGACCGGACCCTGTCCGAGGCCTTCGCCCTGACGTTCGATCTTCGCTTCGCCGTCAACAACGTTACGTTCTCTGCCTATCGGTTTACCACTCATTTTTTTCTCCTTTGTAATACTGCCCCTAAAACTGTCAGTTTTACTGTACCACTTTTTTGCCCTTGTGTATATTTTTTTATACACGCGCCAAAAATGACGCGTGCATAATATTTACAATACATCTATTTAGTTTTTGAAGAATGCGACGGCTGCCTCGAACATCTTGTTATCATACTCGCCCGGAACGTTCTTATATAAATAGGAACCTTTTCTCTCACTGTGGCCCATCTTGCCGAAGATCCTTCCGTCCGGCGACGTGATGCCTTCGATGGCTGCCATGGAGTTGTTCGGGTTGAATGCGATATCATAAGTTGGGTTTCCGTCCATATCTACATACTGCGTCGCGATCTGTCCTTTCGCACGGAGCTGTTCGATCAATGCTTCCTCTGCGATGAACCGCCCTTCGCCGTGTGAGATCGGCACGTTCACGATGTCGCCCACATGCATCAGGCTTAGCCACGGGGACATCGTTGATACGATCTTGGTGCGGACGATCTTGGACTGATGGCGTCCGATCGTGTTGAAGGTCAGAGTCGGACAGCTTGCATCGGTCTCGATGATCTTTCCGTACGGGACCAGACCCAGTTTGATCAGTGCCTGGAATCCGTTGCAGATGCCGCACATCAGTCCACCCCTCTGATCGATCAGGTCTGTGACCGCGTCTTTCACCTGGTCATTCCGGAAGAATGCCGTGATGAATTTCGCGCTGCCATCCGGTTCGTCACCGCCGGAGAATCCGCCCGGCAGGAAGATCATCTGGGATTCGCCGATGATCCTTGCCGCTTCTTCCACGCTGCGCTTGATTCCTTCGGCGCTCAGATTGTTGATGACCAGAATGGTCGGCTCTGCGCCTGCGTCTGCCACTGCTTTGGCACTGTCATATTCACAGTTGGTGCCCGGAAATGCAGTGATCAGAATTTTCGGTCTTGCCACTTTGATCGCCGGAGCTGCTGCAATTGGTGCTGCATCAGAGGATGCATCAAACAGGACTGCGCCGCCACCCGGCACATCATTGCACGGATAGACATCTTCCAGCACATCCTCGTAGATCGGATACAGATCCGCGATGCAGATGCGGCTATTCTTATAGGAAAGGATCCACTCATCATTGATGCGTCCCAGATCCTGCAAGGTCAATCCTTCCAGGAGTCCTTCCGGACAAGCATTGATGTCAAAGTCGCGCGGCACTTCCACGATGAAGGAACCATAGTTGTAGCCGAACAGTTCTTCCATGGAAATCGCACTGTCGGTAATGCCGCCTGAGATGTCAACGCCCAGACGGTTGCCGAGGCTCATCTTCAGGAGCGCCTCTGCCACACCGCCATAAGTTGGTGTATAAGCTGCCACGCCGCCATGTTTGCGCAGGATTTCGGTAACCAGGCCAAAGACCTGCTTCAAAGATTCTGCTTTCGGCAGATGGTAACTGTCATTCTCTTCCGTATCCGGACGGATCCACAGGAGCTTATCACCTGCATTCTTAAATTCGCCGGAGACGATGTTCTCGCATTTATCGGTCGTCACTGCAAAACTGATCAGTGTCGGCGGAACATCCAGATTTTCAAAGGATCCGCTCATGGAGTCCTTGCCGCCGATGGCTGCCACGCCCAGTTCCACCTGGGCACGGAATGCACCGAGCACCGCTGCAAACGGCTGGCCCCATCGTTTGGAATCTCTGCCCAGTTTCTTGAAGTATTCCTGGAAGGAGAGATACACATCAGAGAACTCCGCGCCTGCTGCCACCAGTTTGCTGACCGATTCCACAACGGCCAGGTACGCGCCGTGGAATGGGCTCTGTGAAGTGATCAGCGGGTTATAGCCCCAGCTCATGACGGAACAGTCATCCGTATGTTTCTTCTCCATGGAGATCTTGTGGACCATGGCCTGGACCGGAGTCTGCTGATATTTGCCGCCGAACGGCATCAGCACGCTGCCGGCACCGATCGTGGAGTCGAACATTTCGGAAAGGCCGCGTTTGGAGCAGACATTCAGATCGCCTGCCAGAGCCTTCATGGATTCCTCAAAGGACGGCTCGTCCGCATCTTTCCATACATCATCCAGAAGTCCCTTCAAAGGCTGTGCGCCTTCTACTTCGATCGAGA
>JAFZKG010000136.1 GCA_017553695.1 Lachnospiraceae bacterium
ATCAGGTTTGGGATGTCTGATTGTACAATGTGGGTACTGTACTTCCTTATCTCTTCTGATGAACTGATCACGCAGCAGGATTTGATTGAGAAAATGTTGTTCCCCAAGCAAACAATCAATTCCGCTGTCGTGAAACTTGAAAAGGAAGGATATGTAGACCTGCATACCATACCAACCGCAGGTAATCGTAAGATAATCATGCTAACACAAAAAGGAAGAGATTTAACAAACGAAACAGTCAGGCGGTTGTTGAGAGCCGAACTCCTGGCGGTTAATAACATGGGATCGGAACGCATTTATAAGTTTATTAAATTATATACAGAGCTATTTGAAGCCTTGAAAGAAGAATTCGAAAAAGAAGAGCTTCACTAAGACTATTACTATCTGTATGAGTTGTTGCATAATCTGCAACAACTGACCAATCACTTATCACCATGAGTATTCCAGATAAACCGACCAGCCGGAACCAGAGCTATATCAAGAGATAAGAAAGGGGATCATCTTAACCGCAAAACTATATTAACCTGTCGGCTTTTCCGGCAGGTTGATACTTTTCTTTTCTGTTTTTCTTTCACATCAGATTGGAAAACCGGTGAAGTAGTTATTCATTTTTTTTCATATGTCGGCTGCCATCCGGCAAATCCGGCCAGAGCAGCATCGGTACGAATATAGTAGCGTTTTCCTTTGTTCAGTGTCGAAATCTCATTCATTTCTTCGTTTGTAAGAGAAAAATCCAGAATGTTCATGTTGTCCTTGATGTGATCGACATTCTTGCTACCCGGGATTACCACGAACCCCATCTGGGTATGCCAGCGCAGGATCACCTGGGCGCTGCTCTTCCCATACTTTTTGCCCAGCTTTTTGAAAACAGGTTCCTCGATCAGGAATCTGTCACCATGCCCCAGAGGATACCAGGCCATTAGGCGGATGCCGTATTTATCCAGGATAATCCGCAATTCGTCCTGCGGGAAATACGGATGAGCTTCCACCTGAATAAACTGAGGAACGATTTCCCATTTTGTTTCCAGTTCTGCGATATACTTCCCTTCAAAATTGGAAATACCGATGGACTTGGCCTTGCCTTCACGATATGCTTTCTCCAGCTGACGATATCCGGCCAGCCAGTTCCCGGCAGGCTGATGAATATACAACAGATCCACATAATCCACGCCAAGCCGTTCCAGCGTTTCGTCCACGGCATTTGGATTCTCATACTCGCTTGTCCAAAGCTTGGTGGAGAGAAAGATTTCCTCCCTGGGAATACCGCTCTCCCGCATTCCGCGGCCCACAGCACGTTCATTCACATAGGCATTGGCGGTATCGATCAGCCGATACCCCATCTTCAGCGCTTCCCGGACGCTGTTCTGTGCATCCACGGGAGCCAGCATGAATGTACCGATTCCGATCACAGGACAATCCAGTCCGTTATTCAACCTGATGTTTTCCATCTGCTCTGTTCTCCTTTCCTGAATCACTCAATTGTAATACCTTCTGATCATTTCGAGATCGGATTCGGAGAAGAAAATATCCTGCTCCAGTCCGGCAATTGCGTTCATTTCTTCTTCAGACAGTTCAAAGTCAAAGATTTGCCAGTTCTCAAGGATATGACTCTCATTGGAAGATCCCGGAATAGCGATATTCCCGGACTGCAGATGCCATCTCAGGATAATCTGTGCACTGGATTTGCCATGCTTCAGCGCAAGTCCGCTGATTGTTTCGTCATTGAACAGCGTTTGTGTGTTTCCTCTGCCTCCCAGCGGGAACCAAGATTCAATGACCGTTCCGTATTGCGCAATGTGCTCTTTCATAAGACCGCTCTGATGATACGGATGAGTTTCGTTCTGCAGGATCACAGGCAGAATGCTTGTCTGGGAAATCACACGGTCAAAATCTTCCGGTTCATAATAGTTGGAAAGACCGATACAGCGGATTCGTCCGTCCTGTACGGCACCTTCCAGAGCATGATATGCATCCACATCATCGGCGGGATGTGAGAAATGCAGGATCATCAAATCAATGTAATCCAGCCCGAGGCTTTCAAGAGAACGATTGACTGCAGCATCCGCATTCGGATAATCTGATATCCAGATCTTGGTTGTTACAAAGATTTCTTCCCGTGTTACGAATCCTTCATTGATCGCTCTTTGAATTCCGCGACCGACACCTGTTTCATTCCTGTACATCTGCGCAGTATCGATCAGACGGTATCCGTCACGCAGTGCCCAATAAACGGAATTCTCAGCCTCCTGAACACTCAGCTTGAAAGTCCCGATTCCAAGGATCGGCATTTTGATTCCATTGTTTAGCAATACTGTTTTTGACTCAAAATCAAAATCTGATACTTTACTTACCCTTTCCGTAGTGTTCTGGCTTTCGGCACCAGCCGTTGAGTACGAAATGTTGCCGGTTATCATAAGTGAAAAGAATACAACAAGACAAAGTGCTGCTGCCAATAGTTTCCTCATCGGTTTGTGCCTCCTCATTCTTCCTGTATGTATTGACTGTCGAGAGTCAGTTTGTCATGTGCCATGTACCGTCAATCCTGACGAAATGAGCAGTGACATTGAACGGCCAGGAGCCTTGTGCGCCATAGGCGTTGGCAGTAAGAACCACATAGCATGTCAGTGTGGCGTTATCGCCGTCAATGACAACCTTTGCGTTCTCCATCGTATAATCCTGATAATCAAGCCTGCCATTCCGGATGTCCGCAAAGTATTCGTCCTTGCTTTGGGTTTTACCGGACATATGGATAAAGACTGTTCCGTCCAGAATGATCCGGTCCAGCACTTCGATATCCTGATCGATCATTGCCTGCTGGACCGCCTTATAGGTATCCAGCACCGCTGCTTCATCTGCATTGATCCGTTTCACGCCAATCTCCTCCAGCCATTCATCCACCAGCGTTTTTGTCTGCTCCGGGTCTTCCTGAGCGGTCTTTCCGCGCACAGCCAGGCCCTGCAACACAGTGCTTCCGGGCAAAGCGTTAGCAATTACCTGCTGCGTACCAGACTGGCCGCTTCCCTCATGGGTATTGAAGGGAATTACCGTCTTGCCGGTCAGATCATATCTTTCCAGGAATGTATGGATCGCCTGTGGCATCCTGCCGTGCCAGATCGGATAACCGATGAATATGATGTCGTAGTCATCCATGTTCTCCACGGTCCCTGCCAGTTCAGGCCGGGCATCCGTG
>JAFZKG010000137.1 GCA_017553695.1 Lachnospiraceae bacterium
CCATCTGTCATTCAGCATGTTGCATGTCATCGCCATTGCGATCAACGCACTGAGTATTCCCTGAATAAAGATCGAGTTCAGGCTTTTCCAGGTTCCAAAAGCACTTGCGGGACTGAAGATCCGGATCAGAACAAACAGTACGACAAAGATAGCCACCGGCCAGATCAATGTTTTCCAGGTATTAGATACGATACGTTTCACGGTCATAACGACACCCTCTTAAAAATGATGCGGCGCCCGCCCGAAGACGGGCGCCATTTTCGTTTTTCTTCGTGCGTTTTGCACAGTTTTTCGTCAGGCTTGTATTATTTGCCTGCTCTTGCTTTCAGATCCTCTAAAGAGAATTTCTGCGCATACTCTTTCAATGCATCAAAAGTTGCGTCCGGTCCGATAAACTGTTTCAGTTCCTCATAGGTATACGGTGGATTTGCTGCAGAGCAAAGGGAAACTGCATCCTCATATTCTTCCGGTGTCTTGCAAAGAAGATAAGACATCTGAATGGACGGAGCGGAGCCATCTGCCTGGCTCAGTCTGTTTCCGGTCATTGCGTTGTAAAGCAGCAGGAATGCGATCATGGAGTCTGCGCATGTTCCTGTTACAAGATAATTGACCGTTCCATCCTTGAAAGCATCCAGAGCATCTTCGCCCGGTTCATAGCAGTTCAGAAGAACTTTGTCAGCAAGGCCTGCATCGTTCAGCGGCTGATATACGGTGGAAACCGTCTCAACAGAAGAGAAGATTGCGTCAATTTCCGGATGCTGATCGATCACGTCCTTTGCAGCTCCGGCTTTGTCGAAGGACTGCGCCGGTAAAACGGTTACGCCAGCTTCTGTGAAAACTTTCTCTGCTGCCTCAAGACGAAGGTCCATCTGAGAAGAAAGACCAAATGGGAAACCATGAAGAGCGACCGTCTTTACGCCATGATCGACCATGTCCTGTGCGATCGCAGATGCTGTAACGGTCTCGTCCTCCCAGACTTCTCCGGCGAAGTATGGGTTATCTTTGATCTCGTCATAACCAGTATTTTCTCTTGTGCTGATCGGGTCATTGGACGTTGCAATATACATGCCATACTGTTCACAGATGTCGACCAGTTCCGGCATGATCGTACCCGGATGCAGGTTCAGGATTCCATTGTATCCTGCAGCACCGAAGTTCTGAACATCCTCTTTTGTTACACTTGGATCGGTGCCGCCGATAGCGGTTTCAATCTTAACACCAAGTGCATCAGCAAGTACTTTGACAGAAGCCACAATATCTTTTGCCCACTGGCCGGAGTCATCATAAAGGATAATACCGACTTTCAGCTGTCCATCTGCAGCTGCAGGAGTTGCTCCGCCGCTTCCGGCTGGTTTATCTCCTCCGCCTGAGCCACCGCATGCAGCAAGAATGCCAACGCACATTGCCAACACTGTGATCAATGCAATAATCTTTTTCATACTTTTTCTCCTTCTTGTATTTTCTAATTCTGTTCATTTATTAAATCATACGATGTATGGTTTAATCATTATCTTGCCAGCAGCCCTTTCCGGTTCGTCTTATAAGTAAACAGGATCACGATCAGGAACACAATGCCGACAACGAAGTCGCTCCACTTGCTTGGAACTCCGATGATCACAAGTCCGTTCACCAGAAGCACAACGATAACTGCACCAATGATCGGCGCACGCACGGAACTCCTCATTCCGCCATTTAAACTCATGCCGCCGAGTACGATTGCGATGATCACGTCCATCTCATACCCGGAACCATCCAGCGTTGCGACCATACGTGTACTTGCCATGGTAAAGAAAGCGGCAATTCCGACCAGGATCGCACAGATCAGATAGGCCAGTAATCTTGTCTTATCTATTTCAATACCGGATTGTCTTGCTGCTACCGGATTTTCTCCGATCGCGCGGTTATGTTTTCCCAACGGAGTCTTAGACATCAGCAGATAAGAGACAACGATGATCACAACAAGAACAATGATCTTGATCACCCAGTTGTCCGCTGCTTTGATCGTTCTCGGCAGGGAAATATTTCCGTTTGAGATTGTCGTTACAACTCCTCTTGTAATGAACTGCATACAAAGGGATGTAATGAACGCAGGCAGATTCAGTTTCACGGTTACGACTCCCATGATCATATAGCAGATGATGGAAACGACGATGCAAAGCGGAAGCACAAGCCATGCGTTAAATCCGGCACTCAGTAACAGCATGCCGGAACTCATCATAGAGAGTCCGAAGATACCGCCAACGGCGAGATCAAAGCCGCCATGCGCATAGAGGAAAGAACATCCAATAGATAGAATGACGATCGTATAGGACTGATCCAGAATATTGTTCAGGTTTCCTTTTGCAAAAATCCTTCCGCGGGAGATGATCGCAAGCACTACAACAACCAGTATCAGGCCAACAAAAGGAAGTATATTTCTGACATTTCTTTTTATAAACTGCATTGTATTCCTCCCTTAGATCATGTAATCGATCAATGTATGCTCGCTGATATCGCTGCTCCGCATAAACTCTCCAGAGACCTCACCATCTTTCATGATAAGAATGCGGTCGCTCATTCCAATGATCTCCGCAAGTTCCTCCGAGATGAGGATAATGGATTTTCCTTCTTTCTTCAGCTGATACATCAACTGATACATTGCCTGTTTCACACCGATATCCACGCCACGGGTCGGACAATCCAGGATCAGGATCTCCGACTGATTGCCGATCCACCGCCCGAAAACAACTTTCTGTTTATTGCCGCCGGAAAGACTATTGACACTCTGATTGATGCTTGCGCATTTGATTGATAAAAGGTCTTTCTGCTCTTCCACCAGCTTTTTTTCATCACGGGAGAAGACCAATCCGGCTTTGGCCAGATCTTTCAGCGATGGAAGTTCAATATTTTCTGCAACCGTAGCCGTAATCATAAGCGATTCCTGGTCTCTGTTTTTTGAGATATAGCCAACCCGATGATTGGTTGCAACGCTTGGCTGCGTGATCTCGGTTCCATCGCCCAGTTTTACATGCCCCTGCAGCGGTTTTTCAATGCCAAATGCCAGACGTCCGACTTCATGCATGCCACATTCGGAAAGTCCGCCAATCCCCAATATCTCCCCTTTATGAAGCTGGAGACTGAATCCTTTCAGCTGACGGCCATCAAATACATTGTTCATCTCCAGAACGACTTCGTCTCCAAAAGTCGGGTCATAATCACTTCTGTAATAATCCCCAACCAGTTCCCGGCCAACCATTAAAGACTTGATCAGGTTCGGTTCCATGCGTTCCTTTTCCAGCGTATCGATCAGGATCCCATCGCGCAGCACAGTAAGTGCGCTGCAGTGTTCGAGGATCTCATCCAGATCGTGCGAGATAAAGATAACTCCTTTTCCTTCCTCTGCCATACGATTGCAGAGA
>JAFZKG010000138.1 GCA_017553695.1 Lachnospiraceae bacterium
ATCTTGGACTGGATGAAGATGTTCAGCATGATTTGTGGTTGCAAATTTCATATGAAAAGGACGGTGAAATGCATGAGGGTTATATTCTTCTTGATTATGCTGTAACGATGGAAAACAAATAAACGGTGCCAACGAAAAAAAGGAGGAAACTCACAATGAAGAAAATCGCCTGTATCATTATTGCCCTGGTTGTGCTTATGATTGTTTCCTTAGCTTCAGCAGAAGAAGTGGAATGCCAGATGCAATGGGGAGAGTTGACCCAGAAGTATGCGGATCAACTGTCCCCGGAAGAACGTTTTATTGCTAATCGTATGTATGATGCACTGGGGAACACAACCCCTGAACAAACAGAAATCAGAGAGGCTTTGGCACAAGCAGATTCCCTTGAAAAAATTCAGGCACTGATTGGAAACGGTGTATTTGACCTGGATCAGCCATTTGTTCATGATGAAGCAATAAAAGAGCGAATTCAATCTCTTCTGGAGTCCTGTGGCTATACCGATTGCCATATTTTTGTCCAGCACTTCAATATCGGTCATTACATGAACGAGCAAGGATGGTTTGTACAGGGCGGTCATACTACGGAAGAAGACGGCTTGATGGATTTTGTTATTGATTTTGATTGCTATTTCTATGGCGACGACCTGAAGCTGGCTTATTTTTTCAACAGAAATCTTATTGCTGAACCTGAAGGCATATGGTAATACGTCTTCCTTGCACTTGATCGAAAATTTTGGTTCAATACTATGGACAGGTTTTTAAGCGTTATGAAACAGTCCATCCTATCGCCTTATATGCGAAGTGTCGAGGCGTTATAAAGCAATCCATCCTATCGCTACGTAGGCGGTAGGATGATCTTTTTTCTTAACCTGTGTAGCTGTTGGAAATAAACACTTCCGCGTGGTGACCAGTTATCATGCGTTCTAATGGTTTTGAGTATTTTCTAATCAGCCCATTTATAACCGCTTTAATAATCATCATCGAACATCCCGAAAGCAATCGGGGGTGTGGAGAAAAGGCTTCCCATCCACTTCAATACCGATGAAGTTAAACTGAAGTAATGTTGAAGAAGCCGTTGAAGTAATATTGAAGTTGACATTGAAGCGACATTGAAGTAATATTGAATTGACTTCAACAAGGAGAGGTGCGGTCCATGTATCTGGAAGAACTGACAGGAAGCATCACGCTGGAAAACCTTGACGTAGAATGCAAGGCACGGCTGGACAGAAACAATCCTCAAAGCTGGATTAAAACAGTTGGCGGCTTTTCAAACGCTGCGGGCGGAACTTTCTATATCGGCGCTGAAGACAAGACTTTCAAGCTGATTGGTTTCACGCGCAAGGATGCCGATAACGAACGGAACTACTTCAACAATCAGATTAACGAGCATGTTTCGCCGAGACCGCAGTATACCATTTCGTTTCTTCGGTATGAGGTAAATCAGAAAGAGCTGTTCATTCTCAGAATTGATGTGGCTGAGTCTCCCTACAAGCCTGTCATTGTGAAATATGACGGCGTACCCTCAATTTATATGCGTAGGCAGGGGTTTACCAACGGCGCGACATACGAAGAGATTGTTGAAATGAGCCGCAGCAGCAAAGCGGTTCAATATGATGTACTTCCTACAGATGTGGATTATCGCCCGGAAGAGTTCCAGGATCTCTTTGCCTTCTGCAGGGATAGAAACGAAGGGAAAAATACCCTGTCTGAGAAAACGCTGGCATCTATGGGTTTCTTCACAGAGAACGGCAAACTGACAAACGGCGCGCTTCTGTTCCGTGACGGATATAAGGAAGGAAAGACGGAAATCCATTGTTCCGTATTCTCCGGCTTTACAAAAGGCAGTGAAAGAATTGTCTCCCTGAACAAATATCGTGGGAATATCACCGGCGGAATCCAGTATATGTTGGAGTATGTCCGGCAGCGGATGAATCATTCCATTATCAAGCTTGCTGACTCAAGGCTGAATATTGACGCTTTTCCGGAAAGAGCCTTATTTGAAGGAATTATCAATGCAATTGCTCACCGGGATTATGAGATGGACGGCACGCAGATTCAGCTGAGTATTTTCCGGGATCGGTTGGAAATCATGTCCCCGGGTGGCTTTTATCAGCGGGAAAAGATACAGAAGACCTATGATCTATCTTCCATCATTTCAAAACGGCGGAATGAGCTGATTTGCAATGTGCTTGTTAAGTGCAACGCCATGGAAGCTTCAGGAACTGGGTTTGAAAAGATTGAAGAAGCCTATCTTTCAGCAGATGAGCGGCATAAGCCCTATATCTGCACGGAATCAGATCATTTCAAGCTTGTACTTCCGGATCTGACGTTTGAAGCAGGAACACAAGACGATGATATTCCCGCTATTGAGTTTATTCCTGTAGCCAACGGAACAAAGCACGATAAAGCAGTGCTTGGATACTGTTACGCCACAGCGCGGACAACAAAAGAGATCGCTGCTTATCTGGGCATCAGCGATTCTACCTATCTGAGAAAGAGCATCCTAGAAAACCTGGTTTCAGCTGGTTGTCTCATTGAGATGACAATCAGCAGATCGAAGGCATATAAAACAAATCCAGAGTCTGTACGTATCCTGTAAATACATTGATCAGTTCCGTATTAGTTAATAAATATAGGAGGTTAATGAATGAAACTTATAATATTGCATTCCGTGCTGCAATTTCCAGATCATTCCGATTATACTGCGGCATTGATTGAGTCCTCCCCATTCTTCATATACAGCAAATCCGAAGAAACTACCAGATTCCATTCGCCGATGTAAACACCTTTCGTCATATCTGCAGTCAGGTACCGCTTGCTTTTCCCAATGTGTTCCCGGCAGGCAGAGAAGAAATGATCTGTTAGTCCCAGCGTATTCCGACAGTGCCATAGGAGATAACCAGATTTCTGATATAGAAACTGGTTCTTATACAACGATAGGTAATGTAGTATCTTGTTTTCACTGACATTGCTCAAACTGTCAATGATGGCAACTGTTTCTTCAATACCGCCGATCCTATCCATGTCCTTTATACAATCGGTCAGAGTGCGTTCTCGATCCGTAATCCTGATTCCTCCACTGAAGGCTGGCGTTTCAACACCTTCATCCAGATTTGGCTTTACATAATGGTATGTGTATCCATCAAATTCAAAGTTCCGGAATTTGGTTTTTGAGGAAACGTATACATCATAGAACACCTGATCGGACACACCGTAGTACTCCATCGCTGTATGGTGAGATATATAAGAAGTATCGCTTATTGCGCTTGCGATCTGGAAACGATTTGCCACAGGTCCCCCGTTTTCAGCGCTGATACAGGTATACAGATTACTCCGAATTTTCAGAACCTTGGAAGTTGCTATCATTCTTTTTACGGCTGAACGGGCACTGTTCATGTTGTTGTAAAAGAGATTAACATCTTCGATGGTAAACACGGGATGCTTTGCCATCTCGAAATATATGTCCATCTTCCAACACCTCCGAAGTTTAAATCATTCACATAATAGCTTAAATACAAACCATACAGCATCTCAATTAAACATTTTTGACATTTTTTCAGATTTTGTCAAGTTTGAATTGTGAGCAATATGGTCACAAAATAAACTAAATTGAATCAATAATAAACAGCGCGCCTTAATGCCGTCAAATTATAAAGATCAGAAACCTCATTTCCGATGGAGATGTGAAGCTCAGGATCAGTGTATTGTGCATTAGGATTGCACGTATAATAGAAAACACAGTACGCATCATGGGGAGTTTCAAGATAGTATTCAAGAATGTCCAGCAGCGTCTCAAATGAATCGGGAATCATGGAAGGAGAAAAGCCAAATTCTTTCCAGGTAGCAGGAATCCAGTACAATTCGTTTTCAAGTGTAATACTTTCAGGAACTCCATATATTGCTCCGTTTTCTTCAATCAGCAAAGATCGAAAAACAGGAGGCATTGTTAGGATGTCATTCCGTATGGCAGCACTTTCAGACAAATCAGTCAGTAATCCCGCGTCTCTGATCTGTGCATAGTTATCATTAAACGTCCGCAGTATAAAGAAATCCGGTGGATTACTTCCAGTCAATCGTGACAGTAAGGATTCATGCCAATCATACCAGCTTACCAAAATCTGTTTGCTTAATCCCAATGCTCTTGACCATTCCTGAAGAACGCTGGCTTCAACATCATATACCATAGGAGTTTGATCTATATCTGCGCAGGCATATTGAGCAATAACCAACATAAGCATCACTGCCAGCAGCAGGATACAAAACAGATTCTTCATTTTCTCTCCTGAAGGGAGCGCCGCCAACCTGATTGAAGATGACGGTGCTCCGATTGATCACTTACTTTTTCAGCTGCAGAACCAGCATGGTATCATTTCCGTTCGCGTCCGGGAATACCAGATGAATCGTCTCCGGAATCTGATCCACAGAGATCATCTGAGTATACACAATCTGAGGCCAGGTATCCAGGTTTGAGAAGCCGCTGGAGAGAGTAATACCGGTGGGATAATCCTCTCCGTTCTCCTTCACAATATTCAGCCTCAGCTTATCAAGGGCCTGTTCCTGTGTCGCACCGTCCAGAGCGGTCAGGTTGGTCGTGAAGTGCAGGCCGCTAGGTAGCAGCTCCGCTTGGATGCTGTCAATTCGGAAAGCATCCAGCACCTTTGTGTCTTCAGGAATGATGTATTCAGCCAAGGCAATGGTCTTCTCCGTATGGATGGCCAGATCCACGTATTCCTTCGTGACGTTGGTATCATCGTCTGGATCATCCAGATTGACTTTCTTTGTCCGCAGATATACCTTGGCGTTGATCTGATCCGATGTGATCTGTCCATTCAGGGGCTGCAGAGAGAAGTAAGTCAGGCTGCCGTCTTCATTGAACATGGGATCCTCATATTGTTCGCTGCCCCAAAGTTCAGACGGAATCTCCAATGTGGCGCGGACACTGTACAGGGGCAGGTTCAGTTTCTTTGCCGCTTCTATCCAAGTCATTTCCGGCTCAACACCCAGCCGCTTCGCAACTGCAGCGCTGTTTTCACCATAAGCGCCGATAGCTTCGGTAAAATCATCCCCTGCAAGAATACCTTCCACGCCTTCCGCCAGCCGGGCTTCGACTGAAATCAATGCCAGTCGGGAATCGCTGTACCGTTCCCGTACAGTGAAGATTACATCTCCTTCCTGCCAGGTGACAGGTTCTGTGGCGGTCATGATTTCCTGAGCGGTCTTGGGAATAGTTGTGCCATAGTCCTTTGAGAAGAAATCATTCCATCCGAAGATGCTTCCGGCGGCCATAGCCACTGCCATTGTTGCAACAATGATACAAGCCGCAATCAGCGCAGTTCTGAAAGTGAATTTTTTCACAGGTTCTTCCTCCTTCACGGAGCGAGCGGCACTCATCAGCGCGTCACGGGTTTCTTCCGGCATAGGTACGAAGGCATCCCGCAGATTCAGATTGTCCATATCACGCTTCATTCCGCATCCAGCTCCTTTCTCAGTTCTTTCTTTCCCCGGCGTATTCGTCCCCGAAGGGTAGTCATCGGGATTCGCAGCACGTCTGCTGCTTCCTCGTAGGTCATTCCCTCTGAATAACACAGGACGAGCGGCAATCGAAGCTTCTCCGGAAGGGCTTCCAATGCCATCGCCAGGTCAGGGTCCGGGGCAGAAGAGCTTTGTACAGGGATCTTGTCCAATGGAACGATCTTCCGATGCATTCGTTGTGTGTCATAACACACGTTGATCAATATACGGGTCATCCAGGTGCGGAAATACTTCTCTTCCCGCAGCTTGTCCCGCTTTTCCCAGGCCTTGAGGACTGCATCCTGTAATGCATCCTGCACATCGGCTTCGTTCCGCAGGATCGACCAAGCTACCCGGTACATCATGTCCGAGCAGGTTTCGATCTCTGCGATGAAGAATCCCCTGTCCACGGTGTTCTGCCTCCTGGTTCGTAACGTTACACCCATTAGACGGCTGAGAAGGAAAAATCGGCACACGC
>JAFZKG010000139.1 GCA_017553695.1 Lachnospiraceae bacterium
CGAAATACCATATTCAATACCAGGCTCAGAAGAAAGCCATGTCCTTTTGCGCGTTTCATGCCTCTACCTCCACTGTTTCAGATATTCCTGAACGGACCTTGTCATCTCGATGGAGAAATCCGAATCGAACTTCCGCTTGCAGAAGGCGCGGATCCATTCCTCATACTCTTTTCCGCCGGTCTTGCTGCCCAGCTGCTCTTTCAGTTCTTCTTCCGTCAGGATCCGGTAAGTGTTCTCGTGTACCATGTGCGCCAGAGTGCGTTCCGGTTTCTCCCTTTTCTGCTGCTGCTCGGTCGGATATCCAAAAACCAAAAGCGCTGCCGGGAAGACCAGTTCTGGAAGATGCAATAGCTCCCGGAGTTGCTCTATGTTTTCCATTACATCGCCGATATAGCAGGAGCCGATCCCATAGGACCAGGCAGCAGTTACTGCATTCTGCGCTGCGATTACTGCGTCATCGATTGCCAGGATCAGATCGCCCTCACCAGGAGCTCTCTCTCCGCATCCCGCATAGCGGAACGCATCCTGCCATTTCCGGTAATCCGCCAGAAATAGCAGAACCAGCTTTCCCTTTGCGATGAATGGCTGATGGTCGCACAGTTCGCTTAGTTCCGTAAGGATCTCAGGATCCGATATCCGAAGGATCGTATACATCTGCATATTGCCCGCACTCGGTGCCATGACGGCTGCAGTCAGGATCTCCTGCACGATTTCCTCATCGACCTCTTTTTCGGTAAAAGCCCGGACGGACTTCCGTTCAAGTAGCTGCTTTATCACTTCGTTCATTTCTTCTTACTCTCGTTCTCTTTCTCCAGTTCCTTCATATATCCGGCGGTAATGATGCCGGCCGGGAGTGCTACGATCGCGATGCCGAAGATGGACGATGCCATCGTGATGATCCGCCCCATGGTCGTGATCGGATAGATGTCTCCGTATCCCACAGTCGTCAGCGAGACGGTTGCCCAGTAGACGGCTTCAAAAAAGTCGTGGAAGGAATCCGGCTCCACGTTGAAGATGATCAGCGCCGCGAGCAGGATATAGCCGATCGCCATCGAGCAGACCGCGATCAGGGAGTCTTTGGAGGATTTGAGCACGCTGGAGATGATGCGGATGCTTCGCGAATATCTGAGTCCCCGGAACACGCGGAACACACGGAACGCCCGGATCAGCCTTACCACCCTGATCATCTTGATGCTGGAATTGAGCGCCAGGAAGGATGACAGGATAGAGATCAGATCGATGATCGCCAGGACCGAAACCGGATACCGGAGGAACGAGACCCATTTCCGTTTGTACTCATATTTGTAATCCGCCGTCGCCAGCCGGAGGATGTAGTCGAGGATGAAGATGGCGACGCATACTTTATCCAGCACTTCCGCCCAATGGCCGGCGTTCTTGATCGCCAGCGGCAGGATGCTGGCCAGTATCACCACGATCATAATGCAGTCGTATACGCGGCTTGCCACATCTCCTTCATTCGCGACTTCTATGATCTCATAGATCCTTCTTCTATAGTTCTCCAATGTGGGGCTCCTTTCTTAATATATGATCTCGCCATTCACCACTTCGATCCCGAAGCGGTTTAAGTCGACTCTTCCATCGTTTACTTCCACACCGTCTTGTTCCAGCAGGGCCTGCTGCCTGCCTGGTCCACCGAAAGCAAATTCGCCGGAGAGCTCGCCTTTCGCGTTCACCACGCGGAAGCATGGCGTCCCGTCCGGATCCGGATTCTTGTGCAGGGCATTTCCGACGGCCCGGCTCATGCGCGGATTCCCGGCCAGTTCTGCGATCTGTCCGTACGTCGCCACATGCCCTTTTGGGATCTTCCGCACGGCTTCGTAGATGCGTTTGGTCGGATTGTATGAGACCAGGTCGTAGCTCTCGGCAATCATCCGCTTGATGTCTTTGTCCGGGATGCTCCCGTCCAGGATGATCGTGTTCCAGTGTTCTTTGTTCTGATGGTAGCCCGGCTGGACGGCCGCATATGTCCGGCGCCAGAAATCGCGCCACTCCGGATCTGCCTTCACGTTCAGGCAGATCTGCCCGTCTCTCTCGTACGTCCAGAGAAACGCCTTCTTATTTGCCTTATACCGGACCAGCTGCCAGTTCGGATCATGGAACGGTGCTTCCTGATAGGTATCCGGAAAGCTGAGCCCGTATTCGAGTGCTTGTTTTCTTGTTTTCATTTTATATTTCTTTTACGCTGTGCGCATTTGCCAGGTTGTCCCCACTTGCCGCGTCTTTGGCCGATCAGACGTCCCCGACCAGGTGCACGATGGCATATTCCGGCGCGATGGCCGGCAGGATTTTCTCTGTCAGGTCCTTCGTTTTGAACCGGATCGAGCTGGTGTTCTTGCACGGATGGCATCCGAACATCTCTTCCTTCAGCACATCCTCATCGATCACCAGTTTGACTATGTGTTCTTTATCATTCATCAGACCCAGCACCGAGACGCTGCCCGGGGTGAGGTCCAGGTATTCCAGCATGTGCGCTTCGTCCGCGAACGACAGCCGGCTGATGCCCAGCTGCCCGGACAGTTCCTTGGTTTTGAACGGTTTGTCGCCCGGCATGATGAGCAGGTAGAAGTTGGTCTGCTGACGGTTGCACAGAAACAGGTTCTTGCAGATGTGCACGTTCAGGACGGCATCCACTTCCGCGCAGACTTCCATGCTGGTGGCTGGCTGATCCGGATGGTCGGTCCGCTCGAACTCCACGCCAAGCCGATCCAGCAGCGCGTACGCGCGCACCTCCCGATCTTCCCGTCCCGTCATATCCGCCGGGGATCCATGTAGTAATTCCATTTGTTGTATATCCTTTCAGGGTTTGGTTTATTGTAGCATACCGCCGGTCCGCTTGCGCAGGTTTTTCGTTCCACTGGGCGGTGGAGTTGTGGGTAACCGTGCCGGTAACCCACAAACCTCCACCGCTTCGACGGCGACGACGATGTTATATACATTCATTTATGGGGAATCCCCCCTTTTTTATTTATGGCTTTGCTGTTCGTGCATTTTTAAGGCCTTTTCACAGATTTCCCACCATATTTTGACAATCATTTTTGTCTTTTGGGACCAGTTTATGCATCTTGAGATAGCGTTCACAATTTTCCCACCATTTTTGTCTGCTAAAAAGTGGTGGGAAAACTGTGAACTGACATTCCAGATGCACAAATACACAGACGCAGCAAAAAAGCACCCGCCTTCCGGCGGATGCTCTAATTCATTCTTTCACTCTGCAGCGTTTCCCTATGCCAGCGGAGGCATCTCGGACGGATCCACCACATGCAGAAGGATCGTGTTCCGGATCATGCCCATCTTCAGCTGGGACTTCACGTAGATCGTCTTGCCCGGCTCGATCGTGACGTTGATGTCTTCGCAGTTGCGGCAGACGCCGATTGCCATATGGACGTTGTAGTTTCCCGGTACCAGCTCGACCATACAGCTGCTTGCATTCGCAATATGCCCCATGCCTTCGCCGTTCAGATACAGCGCCTCACCTGCTGCCGCGCCGGAGAAGTGACCCATGCGGTAGATCTGCAGGAAGCCGTTGTTATAGGTGTCGATGTTATGCGGGGTACCGCACTGTTTGCAAGCGCCAGTGTAACCGATGTCCTGCACGCATCCGCAGGATGGGCATTTGATTCGATAAATAATTCTCTCAGCATTCGGGATGCCGCCGTTTAACAGGCCTGTGACTGGTGCGATGGTTTCAACCGGGATATTTCCCGGTTCCTCCGGTATTGCCCGGACTGGTACCTGCTCCTGTGCCGGTGCCTGTGCTGCCACTGCTGTCGCCACGCCTGCTGCCACTCCGGCCGCCCCGGCCTGCGCTATGCCAACTCTCTTTCCGCACTCGCCGCAGAATACGGCATCGTCCTCTAATTTCGCTCCGCAATGAATACAAAACATGATGAATCCTCCTATTATTGTTTATCTGTCATACGCTTTTCAAAACGAAAGAAGCCGTCGTTCTCTCCGTCTCCGTCTGGATAGTGTGGATCCGGATGATGGCTGTTATAAAACTCTACGATATGAAACCCGCATCGGTTGACATAGAAGTGGATGTTCCTAGTCTCGAAGTACGGGGTACAGGTCTCCCAGACCTTCGTCTCCGGATAGAGCCGCTCCACTTCCTGCCATGCTGCCTGTCCGATCCCTTTGCTGTGTACTTTCGGATCAATGAACAGGATCTCCAGCTGATTGTGCTGCGTCTCCTCATCGATCTTCAGGATCAGACCGCCAACGATACGGCCATCCTCCCGGATGCGGTAAGCAACACCTTCATCGATGCATCTTTCGATGGTCTTGCGGGAGATGATCTCGCCTTCTTCTTCGAAGTGGTTGTCCTGCTCTCCGAACTCTTCCATCGCCCCGTATTTGAATGCCCACTGGTTATCCAGAATGAACTGCTCCCGGTCGTCCGCTGTCAATGGTGTCAGTGTGATTGCCATAACGTTTTATTCCTCAAAATGCAGCGCGCCTGCCGGGCAGACGGTTTCGCAGAACCCGCATCCCAGGCATTTCTCTTTTCCGCCCTCTACATAGTCCGGCACTTTCTGCCAGTTGAACGCCAAAACACCTGCCTGACATTCTTTGATACACATGCCGCACAGCAGGCACATATCCGCATCCACGGTGATCGTGTGCGTCTTTGTTACGCGCGGCTCTTCCTCGGTCGTCTCTTCCGTCTCGCCTGCCTCTGCCGTTTCCTCCACGTCAACTGTCTCGCTTGCCTCTGCCGTCTTCTCCCCGTCAGCTGCTTCGCCTGCCTCTGCCGTTTCCTCCTCCTCAGCTGCCGCATCCCGCTGCTTTTGCCTGTGTCCGCGGATCAGGAAGAAAATGATCAGCGCCAGGATGATCAGACCTGCGATCACGCAGTAGAGCCAGATTAGGCTGTTGCCCTGTCCGATCAGCACTTCGGTTGCCGGCGACGCGTCGCCGCTTGTGTTGAAGATTGTTTCCACCACGATGATATCGCCGTATCCCGGGACGCCCCACAGGCTGATGTCATTCTTCTCCGGCTCCAGGCAGTCTGCCTTGCCGAGCAGCTGGATCTTCTCCGCTTTATAGGAAGGGTCGTACTCCGTCGGCGCGTTACCGCGCTCGCCCGTGTCGGCTGCCATCGCAAAACCGCCCTCGTCGACCTTGCTGTGTACGTAATAAATGTTTTCCGTCAGGTTGATCGTAATCTCCCCGCTGACGATACCATACGTCGCCCCGTCGCCCGCGGATGTCACGGTAGAATCGACCAGACCGTCATTCACGGTCAGGATGCGGTCTGCCTCCAGGCCGGTTGTCTCGCCTGCCGATAAGACATTCAGCGCGATCGAACAGCCCTGGTTCACTTCCACGATGCCCGGCATGTTGATGCCGGTCGCCGTCGCAACTTCCGGATCATTCATGTTGATGTCGATGGACGCGCCATTCTCCATGGAGATGGCGTTGGTCTGCCCGCCGCCTGAGATGCCCGTGAAGTTCATGGCAAACGGCTCATTGGCAGAGATCGTGCTCAAGTCGATGTAGACCTTGGTGGCATCCAGATTCAGGTTGCCGTTCTCCGCCAGCAGGATTCCGCCGAACGTAGCCAGTGCGGATCCGTACGGAAGGAAGTTCTCCGGATCTGCGATACCGATGATATTGATCCCGGCGTTCTTCGCATACAGTGAGCCGCCGACATACAGGATATTCTTCGCTGTCGGGCCGACGCCCACGTGCGGCGCCACGGACCGGATAATCAGTTTCGCGTTATCATAGATACGGATGTCGCCCTCGGAATGCAGGGCGGTACCGTTTACATTCATCTGCAGGTGCACGTCTTCATCCACGAAGATATTCCCGGCACGGATGCCGTCACAGAAACGCTTGTCCAAAACGTCCGTCTTCAGGTCTGCCGCGATCTCGATGTCTGCGTCGGAATAGATCTGGTTGCCGCCGCCCTTAAACGTAACCTTCCCGTCACCATCGATGATGACCATCGGCCGGTTGGCGCTGTCCCCGCACGCGAAGAACGAGTTGAACGTAACGCCGCCGCTGTTATAGTCTTCGTTGAAGTAGGTGTTGTTGATGACGCAGTTGCCTTTGAATGTGAAGTGGTATTCAATCTGGTCCGGATTCCGCCGGACGAAGAAAAGCCCGGTCGCCGGCGCGATTGTCCGGTCGAACGTCATAGTCGTGTTGTCGAAGTTGAAATTTTCGAAGGTGATGTGACATCCGTCCGCGTCAAACGTGACGGTGCCCCTGCCAAGTCCGGTCTGTGCCAGATCCAGCGTCTCGCCCGGCTCCACTGCGTAGTCGCCGACATAGAGGACGCTCTTGTCCTCGGTTTTATTTGTGACCGTGAGCGTCGCTTCTTTGGTTGTGTAGGTATTGCCCTGTTTGTCTGTGATCTTGCACTGGATGATGGCAGGATTATCGTCCTGCATCGTAGACGGAATGATGAGCGTGTCCGTCGCTGCTGACATACCGTCCAGATGATAGGTGGTGCTGCCGTCGCTGTAGGTCCATTCGTAGCTTGCCACATCCTCCGGCTTCTCGACCTCCACATGGAACGTCGCGCCGTCCGGATAGGATACCTCCGCGCTCTTCGGCTGTTCCTTGATGACGAGCATACCTGTACCGGTTGCTGTGTCGCTATCGTCTGCACGCGCCTGCCCCGGCATTGCAAAGAACACCGCAGCCACCATTGCCAGCGCTATGATTGCCGCCAGCACTTTTCTATATCGTTTTATTTTCAGTCCAATTTGCATGACATTTTTAATCCTTTAATGATAGAGAATATTTTATCATATTTCTCAAACTGTACCAAATACTATTCCCCTATGAGACACTTTTCTACAATCATCATGTTGACCTTTGGCCACTTTGTGGCAAGAGGTTCTTTCAGAACCTCTTGATCACCCTGTAGCACCGGGATGGGCGGCTGTCAAGGGCGCCGAAGGCGGCGAAGCCTCCCTTGACAGGCAGACCAGACAGGTGCTACCCCATTTCTCACGAATCAACAAAAAATATTGAGATATGTGACCGTAAGTCATCGCTAAATACATAAAAATTGGAGATATGTGACCGTAAGTCATCGCTAAATGCATAAAAATTGGAGATATGTGACCGCTTTCGAACGTTTGACCGCTCCGAACAGTCACATATCTCCAATTATTTTGTTGTTTTATGAAAAATGCCTTGGCAGATGGGCCGAAACCCTTTCATATACCTATAAAGAGCCGCCAAATCACGAATTCTGTTCCGCCAATTCCTCTTCTGCCTCGAGCAGCTGCTGCAAAAGGTCTTCCTGCTGCCGTTCGTGCGCATCCAGATCTGCCTGGATCTCCATCAGTTTCTCAAAATCAGAAGCAAGTGCCGGATCCTCGAGCTGCTGCCGCAAGGATTCTGCTGCGGCTTCGCTTTCCGCGATCTGATTCTGGATCTTCTCGATCCGCCGCTCGATCCGCGCGCGGTATTTGCCCGGGTTCTTGATCGGTGCCGGGCCGGCCATAGTTTCTGCAGGTGTCGCAGATGCCGCCTCTTTCTTTCCCGCAGACGAATTTCCTGTTCCGGAACCCGGTTCGCCTGCCCGCTTCTCCTTCTCTTTCAGATACTCCTCGTATCCGCAGAAATACTGCTTCACGCTGCCGTTGGAGAAATCCAGGATGCCGGTGGCGATCTCATTGATAAAGTAGCGGTCGTGCGAGACGAACAGCACGGTGCCGGCATATGCTTTCAGCATTTTCTCCAGGGCTTCCTTGCCCGGGATGTCCATGTGGTTGGTCGGCTCGTCCAGGATCAGCAGGTTCGGACGCGTGAAGAACATCTTGCACAGTGCAAGGCGCACGCGCTCCCCGCCGGAGAGCTGCCCCAGCTTTGTCTCTACTTCCTCGCCGGAAAAGGCGAAAGCGCCGAGCGCGCTGCGGGCCTCGTTATTCGTGAGCTTCGGATATGTATCCTGGAAATTGGCAAGGACGGTCTGCTCCGGATCTTCATTGTTGATCACTGCCAGCTGCTGGTCAAAATAGCCGGCGTCCACATTCTCGCCGATGATGAAGCTGCCGCCCAGCGGCGGGATCAGCCCGACCAGCGTTTTCAATAACGTGGACTTGCCCTTACCGTTCTCACCGATGACGGCCAGACGCTCGCCGCGCATCAGGCGGAACGAGACTTCGCTCAGCTCATGATCGTATCCGATCTTCAGCTGCTTCACGTTCAGCACTTCATTATAGCTCGTGCGATACGGTGAGAAGTATGCCTTGAACGTGGTCGTATCGAAGCGGCGCGGCTTCTCGATCAGCTCCATGTGCTCGATGACTTTTCGCTTGGATCTTGCCGACGATACCTTGGTCGGCGTGTTCTTCCACTTCTCGATCCACTCGGTGAGCCGTTTGATCTCGGCCTGCTGCGCCTCGTAATCTTTTTCCTGTTTTTCCAGCGCCTCTTCTTTCTGCCGCACGAACGCCGAGTAGTTACCGGCGTAGCGCTTCATGCGGTGGTACTCGATCTCGTACGTCACGTCGATGATCTTATCCAGAAAGGCCCGGTCGTGCGAGACGATGACGACCGCGCTCTTATATTTTTTCAAATAGTCCTCGAGCCACTCGATGGACGGCAGGTCCAGGTGGTTGGTCGGCTCGTCGAGGAGAAGGATGTCCGGGTAGCTGAGGAGCAGCTTGATGAAGGCGATCTTCGTCTGCTGCCCGCCGGAGAAGGTGCCGATCGGCCGGTTCAGATCCTCCAGATTGAACCCGAACTTCTGGAACATGATCTCCATCTCGCGGTCGCAGGAATCCCCATTCAGTGCGTCGTAGCGTTTCTGAAGGGAGGCGTACTCGGAGAGGAGCTGTTCTTCGGTTTTGCGCGGCTCTTCGGTTTGGCGCTCTGCTTCTGGTTTTTGCGGGTCCGCATCCCCGTGCGTTTCGCCTGCAAGGATGCTCTCGATCTCGGTCATCCGCGCGCTCAC
>JAFZKG010000140.1 GCA_017553695.1 Lachnospiraceae bacterium
CGGCCGGCGGGCACCTCGCCGGAATGCTGGGAACGACCTGGCATACGGACCTTCTGTCTGACTATTTCCATGTCGATGCTTCTCTGTTCAAACCGCTCGCCGTCCTGAGCATCTACGGCGTTTTGGATTACGTCCGTGCAGTGGAAGTAGCCAAGCCGGAAGAAGATTTCTTTACCCATGTACTCGGAAGCAAACGGCCGGACGTGGAATTATTAAAGCAGCATAGTCCGGTTTATCTGGTGAATGAGAATACGCCACCGTTCTTTATTGCAGCTGCAAGAGATGACTTCCTGGTCCCGGCGATCGAATCGATCGATATGGCAGCGGCTCTGCACAAGGCAAAGAGGCCTTACGAGCTGCATATCTTTGAAAACGGCGATCACGGATTCTGTCTGGGAAGAGACCCTTATGAGCCATGGAAATTAGAGAGCGTACATGCCTGTGCAGCCTGGGTTCCGCTGGCAAAAACATTCCTGATGCACCAGATCAGTCCGGAGACAGCAGAAAACGAAAAAGAAGTGTTTGGAAAACTGGCCGCATCGATGCCGAATCCGGCTATTCAGCCAAAGGAGGAATGATCCATGATTTCTGAAACTTATTCGCTTTGGGAGAATCGGGAGGATGTGAAACTGACGACATTTCTGCATGCAGTTCCTCCCGTACCGGAAATGCAGAAAAAACGCCCTGCCGTACTCGTGATCCCGGGAGGCGCTTATATCGACTGCCTGCGCAACGGTGGCGAGGCCGATACCATTGCATACAGTTTTGCCATCGACGGTTTCCAGACATTCATTCTGCAATACAGTGTCAAGACAACGGCCCCGGAAGGCAAAACGCTCTTCCCTGCACAGCTTCTGGATTACGGAAAAGCAATCCTGTTCATCCGCGCGCACGCGGAAGAATGGTGCGTGGATGTGGACAAAATCTCCATCATTGGTTTTTCCGCTGGGGGACATCTCTGTGGTATGGTCGGAACGACCTGGCACACCGATCTTCTGTCCGGTTATTTCCATGAAGATGCGAAGGTATTCAAACCGCTCTGCGTAATGAGCATCTATGGTGTGCTGGATTACGAAAACTGGTGGGAAACCAGAACACCGGAAGAAGATTATTTTTCCTATGTTTTCGGAAGCCGAAACCCGGATAGGGAGTTATTAAAGCAATACAGCCCTGTCTATCTGGTCAACGAGAATACGCCTCCGTTTTTCCTGGCTGCTGCCAGAGACGATACGTTAGTCCCAGCCATCGAAACGTTGGATATGGCCATGGCTTTGCATAAAGCCGGCATCCCATATGAACTGTATATGTGTGAAAACGGGGACCACGCATTCTCGCTCGGGAGAGATGTATTTGAGCCATGGGCGCTTGAAAAAGAACATGCCTGTGCGGCATGGGTTCCACTGGCAAAGAAATTCCTGATGCATCAGATCAACCCGGCGACCGCCGAAGGCGAGAAAGAAGTGTGGAAAAAACTGACGGCGCTGATGCCACCGGCAGAGACGTAATTTTGTACGGCGCTTTATCGTCCGCGCATCGTTGAAAAAACTAAAGGGTCCCCAATCGCGATTTTTTTTGAATCTGGGACCCCTTTTTTTACTGAAAAATGCTACTTTTTCGCATAAATGCATATTTTTGGAGACTTTGGCAAAAATGGGACCCTTTTTTCGCATGAAAAAGGGTCCCGATTTTCTAATTATTCAACTTTTGGGACCCCTTCACCCGAAAGGTTTATAAAGGTCCCCTCAAAACACTATTACCGGCCGGCAATGTAATGGATAAACTGCTTTGCGGTTCTTCCGGAGACGCCGCCGTGGCGGATCTCCCACTTTCTGGCTTCTGCCAGGAGTTCCTGCACGGCTTTCTCATCCGTTACGTCAAGCAGACCTTCCCATTCTGCCAAGGTCTTCACCATATCCAAATACTCCTGATAACTCGGCACGGAATAATTGATCGTAATGCCGAAGCGCGAGGAAAGGGACAGCTTTTCTTCCATCGTATCGGAGCGATGGATCTCACCGCTGTATTCCATATCGTCGCGGTCCGACCACATTTCCTTGATCAGGTGCCGGCGATTGGAGGTCGCGTAGATCAGCACGTTTTCCGGACGGCTTTCCACGCCGCCCTCAATCACAGCTTTCAGAAATTTGTATTCCACCTCATCTTCCTCAAACGAAAGGTCGTCAATGAAGATGATGAACTTGTAATTGCGCTTCTTGATGCGGGCGATAACATTTGACAGGTCACGGAACTGATACTTATAGATCTCGATCATGCGAAGGCCGCGGTCGCAGTACTCGTTCAACACCGCTTTCACACTGGAGGATTTTCCCGTGCCGCTGTCTCCGTAAAGAAGGACATCGTTCGCTTTTCTGCCCTCGCAGAAAGCCAGGGTATTCCGAACTAATTCCTTCTTCTGGATCTCGTAGCCGATGAGATCCGACAGCCGGATCTCATCCGCGTTGTTGATCGGGCAGAATTCCATCGCATCTCCGGTTCCGGCAATGCGGAATGCCTTATTGAAACCGAACATACCGACACCATGCGTTTTGTAATGCTCTGTGATCAGATCAAAGAATTCATTCTCATCTACAGCGGCGTCGAGTTTGACGCTCAATTTCTGCACGATATCGCTGACATCCTTGTTATAGGTTTTTTCTCTTTTTGAGATTGCCTTGTAGTTGGTGATCCGGGAAAAGCAGTCGATCTTAAGATCCTGTTCAATCGGTCCGAAATCAAAGTGGAACAGATCGTGGAAGATCCGGAAATCATTCTTCGCGATCTCATTCACGCTGCCGCCTTCCGTCGGGCCGACGCCCTCACAGGTCACGGAGAAAGAATTCTCATTCGTGATCATGACAAAGGTCAGATAATCCTGCCACAGATTCCGGTCGAACCCGTAATCCGTAGAAACGTCCAAAAGCCGCTTGATCTGGATATAGATCCGCTGCACAAGGTCTTCCGGGGCTGTCTTCTTCTGCTCCCAGTCCCGGAAAATGTCACAGAGTGCTGTGAGGATGCTGTCCTTGCCAAGATTGCTGTACAGGATCAGCTTCGCTACATTTTTGTACATTGCTTTTACCCTTTCAGAAAAACAGATCCGCATGATACTGCCGCGGATCTGTTCTAAAAATGCAACTTAGTTCACTTCTACTCTCCAGCCGCGCTCATCCGGAATTGCTCCCGTCTGAATGCCGGTCACGGTATCATACAATCTCTGGCTGACCTCGCCGATCTTGCCATCGCCGATCAGCATGACGTCGTTCACATAACGAAGCTTGCCGACCGGTGAAATGACGGCGGCCGTTCCGGTGCCGAAGACTTCCTCGAGCTTTCCGCTCTTCTGTGCCTCCAGGAGTTCATCCACAGAGATCAGGCGTTCTTCGACTTCATATCCCCAGTCTTTGCAGAGTGTGATGACAGAATCTCTGGTGATACCCGGAAGGATGCTGCCACTTAACATCGGGGTCACAATCTTGCCGTCAATCTTGAAGAAGATGTTCATGGAGCCGACTTCCTCGATGTATTTCCGCTCAACGCCATCAAGCCAGAGCACCTGCTCGTATCCGTCGTCATGCGCTTTCACCTGTGCTGCAAGGCTGGCTGCATAGTTGCCGCCGGTCTTTGCATAGCCGAGTCCGCCACGGACGGCACGGACGTAATCATCTTCAATCCAGATGCCGACCGGCTCAAGCCCGCTGGAGTAATATGCTCCGCTCGGGGAAAGGATGATGATGAACAGGTAGGTCTTGGACGGTGCCACTCCCAGGATCGGATCCGTTGCGATAATGAACGGTCGGATATAAAGGGATGTGCCCGGTTCGGTCGGGATCCAGTCTCTGTCCACGTTGACAACTGCCTTGATCGCCTGCACAAAATCCTCTTCCGGGATCAGCGGGATGCAGAGTCTCTCGTTGGATCTGATCGCACGCTTTGCATTCATATCCGGACGGAACAGGAATGCTTTCCCGTCATCGCCGCGGTAAGCCTTCAGTCCCTCGAACATTTCCTGTCCATAATGGAAGACCATGCAGGATGGTTCCAGCGACAGTGGCTGATATGGCACCACGCGCGGGTCATGCCAGCCTTTTCCCTCGGTATAGTTCATGATGAACATATGATCCGTAAAGATCTTGCCGAATCCAAGCGGTCCCTGTGGTTTTTCTTTTGGTTCTTTCGTCAATTCAATTTTGATATCCAACATCTTTATCACCTCAGATCCTTGAAATTATTTCTTCTGTCATTTCTGTTGTTGATACGTGCGCTTCTCCGCGGGCAATGTCTGCCGTCCGTACGCCATCTTCCAATGTCTTGTTGACGGCTTCTTCGATCGCGTCCGCTTCTTCTCCCAAAGAGAAGGAATACCGGAGCATCATGGCTGCGGAAAGGATCGTCGCGATTGGATTGGCCAGTCCCTGTCCGGCGATGTCCGGTGCGGACCCGTGGATCGGTTCATACAGACCGCAGGTTGTGCTGCCCATGGATGCAGAAGCCAGAAGGCCGATGGAGCCTGTGATCTGGGATGCCTCATCCGACAGGATGTCGCCGAACATATTCGATGTCAGGACGACGTCAAAACGGGACGGATCCCGGACCAGCTGCATGGCTGCATTATCTACAAGCATATCACTTAATTCCACATCCGGATAGTCCTCGCCGATACGATGAACCGTTTCTCTCCAAAGACGGGAGGTCTCCAGCACATTTGCTTTATCGATGCTGATCACATTGTTGCGGCGTTTTCTTGCGGTCTCAAACGCCACCTTGGCGATCCGCTCGATCTCCATGACGCTGTATGCTTCGGTATCATAAGCCTCCGGACCGTACTTGCCTTCTCTGCGGCCGCGCTCTCCGAAGTAGATGCCGCCGGTCAGTTCGCGTACGATCACGAGGTCAAAACCTCTTTCAATGATATCCGGACGAAGGGTGCAGGCATCTGCCAGTGCCGGATAGATCTTTGCAGGACGGAGGTTCGTGAAACGTCCCAGTTCCGACCGGAGTCCTAAGAGTGCTTTTTCCGGGCGGATATCTCCGCCTAAACCATCCCATTTCGGACCGCCGACGGCACCAAGACGAACGCTGTCGCTCGCTTTACATCCGTCGATCGTTGCCTGCGGAAGCGGGATCCCGAATTCGTCGATGGCACAACCACCTGCTGCGTATGCCGGAAAATCGAATTCGTGACCATACTTGTCCGCGATCACTTCCAGCACTTTGACCGCGCTGTCAACGATCTCCGGACCGATCCCATCTCCTTTGATCAGTGCAATTGTCTTTTTCACTCGCTCACCTCCTGACGAGCCTTCAG
>JAFZKG010000018.1 GCA_017553695.1 Lachnospiraceae bacterium
GGACAGATAGGTATCCAGGCCTTTGATCTTGTTGAAACTGAATACCGGAACCTTTACATAGAAACGATCTTTCTCCTGCGGATACAGGTCAAAGATGCCCTGCTCCTTCAGGGACTTCCCGAGGATCACTTCGGTTGCGATATCCGCAAGCGAATATCCGGTCGCCTTGGAAAGGAATGGCACAGTACGGGAACTCCGCGGATTCACCTCAATAACGAAGACATTGTCATCCCGGTCCACAATGAACTGGATGTTATACAGCCCGACAATTCCGATCGCCAGGCCCAGTTTCTTTGCGTATTGCAGAATAATGCCCTTGACTTTATCCGAAATGGAGAAGGTCGGATAGACGCTGATGGAGTCACCGGAATGCACGCCGGTACGTTCGACCAGTTCCATGATGCCCGGAACAAACACATCCCTGCCGTCACAGATCGCATCGATCTCCACTTCCTTTCCCTGAATGTATTTGTCTACGAGGACTGGCTTATCCGCATCGATCTCCACAGCAGTCTTCAGATACTGCTTCAGCTGATCGTCATTTGCGACGATCTGCATGGCCCGGCCGCCAAGGACGAAGGATGGGCGCACAAGGACCGGATAGCCCACTTCATTGGCCGCTTTGATGCCATCTTCAATATTGGTCACCGCATGGCCTTTTGGTTGTGGGATATCCAGTTCCAGAAGTACCTTCTCAAAACTGTCACGGTTCTCTGCTTTTTCAATTGCCGCACAGTCGGTTCCGATGATCTTAACGCCTCTGTCAACAAGCGGCTGCGCCAGATTGATAGCCGTTTGTCCGCCTAAGGAAGCGATGACGCCCTCCGGCTGCTCAAAGTCGATGATGGCCATCACGTCTTCCGGCGTCAGCGGTTCAAAGTACAATTTGTCTGCCGTGGTATAGTCCGTGGAAACCGTCTCCGGATTGTTGTTAATGATGATTGCTTCATAGCCTGCGCGCTTGATTGTCTGCACAGAATGAACGGTGGAATAGTCAAACTCCACGCCCTGTCCGATACGGATCGGACCGGCGCCAAGAACAATGATCTTCTTTTTATCTGAAAGCCGGGAATCGTTCTTTCCGGAATAAGAGGAATACAGATAAGCGATGTAAGTGCCCGTATGTAATGTATCTACCATCCGGAAGACCGGCACGATCCCATTCTTCTTTCTCTTTTCGTAAACCTCTGTCTCTTTCAGATGCCAGATCTCAGCAATGCAGGCATCTGAGAATCCCATGATCTTCGCTTCTTTCAAAACACTCAGGTCGTTGATATTCTCTTTCAGCTTCCGCTCCATCTGTACAATACGCAGGTAGCTTTCCAGGAAGTATTCCGTGATCATCGTGACCTCATGGATCTTTTCAATGGAGACGCCTCTCCGGAGCAGTTCAAAGATTGCGAATACACCGTCATCCCGGAAATCGCTGATATATTTCATGAGTTCTTCATCTGTGTAAGAATGAAACTTCTCCAGATGGAAATGCACGGCACCGATCTCCAGCGACCGGATGGATTTCAGCATGCACTCTTCCAGATTGGAGCCGATGCCCATGACCTCTCCGGTTGCTTTCATCTGTGTGCCCAGAATATTCGACACGGACGCAAATTTATCAAACGGGAACCGCGGGAACTTCGCTACGATATAGTCCAGACTCGGCTGGATCGCTGCGGTTCCGCCTGCAACCGGAATGTCTTCTAGTGCCATGCCCAGAGCGATCTTGGCCGTGACCCGCGCGATCGGATAACCGGATGCTTTGGATGCCAGCGCGGAAGATCTTGAGACACGTGGATTGACTTCAATCAGGAAGTATTCGCTCGAATCCGGATTCAGGGCAAACTGCACATTGCATCCGCCTTCGATCTTCAGTTCGCGGATGATCTTGATGGCGCTGTCGTTCAGCATCTTTTCATCTTCCTTGCTGAGCGAAAGGATCGGCGCCACAACGATGGAGTCGCCGGTATGCACGCCGACCGGATCGACATTCTCCATGCCGCAGATCGTGATCGCGGTATCATTGGAGTCACGCATGACTTCAAATTCAATCTCTTTATAGCCTTTCACACTCTTTTCGATCAGCACCTGATGGACCGGAGAAAGTTTGAACGCATTGTTTCCTACTTCCACCAGTTCTTCTTCATTATTTGCGAAGCCGCCTCCAGTGCCGCCCAGGGTGAAGGCCGGCCGCAGCACGACCGGATATCCGATATCCAGCGCGGCCTTCTTGGCTTCTTCCAGATTATAGGTGATCTCAGATGGTATGACCGGCTCTCCGATGGATTCGCACATCTCCTTGAACAGTTCGCGGTCCTCTGCGCGCTCGATCGATTCGCTGCTGGTTCCGAGCAGTTCCACGCCGCATTCCTTTAGGATGCCTTTTCGCTCCAGCTGCATTGCCAGATTCAGTCCGGTCTGTCCGCCGATACCCGGTACGATCGCATCCGGCCGTTCATAGCGCAGGATCTTCGCGATGTATTCCAGCGTCAGCGGCTCCATGTAGACTTTGTCCGCAATGGACGTGTCGGTCATGATCGTAGCCGGGTTGGAATTGCAGAGGATAACCTGATAGCCTTCCTCCTTCAGCGCGAGACACGCCTGCGTGCCGGCATAATCAAATTCCGCCGCCTGTCCGATGACGATCGGGCCGGATCCAATGATCAATACTTTCTTAACATCTGTTCTTTTTGCCATGTCTTTTCTCCCATCCGTATATTATCGGTGATATACTGTTTTTCCGTTACAGACTGTTAAATGATTTCTTCCAAAAACGTTCCACCCTTCAAATGGAGTGGCTTTTCCCTTGGATAAGAACTTCTCCGGATCGATGACCGTTTCCTCATTCAGATCCCAGACGGTATAAGAATCGCCCAAAGGAATACCAAACCGTTTCCGTGGATTGATCGCGATAACATCGATCAGTTTTTCCAAAGAAAGGATCTCCTTTCGAACCAGATACGTATATAAAAGCGGGAACGCGCATTCCAGACCGACAACGCCAAAGGCGCTGTCCTTCAGTCCCCGTGACTTTTCTTCTTTTGCATGCGGCGCATGATCCGTCGCGATCATATCGATAGTTCCATCCAGAAGCCCTTCGAGCAGGGCATCTCTGTCTTCTCTGCTCCGAAGAGGCGGATTCATCTTGAACCGTCCGTCCTCCTGCAGGTCATCCTCCGTAAGGAGCAGATAATGCGGCGCCGTTTCACAAGTCACATCCACTCCGTTTTTCTTTGCTTCGCGGATCAGCTTAACGCTTTCTTTCGTGGAAATATGGCAGACATGATATCCGCAGCCGGTCTTTTCTGCCAATTCCAGATCCCTTTTGATCTGCCCCCATTCACTTTCGGAACAGATCCCTTTATGTCCATGCGTTTTTGCGTAGATTCCGTCATGGATATAACCGCCATTCAGGAGTGAATTATCTTCACAGTGTGCCACGATGATCTTTCCAAGCGCCTTTGCCCGGCGCATGGCTTCTTCCATCATTGCCTCGCTCTGCACCCCTCTTCCATCATCTGAAAACGCAATGACAGATGACGCCATCTCTTCCATTTGGGATAGTTCCTCTCCCTGTTCCCCTACTGTGATCGCACCGTAAGGAAGCACCTGAATGGATGCATTCTGATCGATGAGAGAAAGCTGTTCCTGAAGATGCGCGGCATTATCCGGGACCGGATCCAGATTCGGCATGGTAAAGACGGTCACATAGCCGCCATGAGCAGCTGCCTGACAGCCGCTTTCCATCGTCTCTTTATAAGAAAAACCCGGTTCTCTGAAATGTACGTGTACATCACAGAAACCGGGAAAAATACTGAATCTGGAAGGATCGAACTCTGTTGGGAGTTTCGAAACATCTCCGACTTTAATAAATTCAGTTTGTCTAAAACCTGTCATTTACTACCACCTTGCCAGCCTCTCAGGACCGCCTTAAAAGTTATTTATTTTTTACCACAGGATCTGTAATAAGTCAATGAAACTTGTGTCCTTTTTTACCGACTGCAGTAGAAGAAACAGTCTCCGCAGTCATAATCCAGGACCGTCATGCCGTTCAGTTCTTCTTCTGTTACTGTGATTCCTTCTTTTTCCGGATCGGATTCATTTTTACGGCATCGCATCACTTTTTCCCAGGCTGTATATACTTTTTCCATTTGATCCGCCGGAAGCGGCGCGTTCCCATGGCTTCCCAGGATCTCATCAAACCTTCCTTTTGTTTTCTCCATCAGTTTCTTCAGCGAACCTCCGAAAATATCCATTCCTTCTGCGCCGAACATAAAGATATGTCCGCTTTGGATCGAATCACCCGTGATCAGGAATCGGTCGTTGATATCCAGAAAAGCCAAACTGCCGAGCGAATGACCCGGATTCTCAAAGACTTCCAGCTTTCTCCTGCCCAGATCAAGGATATCTCCTTCTTTCAGTGGGTGAAAAGTCTGTCCCGGATAGTTCTTTTCCATGTCAAAACCCCGGTAATCTGCTTCATGGATATAATAATCCGGGAAATCCTTCAATCCGCCCATATGGTCCCCATGCCCATGTGTGATGGCGATCATCATCGGTTTCTGATCGGAAACAAGTTTCTCATAAAGCCCTGCCTCTTTCAGGATTCCTTCCCCGATCTCCTTTGCGTTTTTCGTATTCATACCGGCATCGATCATCAATGCCCTCTCTTCTCCTGCCAGCAGGAAAAACCGGGTCAGGCTGTTCTCTCCCAATTGGTCTTCGATCATCCATGTATGATCGTTGTATTTTCTGATTTCATATGCCATGACGATACCTCTGCTTGCAAAAGGACTGCCCCGAAAGGCAGTCCTTTTTATCAGTGTCTGTTGGCTTATGCCTCTGGAGGCATTACCATTTCTTTGATCTCTCCATCGATAACGATCGGAGCACCGGTTGCAGCCTGAATGTCCTCAATGGAGACTCCAGGAGCAAGCTCTCTTAAAGTGAAGCCTCTGTCTGTGATCTCCAGAACGCCAAGTTCTGTCACGATCATGTCAACGGCTCTCAGAGCAGTTGCCGGAAGAGAGATCTCTTCGAATAATTTATGAGCGCCTTTGTTGGTGTGCTGCATAGCAACGACCACCTTCTTAGCACCAACGACAAGGTCCATAGCGCCGCCCATGCCAGGAGCCATCTTGCCAGGGATGATATGGGAAGCAATGTTTCCGACCTGGTCAACCTGAAGAGCTCCAAGAACGGTCATATCCACATGACCGCCACGGATAATGCCGAAGGATACTGCAGAATCAAAGAAAGCTGCGCCGTCATAAATGTCTACGTTCACACCGCCGGAGTTTACGACGTTCGGATCAATATGGTCAGGAGCCGAAACGCCTGCCATGCCGATGATGCCGTTCTCGGACTGAAGGGAAATGTCGATTCCTTCCGGAACATAGTTAGCGACTAAAGTAGGAAGGCCGATGCCAAGATTGACAACATA
>JAFZKG010000019.1 GCA_017553695.1 Lachnospiraceae bacterium
ATTCCACCCCTTGTTGTGATTTACGGCGGTTTTGCAGTTGTCCGGAATCAGGATCTTTGTCACGCCTGTTTTTTGCAAGCCCCTTTTGTAGGTTTTTGCAGAATAAAAATGTAGGTTATTGCACCTACAAAATGGAGGTAATTGCAGAAGGACCATCACGGACATGTAATCTGAGAACACCACCGGCACACACACCGGCATACCGGTGGGATTCAATCAGTCAATCAAAAGGGCAAATCATAACTGCCAGGATTCAGAGAGGGATCTGAATAAGTCAACGGTTCATCAAGGTGCGCAAGGAAATCTTCCGGGTTTTTCATATACTCCTGGTATTTATTCTCAAGGAAACGCCAGGCATTAATGAAATCCATCAGACTACCGGACTCATTGGCAATATAGTCGCCATTCTCGTAAGGGCTGTGGCCTTGCCTGACCCACTTGCGCAGAGCCTTCTTCTCTTCCGGGGTAGCATCGGGAAAATGTTTCAGATAGCTCCTCATGTCACGCCAGTAGTCCCGGCGGAATTCTGCTTCCCATTTTTTCAGGGTTTCGGGATCGACATTGTCATAATCGAAATCGTTGTATACGGTTGCCCAGGGGCTGGTAAGCAGTTGTTTGCTCATACACTCACCCCCTGACGGCTGTTGGTCCGAGCGAACGCCTGGTTAATGCTGGACTCTCGAAGCCGGTTGTTTTCACCAGGAAAGAGAATGAGCTCCACATGTTGGATCAGCCGACCAATCAGGGCGGTGGTCATCCGCTTGTCATACAGGACGTTCACCCATTGCGAAAACTCCAAATTGGTGTTTAAGACAACGGATTTCTGTTCATGAATCTCCGACAGATAATCGAAAAGCAGTTGTGATCCAACCCTGTCATACGGTACATAGCCGAACTCATCGAGAATCAGGATTTTCGCGGGATTCAGCTTCTTGGCCTTAAACCAGGTAAGAGAATCGGCCTTCTTGTGCTCCGTTAGAAGATTGATTAATGCGGCAACACGGTAGAAACGGACAGGAATATTTTCTTTGCAGGCCGCCATACCAATCAAAATCGACAGCATTGTCTTCCCGGTTCCGGTCCCGCCGTACATAATGACATTCTTTCCGGTGCGGTAAAAATCCAGATTCAGAAGACTTTCAAAGGTGACATCATCTGGAAACTCAATTTCGTCCGTCCGGTACTGCTCCCGGCGATACAAACAGGGAAATCCAGCAGTATTCAGGTTCTTTGCAAGTCTGGCCGCATCCCTGCTTTTAATCTCACTATCCAGTAGGTTTTTCAAATAATCCTGGTGTGTATCACCTTCCATGGTCATTGCACGGCTGGCCAAGGACGCCGCCAATCGGAGTCGCTTGCAGCTTGCAGCAAGTTGTTCTCTTATTTCATACACGCTGCACACCTCCCCTCAGAGCCGCATCGTAAGAGGAGAAGTCGTTGCGAAGAGGAATAATCTTTCCCAGAAAAAGATCCATTTCCGGTTCCAACGGCGGCAAAGCAGGAACATCTGAATACAATCTGCGATACAGGTTTTTCAGACTGTCCGGATCATTAACTTGCAGTTGAATTGCTTCATCCACCGTGCGCAATGCGCTGTCAAATCCCGTCCTGTCCGTCAGTTCAGCCAGTGTTTTGAGAATCTGGCCGCGGTCGCTGTTACTGCATGAGTCCATAAAGCAACGCATATTCTCCGGCATCATGTCGTAGATCCCACTGTTTCGTAAGGAACGAGGCTTTCGTGCAATGTACTTCAGGTAAGGCAGCCAGTCCATGCTTTCTGTTTCATTCTCGCCGTATAGTCTCCTGTGCCGGACAATTTCGTGCATATCCCGATCCATAACAATGACTTCGCGAGAAGTCAGCCTGTACTGTACAGGAGCTTCACAGAAAGCTGGAGAAGCAGAATAACGGTGCTTCCCATTGTCCAATGTGAATCTTCCGTATTTATCGGTCATAGCGTTCCCATATCCGGAAGTGTCGAAACGGATAGAAGGAAGGGCCAACAGCGCGGCTTTGTCTTCCTGATACAGATCACAGATCATCCGGCCCTTGTCGTAGTGTTCCCGCTGCATATCCGCATCACAGGCCAGAAGCAATTCTGTATTCTTCTCAGAAAGATTCTTGAACTGCGGGACCGGAACCAGCAGATTGCGGCGAAGATATCCTACCTTATTCTCCACGCTGCCTTTTTCCCAGCCCGATTCCGGGTTCATGAACACAGGTTTGAAGCGATAATGCTCATAGAAGCGTTTGAACCGGTCAGTCAAGGTCCGGCTTCCATCATGAATAATCCGAGTGACAATGGTACTGGTGTTGTCAAACCAGATTTCCGTCGGAACGCCACCGATATACTCGAACATGGCCTGTAAACCTTCCAGGAGACATTCCATGTTCTCTCCATAATTCAGCTGGAGATAACCGCCATTACTGTAGGGAAAACTCAGGACCAGATACTTGCCTCCCTCATGTAGAAGCCCATTCTCATAAAAAGCCGAGAACCCGAAATCGGCCTGTGCACCACCGGGACGGTGAATCAGCGGAAGATAACTGTCTGTTTTCTTCAGATTCAACTCCTTTTTCTTTGCGGAAACGTATTCCGCTGTCAGTCGGTAACTGCAATTGTAACCAGGAACTTCTTTCGTCAGCCGGTCATGAACCTTCCACGCCGTGTGCCGCTGTTTTCTTGGCGTCTTCTTGTCCTTGTCACCAATCAACCAACTGTCAATGAGCGATTTGTAGGGATCGAGCTTTGATTCATGAAGAATCTCGCTTTCAGGTACTGGCGCCGGTGGACTGAAATCCTCCTGGTCAACGTACTTCCTGACTGTTCGCCAATCGCAATTCAGCTTTTTCGCGATATCGGTCAGGGTG
>JAFZKG010000141.1 GCA_017553695.1 Lachnospiraceae bacterium
ATTCCTCCTTCTCATATAAAGAACATTTCTTTTTATGAGCATTGGGACGGAGGATCGTAGATTCTTGCGAATCACTCTGTTCCTTTGTTCGACTACGTTATAGCACCCGTTGTTAGCACTGTCAAGAGGTGAGTGCTAATTATCTTGTTCTTTTTCTGTACTTAGAAACTGTGACCGCCGCCACCGCCGCTGGAGAAGCCGCCGCCTCCTCCGCCACCGCCTGAGAAACCGCCTCCTCCGCCTCCGGAAGAACCGCCGGAGGATTCGATATGACGGGATTTTTTCTGCGAGGTCATCACTGCATTGACGCTCTGCACAGCGGAGATGTTGCCTCTGCCGCCTTCATAAGCCAGGGCGTTCGTCAGCGTCGTCACATTTTTCTTCTTTCTCTGTGCCGTGATGATGATGAAATTGATCAACAGAACGATGCCGACCGCAAAGGCTGCGTTTGTCAAGTATTTCATCGGGGTCGTGATGTGTCCGCCGGCAAGGATCGTCTCGATCTGCTCGAACGCCTTTTTGGCAGCCATATAGTAATCACCGTCTGTCGCATAGGTGTAGATATTGTCCGTGATCTCATTTGCTTTCGCGCGGGTGACCGTGCGGTAGATGGCTCCGTCGGAGAAGATCTGGATCCGCCGGTTATACATATCGATCATAAGGAGCGTTGCGGAATCGTCACGGAAGAATTCGCGGAATCTCTTTTCTGCAAGTGCTGCAGCATCGGAATTGTATTCATCATTCGTGACAATGGCCGCACTGCCGTACGGCAGGATGCCTTTCAGTTGCTCTTTCAGGCTGGCTTCCTGCGCATCGGTAAACAGGTCCGCCTCATCTTCGATGATGATGCGGTAGCCACTATCCTCATCGGCCAATGCCGTTACCGGAACAAGGAGCAGCGCCATAAGGAGCGCCAGCATCATGGCAGATAACAGGGAGATGATCTTATTTCGCATTGTTCGCACCCTCCCTTCGGAAGAAATTCGGTACCGGCCGCGTGGTCAGGTAATTGAAATAGTTGATACACGATAAGCAGTTGATGATCATCGCTGCCAGGCACGCCAGTGCTGCGCCGTAATACCAGAAATCATACGGAGAATTCAGGCTGTGCGCGAAGATGCCAAAGGCAAGCGCAGCCGGTGCAAGGATGGCCGGGATGATGGCGCTCTTCTTTTCAATCTGCACTGCGTGGATAATAGTAAATACCGTAAATGGCAGCTGAACGAGCATCGCCAGGAAATAAACGGCCGAGCCGCCTCCGGAAAAGATCGTCTCCAGCAGGGATACTCCCTTCAGTGCCGCGAACGCAATGTAAATGACTACATAAAAGGCCGGAATAATGACGCCGATCAGTCCCAGGGATTTCTTTTTCACCGGTGCGTTCGACGCGATATAAGCGGATGATTCTTTTGCTTTCGTGATCTTCTTTTTGGCTTTGTGCTGTGTATCGCCGTAATCGTAAATATGGCTTTCGCGGACATAGATCTTTTTGATCTCGCGTCTAAGAAGGATGCTGGAGATCACCAGGATGATTGCCGCGATGCCGGAGATCGTTTTCGGCAGAATGAACATCGGCAGGAAGCATAACGCTGCGAATACCAGCACCGCTGCTGCCAGCGAGATCAGGAAAAACGTGGTCTTGTTGACAGGGATATCCACCGCGATCTTTCCGGTCTGTCCGTTCATGACAGAGTAAGCCACTCTCTTTTTGTGGCGCCAGGTTAAAAACCAGACCGGGAAATAGGATACTTCGCAGTCCACCGCGGAGATGCCTACCTGTGCCTTCCTCATCTCCGGATCTTTTTCTTCTTTTATCTTTGCTTTGCCTGCCTTGCGGTTGATCTCTTTATAGACCGAATCCACTGCAAGTTCCGTAGCCTGCTGAAGATAGGTCCGCTCATCAGTGGTGGCTTTATCCGCATAGAGCCCTGCCAGGTAACCTTCGTGGAACTCCCTCATATCCTTCGCATTAAACGGTGCGATCTCATTTGCCAGGGTATCATCGAATGCGCTCGACGCGTCAAAGTTTACATCGGAAGAATGTCCGCCAAGATGAGTATCCACCCGATAGGTCTCCGTGTAGTCATAACCGCCCTTCGTATAACTGGCAGTTCCTTCAAACTGCACCTGGCGGTCAGCCACCAAAGTGTTGTAGGAAAAATACGGCAGATAGATGCCGCGGAAGCCTTCCAGGAAGTTCGGGTCTTTAAATTCTTTCGGCACATAGAATTTGCCTTTCAGCGCTTTCGCGTACTGCTCCATCGCCTGTTCTTTTGTCTTCTTGAACGGGATGATGTTTTTCGGGCGAAGCGCCTGCTCGTGTTTGGCAGAAAGCATCTGCTCACTGCCGCAATAAGAGCAATATGCCACCGCCTGCTCATCCGGCGCCGTCAGTTCCGCGCCGCAGTTCCGGCAGGTATAGACCACCGTGTCGTAGGTCATCTGCTGCGTTTCGCCTTCGTTGTTTGATTTGTATTTCTGGATGGTCAGACGGCTATTGCAGAACTCGCATTTGAGCTGCTGCTCCGCAATATCGAATACCATTTTCCCGCCACAGGACGGACAATTGATTCCCATGTTCAGTCGCTCTCCTTATTTCATGCTGATAATCTAATGCTTTTGTACAAATAATTCGGTTCGGTACATGTCTTTCACATCTAGCTGTACAAAAAGTTCAGTTTGGTACATGTTTCTGTTATAACGGTCGCACCGGCCAAAAATGAATCGTTCAAAAAACGTTTATTTTAAAGGCTTTTTAGCATTCCCATTTTTCCTGGTCACTTTTCTTGTGTGTGAAAATGGATTAACACTGATACCAAACCGGCATTTTTGTACATAACTGCAATCACATAACGGAAAAAATCCATGATGCCAATCAAGTTCAGATCCGGAAGCGGTCGTACTCCGGCACGCAATCCAGACAGATCTTCTTTCCATCCACGATCCGGATCCAGTTTGACCCAGCCACTTCTCCGCAGCATTCACAGACAATCGAATCAAAGATCTGTGCCTCGTCCGGAAGACGGAGGGTTGTTTTCATCTTGTTGAACATTTCCTCATCGGAGCAGTTCATATAATAGTCCATTGTTTCTTCGCGTGTCATCTGCCGCGGTTTCTCCCGGAGGATCAGCCGGACGGATTCTCCGCTTTCGCGGTTATAGAAGGAAAAAGCCTGTTTCCCGCGCATATGGAAAAGCAGGTTTCCTTTTCCGATCGAACAGCCTAAGACCACCTGAATCGCATCGACGCCACAGGCATCATTCTCACTGATGCAGACCGTCTCTTCATCTCTGGAGAAGGTCAGGTTCAACAGTTTCTGTGCATATAATGCCGCCCGGAACCCGATCATCAGACCCGGGCAACTGTGTCCGTGAAACCGGACCGCCTCTTCCCATAATTGTTCTCTGTCCATAACATTTCTCCATTCTGTTTATATTGGTTCATTTTAGTATATTAGGAAGAAGGTGACAAGGGGACGGTTCTTTTGTCACCTTTCTCAAGTTTTCGAAAGTGCTTCCACCAGATCCCGGATAATCGGATCATCTGCTTTCTCTTCGTCCACCGCAATGCCGACGACACATTTCAGACTTGGAGAAAATGGAAGCAGCACAATATCTGCCGGGGTACGGAACATATTTGCATGCAGGCTGTCCAGAAGCGCGATGCTCTTCTTTGCTGCGGCTGCTCCCAGAAGTGTCTGCGGACGGGAGCGGAAGATCACATGTGGATTCACTTTGTGCTTTTTGAAATATAACTCATATACCTTATTCAGCGTTGTAAAAACCTGTGTTCCCATTACATTGACATTATCCAGCATCTTCGGCGTCAGGGCTTTTTCCTTCGAGATCGGATTGCTCTTATGAATGGCTGCCACCATCTTATTATCAAAGATCGGATAAAAACGGACCTGATTACCCATATGATCCGGATCATAATAGCAGATTGCGACATCATAATCTTTCGCAGCGATTCGCCTATACAGTTCATTATCTTCTAATTCATATAAATGAACTTCGCAGTTCAGATGGCTATCTTCAAATGTGAAGATTGGAACATAAAAGTTCAGATTCCCCACAAACGGGAGTGCAATGATATCGATCTTGCGGCGGTCTCCCAGGCTTAACGCCTGCGCATGGTTTCGAAAGGCTTTCATTTGAGAAAGCAAGACGGCAGCCTCCGAATAAAGGGCTTCTCCTTCTGCGGAGAGAGACGCTTTTCTTGTTGAGCGGTCAAACAATTTGACGCCAATTTCATTCTCCAGATGCGCGATCTGTTTGCTGATGGTAGATTGAGAAATGCTCAATTCCAATGCTGCTTCGCTGTAGCTGCCGAATTCCACGATCGATGTAAAATAAAGCAGTTGCTCTTCTGTCATGTTTTCCTCCAAATCATTCCATTTTGGAATTATTTATATCATAAATCGATATTGATTGCAATTCGGTTTCCATATAATATAAGAATATGATCTACAGGATCGTGTGTCTGAAATACCGGCACAGCACCATCAACGGAGAGAAAAACATGAACGAAAACCAGTACTTACAGGCCATTTCCATTCCCGGTCTGAATGAGGCGGCAGGCGAAAAGACCTTCTTTACAAAAGGAGAACCGAAGATCATCGAGGTATCCGATGAGGAGAAGATCGTTTCCACCGCGTGCCGCGCGTGCATTGCCAACTGCGGTGTGCTCGCCCATGTTAAGAACGGGCGCGTCATCCGTCTGGAAGGCGAGCCGACCGATCCGATGAGCAAAGGCAAACTCTGTGCGAAAGGCCTTTCCGGCATTTCCGCATTGTATCATCCAAACCGGAATAAATATCCGCTGATCCGTGTCGGCGAAAGAGGCGGCGGACGTTTCCGCCGTGCAAGCTGGGACGAAGCACTCGGCATGATCGCCGACAAGCTGATGCAGGTGAAGAATGATTTCGGAGCCGAATATGTCTTCTGCTCTACTGGCGGTGGCGGGAATCCGGAGATCTGGAGCATCGCCCGTTTCTGTAATATCTTCGGCACGCCAAACTGGTTCGAGCCGGGATGCGCGCAGTGCTATCTGCCGCGTGTGCTTTCGGCAGCCATGATGTATGGCGGCTCCGATAATTCCATTGCAGATTCCAACTGCCTGGAGTTTTATGATGAAGAACACAACCCGATCAAGACACTGGTTCTCTGGGGGACCGACCCGTCTTACTCCTGCCCTTCCAGCGGCGGACGCATGGTCAATGAACTTCGGGCAAAGGGTGTGAAGACTGTCGTGATCGATCCGCGCTTCACGCCGGATGCGGCGAAATCCACCGTGTGGCTGCCGATCCGTCCTGGAACGGATGTCGCCCTGATGCTGGCGTGGATCCGTTACATCCTGACTAACGAATTATATGATAAAGACTTCGTGCTGCACTGGACCAACCTGCCATATCTGGTCGACACTGAAACAAAGGTGATGGTCCGCGCGGACGAACTGGGATTAGCTGGAACAAAAACGGATGACCAGGGCGTTGATATCTTTGTTATCTGGGATCAAAAGAGTGCTTCTCCAAAGGCACTTTCCTATCCATGGAATGAAAAGGCGGACGCCGCTCTCTTTGGCACTTTCCAAATCAATGGAAAAGAATATAAGACCGGCGCGCAGATGCTGCTGGAACGCTGTGAGGAATTCACACTTGAGCGGGCTGGCGAGATCTGCCAGTTGGATCCTGCAAAGATCGAAGAAGCAATCCGTTTGTATACCGACAATTCACCAAGCGGTCTCTGTCTCGGCGTGGCAACCGACCAGACGCCAAACTCAGTACAGGCTGCCATGGCTGCCTGCACGATGGACATGCTCCTCGGCAACATGGAAAAACCGGGCGTTCCGATGCAGCGTTTCCGCATCAGCGGTGTGCTGAAGTCTCCGAACTATCCGGTGCCTGTGGCACTGAAGTGTCTGCCGGAAGAACAGTTCCGTAAGCGTCTGGGCGGACAAGAGTTCAAAGGCCTTTCCATCTGGTATGCCGGCCACCCGGGAAGCGTACTGGATGCGATCCTTACCGGCAAGCCATACCGGCCGAAAGTCTGGATCGACCGTTCCGGCAATAAGCTGGGTGTCCTCGCGGAAGCAGGGAGATGGGCGGAAGCGATTGATAAACTGGAGTTCATCGTGCATATGTATATGTACCCAACCTCCTTCTCGGCTTATGCGGACGTCATCCTGCCGACCGAAGAATGGCTGGAGACCGAAATGATCGCCGAGACCTGTAACATGCTGGTCGCGCGGAAACAGGTCGTGCATCTCTGGGAGACAAAAGACGAGACAGTCATCTGGTCTAATCTCGCAAAAGCCTGTGCAGAACGCGGACATGAGATGTGCCAGAAGGCATTTGATAAAGAGTTCATGGGCGAAGATATGGCCTACTGGGAGACCATGGAAGAGTTCTTCGATCAGCTCACGCCGGCAGTCGGCATGACCTGGAAGGAACTGCAGGATGCATCGCCATATGAATATATGAGCCAGGAAGAATGGAAGACTTATTACGTTTATCTGCAGGAGGACCCGGAGACTGGTCTTCCGAAAGGATTCGACACTGCTTCCAAAAAACTGGAAGTATACTGCGAGCGGATGATCGAACTCGGCCGGAGCGGCCAGCCGTTCATGCCGTTCCCGATGGACAAAGCATCCAGGGATTATGATCCGCTTCCGTATTATCTGGAACCGGTGGAAAGCCCGATCCGGGATGATGAAACAGCACGCGAGTATCCACTCGTTATGACAAATGGCCGCGTGCCATTCTATCATCACAGTACGCTTCGGAACATTCCTCGTCTTCGCGAACTGTATCCGGCGCCGGAGCTCTGGATCAGCCCGGAGGACGCTGCAAAAGAAGGCATTGAAAATGACAACTGGGTCTGGATCGAATCCAAACGCGGAAAAATCCGTGCGAAGGCATATGTCACAAAAGGCATCAAACCGGGCACCGTCTGCATGGAGCGTTTCTGGAATCCGGAAACACTGCAGACAAAAACACACGGATGGCAAGAGATGAATGTCAACCTCCTGTCCAAATCGACAGCTCCGTATAATGACATCGTCGGAACACATACTCTGCGGGCATATCAGGTGAAGGTGACCCGTGCGGAATGCGCCCCGGAGGGCGTATGGACAAAACCGGAAGACTTCAAGTCATGGCTTCCGTTGACCAGATAAAACGAGGAGGCGCAAGATGAGCCAATTAGCGATTGTCGTTGAGGTAGACCGCTGCATCGGCTGCAGAGGCGGATGCCAGATCGCGTGCAAGACCGAACATAATATCTCCCTCGGCAGATCCAGGAGCACCCTGTATACCATGGGGCCGACCGGGACCTTCCCGGACCTGGAAATGTATTTTCTGCCGGTCATGTGCCAGCAGTGTAAAGAGCCTGCCTGCGCCGCTGTCTGCCCGACCGGCGCCTGCATGAAGAATGAAGAAGACGGCGTCGTGACCATCGACCCGGATTCCTGCATCGGCTGCCAGGCCTGCCTGAATGCATGTCCGTTCCACTGCAACAGTTTCAATCAGGAAATGCGCATTGCGGACAAATGCACGCTCTGCATGCAGCGCAGGGAAGAAGGACTGGAGCCGGCATGTGTACGCAACTGTGCCGGTGGCGCTCTTCATTTCGGAGATATCGACGATCCGGAAAGCGAAGTATCAAAACTGCTTGCGGAAAACGCAGGTCATGTTTATACGCTGCCGGATCCATCTGAGTGTCAGCCATCCGGACGCTTCATTTTAAAGAACGCGAAATGGATCGACATGATGCCTTATCTGTTTGAAAAAGCACTGAAAGAAGGTACTTTAGATGAATAAAGAAACGTTGACTCTTCCTGGCTACCGGGAACTGCTGTATCGCTTTTTTGCAAGTGTTTTTCTGGAGGAGATCGACAGCCGGATGCTGGAAGAACTCCTGCAGATGCGGTTTCCTCAGGCAGAAGGAAATGCTGCATGGCAGCAGGATCTGGACGCCGGTTTCCGGATGATTGAAAACTATCTGCACACCTTCGATGGAAAAAGCGACACAAAGAAAAAAGAATCATTGGAGTATCTGGCGGCGGATTACGCGAAGACATTTCTGGCCGCCGGGGATGCGACCGGAAAAGCTGCCTTCCCGTATGAGTCGATCTATGTCGGAACAGACAGCACATTCGGCGGGAGCATCCAGATGAATCTGAACGCAATCTATGCGGCAAAAGGGCTGACCATGCGTGAAGACATGTTCAGGGTCATGGAAGACCACGTCGGCCTGGAGCTGAATTATATGGCAGAACTGCTGGCGGAGGAAGTCCGGGTATCTCCGGATCCTTCTGCTGCGGAAAAACTGCAGACAGAACAGAAGGAATTCTTCCGGACACATCTGATCAACTGGATCCTGCTTTTTACGCAGGATGTATATAAATATGCAGAACTGGATTTTTACAAAGGCATTGCAAGAGCTGTGACCGGCTTCATGGAAGCGGAACAGGAATTCTTTGCGGAATAGGAAATCGTTATGGGATATCAGATCGATTATGAAGCCATGGACCGCATTTTGGAGCAACTGGCAAAGGACTACCAGATCTTTGCTCCAAAGTGGGACAGACAGAAAAAAAATGTGCGCTACGGCATCATCCGCAGTATTGCGGAAGTCGTGACCGGCCGGCAGACAGACTTCTCCATTAAGGAAGCGTTTTATCCGATCTCGCAGGTCATGCTCTACTTCCGGGCGGATAACGTGGAAGAGGAAGAGCTCAAAGATCCGCGGAAGATCCTGATCCTCTGCCGGCCATGCGACATCAACAGCATCCGGCGTCTGGATAAGATCTTTCTGGAGAACGGCGCACCGGATTATTTCTACGCGCGGCTTCGGGAGAAGGTGGTCTTTGCGCTGCTGGAATGCCGGAAGAGTTTTGAGGACTGCTTCTGCGTATCCATGCAAAGTAATATCACCGGTGACTATGCATTTGCTCTTCGTTTGGATAACCGGGACGGCATTACCGCTGCTCCGATCCTGGTGCAGGTTGCGGATGCCGCTTTTGAAGAATATTTCGCTGGTGCGGAGGCTGCTGATTTTCAGCCGGAGTTTGTGACGGAAAACAAAAAGATCATGCACGCGCCGGAGATCAGCCGGGCGGATCTGAAAGAGATCAGTGATCTGGAATATTGGAAACAGTTTGATGACCGCTGCATCGGATGCGGCGGATGCAATACCGTCTGCGGTACCTGCAGCTGTTTCGATACTTCCGACGTCCTTTATGCAGAAGGCAAATCAGACGGGGAACGCAGACGTGTATGGTCGTCCTGCATGATCCCGACCTTTACAGAAACCGCCGGAGGCGTGCGGGCGCGGAAGACGCCTGGCGCCAATATGCGTTTCAAAGTGTTCCACAAATTTTACGATTTCCGCGCGCGGTTCGGAGAGGACAACATGTGTGTCGGCTGCGGACGATGTGACATGCGCTGCCCGAAAGACATCTCGTTCTTTGACACCGTGAACGGGCTGACCGAAGAGATCCGGAAAATGAAGACTGGCGGCGAGCCGGAAAGCAAATGATCAGGGAAGAAAAAATGGAAGAAAAAAAGAAATTTGAAAATATGGTCAACATCATGCAGCCGGAGCCGCATAAGATCCTGCACGTTGTGCATGAGACACAGGCAGAATTCACGTTCCGCGTAGCATATGAGGATGAGACGCGCGACGGACAATTCTTCATGCTGTCCATTCCAAAGGTCGGCGAAGCGCCGATCTCGGTCAGCGGACGCGGCGACGGGTATGTGGAATTCACGATCCGCAAGGTCGGCCGTCTGACGCAGGGCGTCTTCGATCTGCAGGAGGGAAGCACGCTGTTCCTCCGCGGGCCTTACGGTCACTGGTGGCCGATCGAAGAAACCTTCGCCGGACCGGAGCAGAATCTGGTGGTCATCAGCGGCGGAACAGGGCTCGCGCCGGTTCGTACCACACTGAACTATTTCTATGATCATCCGGATCAGATCAAGTCGCTTTACCTGATCGCCGGCTTCAAGGATATCAGCGGCGTACTCTTTAACGAGGACCGCGAAAAATGGGCAAAGGCAGAAAAGTTTCGCACAATCTATACGCTGGATGATTCCGATGCGCCGGGCTTTGAGAGGGGCATGGTGACTGCACATATCGAAAAAATCCCATTCGATACATTCGGCGGCAACTACAATGTCGCGATTGTCGGACCGCCTCCGATGATGCACTTCTCCGCGCTCGAATGCATGAAACAGGGCGTGCCGGAGGATAAGATCTGGGTTTCCTTTGAACGGAAGATGAGCTGCGCGGTGGGCAAATGCGGGCACTGCAAGATCAACGAGACCTACGTGTGTCTCGAAGGACCGGTCCTGCACTATCCGAAAGCAAAACAGTTATTTGATTAAAAAGAACCGGGCGGATCTCCCGCCCGGTATTTTTTGCTTAGAAGAAATGCGATAACAAGTCCCACACAAAACGATTGTTATCCACTTTTCTCTCCCCGCAGTCGCTGGTATCAATATGCCTGATCAGCCAGCTGGTAAACTTCTTTTTTCCGAACCGCCTTTCAAAAGCGGTTGCCTTGTCCAAAAAATAATAATGCCAGTATATCTCGCAAGCCAGGGATTTTTCTGTGATCTTCAATTCCTCGCCGTACTCTTCCTGATAATCTTTCAGAATTTTATGCGCAAGCAAAAACGCTGCTTTGTGCTTTCCCTCGCGCAAAGTGCCTATAAGCGCGTCGTCATTCACAACGCGTACAAGATGCGGATTCAGCCGGATTTCAATATCCGGGAATGATCGATCTTCCATTCTTATTTTGCTACGCTTTCGATCTCCTGCAATTCGAAGCGGTATTTTTGTTTCACATCCGGATATTTTTCGTGATCCACTTCGCTCGCAAACATATCGTAAGGCCGGATCCAGAGGCTGCCGTCCCCATACAGTCTTCGATAGACAACATATCTCTCATCCGTCTCGGAATGACGCGCGAAATCGACCACCAGATAGTAGTCGCCCTTGAAATGTTTATAGATCCGGTTGATCAGTATCTCCTGCATGCCGCTCTCCTGTTTTCCATCATCAATGGTTTTTTCCCTGGGGTTGCGCCCCAAATGCCTTTCGCGAATGGTAACACGAAATCCGTATCTTTCGCAAGTGCGCAGAATATGGTATGATGAAAAAAATCATATGTCGGCACGTTGCCGCGCATTGTTTTAGGAGAATGGTCATGAACACAAATAATCTGTTTACCAATACGCATATATTAGACTGGCTGAATTATTACAGCGATAATTACGATGTGGATCTGGAGCGGGTGAAGATTCTGGATATCACCCGGAAGAACAAAAACCTGATCCCGACCGTGGAGTCGCACAAATACGTTCTCGTATTCACAGAGGCCGGTCATCCGGATATTTTCTACCGGATGTTCAATGCAGGCCTTGGAGAGTGCACCTGTGTATATAACGAAGGCTCCGATCCATCCGGCCCGATCAAGGAGAATAAGATCTATGACATGATCAACCGCGGGATTAACGCATCCGCCGCCATGCTGATCATCAACCCGAAAGCACGGAACACCTACCGCTTCGGCATGGACAATCAGGTATTCGCATCTGGTTCCGTGCATTATGTCGGATCCGAGATCCGTGCCGTGATCCTTTCCAAGATGGAGATCACCGAAGGCAAGAACCTCTGCATCATCACGGCTGAATCGATCGCAATCGAGGCCGCCCTGCATGATGGAGAAGGCTCGATCATCGCCGTGGAATATAACAAACGCGACGGCAAGACACTGGAAGACAATGTCAATCTGTTCGGCGTCAACAACGTGACCATCATCGATCATGTGGACGATGAGACGATGAAGGATCTTCCGATCCCGGAGACCACGATGCTTGTTGCTTCCGCCAGCATGGAACAGGAGATTGCCTGCCTGCTGAAACTGAACCCGAAGATGGAGTTCGTCGTCTACACGCTGGACTTCAACCTCGCCGGCCGCATGAATCAGATCTGCACCGAGATGGGTCTGAAGGATGTGGACATCACGCAGATCACGGTTGCCAAGATGAACGCCAAAGGCGCCTTCGACATTCAGCCGGCACCATGGCTCATCACCTGTCACGGAGAATAATTAAGAAAAAAGATATGAGAAAAGGATCTGCCACGCAGATCCTTTTTTTCTGACAAAGGGACGATTCTTTCGTCACCTGATCAGTTTAGATATTTTTTCCGGATCATCGTCAGTTTGATCCCGCAGTATATGATCAGATAGAGATAGATAATAAACATGACCCCGAAAAAGATCCCGAAGAAGACGCTGAATCCGCCTATTCGGGAATTGACTGCATTCAGAAGATTCGGGATTATGCAGCACAGGAAGATGACTGTAAGCGGAATAAGCCTGGTCCGGGCGACCTGCTGCGCCATCTCCACCCGGGAGATGTTATCCGAGAACAGTTCTTCCGCTTCCTCTTCATCGGCCTGAACCGGTTTCCGGAAATACAGCCAGCCCACACATTTAAAAAAGTATTCCCAGCCGAAGTCTTGCGCCAACTGTATATATTCTTCGGTCTGTTTGAAATTTTTATAATCCAGCCGGTAAATAACGTCCTCCGGTTCACAGGATTCAAAGACATAAAAGCACGGCACGATCAGCTTAACCAGCTTCCAGCCGTTCTGGTGCTGCCTTCTGAGCCAGATTTCCTCCTCTTCATAATCTGCTATCGTGAAGAAGTGAATGATTGTTTTACGCATCGATACTCTCTCCTTTACTGTTCTTATAAAGCCTTTCGATCCGGCTGATCTCAGTTTCGAGTATCTCACAGCCTAGTCCCGTTATCTGATACAGTTTCCGCTTGTCCTCTTCGCGGCAGAATCTGATAAGTCCGTCCGTCTCCATCTTTGAAAGCGTTCCGTACATTGTCCCGGCGCTTATCGTTACTGCGCCGCCTGTCATTTTCTTTACCTGCTGGCTTATCCCGTAGCCGTGCTGAGGGGTCTGCAGGCAAAACAGGATGTAAAACCCGGATTCTGTCATCGGAACATATATGCGCTTTATTTTGTCATTCATATGTCCTCCAGACTATCCCACCTCGATATATCGTGC
>JAFZKG010000142.1 GCA_017553695.1 Lachnospiraceae bacterium
GTTCTGGAAGAATCCGCCGCCTGCGCTATAGGCAACTGCCTGATTTTCGCGGTCAGTATATTTCGCGCTTCTTTCCAGGTCTTTCTTTGCCAGCTGTTCCCAGTCAACGCCGGTCAGATCCGGAGCCTTGATCACATCGCGCCATTTGGTGATATCATCCAGCAGGAAATCCCAGGTTTTCGGGATCCGTCCGCCTGCTGCTTCTGCGCTGGTGATGAGCTCGACACCCCAGATGTCCCACATTCTTCCGTTCGCATCAACACGAGGCATCATGATCGATGGTCCTGTCATTGCAGATGGTCCTTTGATCGCTGGGTCCATCGACTCGTGAGGGATCCACTCCGGCTGCTCGCCGCGCAGACACATCAGATAGTTTTCTTTCTCTGTTAACTGTGCCATGTAATATCCTCCTCCTGTTACTTACTGTTTGTAGAACACTGCACCGACTTCATCCATCACGCGGTTGACAGTCTTTTTCTTCCACTGCATAAACTCATCGGTTGGGTCAGGAATGATAAAGAATACCTGGAATGCAAAGCCACCGCCCGGTGCGTAACGGTTGGCAACGTCCCAGACGATCTCGCGGATCTCGTCTTCGGTAATGCCTGGTTTTTCAAATGTCTGAGAAGAGTTGATGCATCCGGTCAGGACCAAACGGTTGCCAAATTTCTTTTTGATCGCATCCAGATCGTTGCAGTTCTGGGCCGGGTTCCAGCCGTTGATACCGACTTTTTCCACCATGTCTTCCATGAAGATGCCGCATTTGCCGCAGTTGTGGAAGGTGATCGGAATATTTCTGTCTTTTGCGAACTGTGAGATCCTCGAATAGCGCGGGATAAAGTATTTCTGCATCATATCGAGAGAAACAAACGGATTTCCCCATGCGGCAGAGTCATCACCCATTCCAAGAATATCCGGCTGATAATAGTCAATCGAATTTCTGACGACCTCAACCTGGAAGTCGCAGAGATAATCGAAAAGTGCTTCGCATTCTTCCGGCTCCTCATACAAGGCACACAGGCCTTCGGTAAAGCCCATGAAAGCCATCAGGTTCTGGAAGAATCCGCTGCTTGCGCCGTAGGTCACAGCCTGGTTTTCGCGGTCGATGTGGGCTCTTTCCAGATCTTTTTTTGCCATAGCTTCCCAGTCCACGCCGGTCAGGTCCGGAGCCTTGATCACATCGTGCCATTTGGTAACATCATCCAAAAGGAAGTCCCAGGTTTTCGGGATCATGCCACCGGCAGCTTCTTTGCTGGTGATGAGCTCGACACCCCAAATGTCCCACATTCTTCCTTCATCATCGAGTTTTCTTGCCAAAATTGACGGTCCGGTTCCGGCAGAAGGGCCCTTGACACCCGGATCCATCGATACGTGTGGAATCCATTCCGGCTGTTCGCCGCGAAGACACATCAGATAGTTTTCTTTTTCTGTTAATTTTGCCATATAAATATCCCTCCTAAATCAATAATCCTTGTATTTATGTTAGCACAAAGTAAATAAAAAGGGGAGATAAAAATCTCCCCGCTTTCATTCATATTATGAATTTTCTTATTTATAGAACTGATGGCTGACCTCGTCCATGATGTCGTTCACGGTATTGCTTTTCCAGATCATATACGGATCATTTGGATCCGGCATGATGAAGTGGACCTGGAAAGCGAATCCGCCGCCCGGTGCGTAATTGTTGGCCACGTCCCAGACGATCTCACGGATCTCTTCTTCTGTAATGTCTGGTTTTTCAAATGTCTGAGAAGAGTTGATGCATCCGGTCAGAACTAAGCGGTTGCCGAATTTCTTCTTGATCGCAGCCAAGTCGTTGCAGTTCTGAGCCGGGTTCCATCCGCAGATGCCGACCACATTTACCATGTCGTCCATGAAGATCTCGCACTTTCCGCAGTTATGCAGGGTGACCGGAATATTTCTTTCATGTGCATAGTCTGCCAGCCTCTTATAACGAGGGACAAAGAATCGCTGCATCATGTCGAGGGAAACGAACGGATTGTTCCATGCAGCTGTATCGTCAGTCAGGGTAAAGATATCCGGATCATAAAGATCGATTGTTTTTTCGATCACTTCGCAGTAGAAATCAGCGATATAGTCGAAAAGCTCCTCGCATTCTTCCGGTTCTTCAAATAAAGCGCAGAGGCCTTCCGTAAATCCCATGAAAGCCATTAAATGCTGGAAGAACCCGGTGCCGCCTGCCGCATAGGAGGCTGCCTGGTTGACACGGTCCAGATGCGCGCGCTCCAGATCTTTCTTTGCGATCTGCTCCCAATCAAAATCACTGATATCCGGTGCTTTGATCACGTCACGCCATTTGGTGATGTCATCCAGAATGAAATCCCAGGTTTTCGGAAGCATGCCGCCGGCCGCTTCCGCGCTGGTAATGTATTCCACGCCGAAAATATCTTTGTGATCTCCGTTTGGATCATAGTGTTTTCTTAAGAATGATACAGATGCATTGCCTGTCGGACCAGGTCTGCGGGGATCCATCGACATATGCGGGATCCATTCCGGCTGCTCGCCGGCAAGACACATCAGGTAGTTTTCTTTTTCTGTCAATTGTGCCATTTTGTAAGCCCCCTTCTCCATAAAGAAATAAATATGTTCGCGAATAATGTTAGCACAAGGGAATGGTGAAGTAAACCAGTGCCGGGATCATTCCAGGTTTTCGTATAACGGATACCGCTCGGTCAGTTCTGTGACCATGCGCTTTGCCTCTGCCTTGGAGGCTTCGGTACGGTCCACGACCACCAGTTTGATCGCCTCCGCAATTGTTTCCATATCTGCAGTGCCAAGTCCGCGCGTGGTAAGCGCAGCGGTTCCCAGACGGATGCCGCCGGTCACGGATTTGGCGGAAGTGTCATTCGGGATGGCGTTTTTGTTACAGGTGATGCCGGCTGCATCCAGTTCATCTTCTGCCTCTTTGCCGCTGATATGAAGCGGCCTCAGGTCTACCAGCATCAGATGATTATCGGTTCCGCCTGTAAAGATCTTGATCCCTCGGTCGATCAGTTTTTCAGACAGAGCCTGTGCGTTCGCAATGATGTTTTTCGCATAAGTCTTGAATTCCGGCTTTAAGGCTTCGCCATAGCAGACGGCTTTTGCCGCGATGACATGTACCAACGGTCCACCCTGAAGACCAGGGAAAATCGCTTTGTCGATCTTATGCTCCGTTGCAAAGGCGTTTGTGGACATGATCATGCCTCCTCGCGGTCCGCGCAGCGTTTTATGTGTTGTGCTGGTCGTCACGTGCGCATAAGGGATCGGGCTCATATGCTCGCCTGCTGCCACCAGCCCTGATATATGCGCGATATCCGCAAGCAGGAATGCACCTGTTTCATCTGCGATCTCACGGAACCGCTGAAAATCGATCTTCCGCGGATAAGCGCTTGCGCCGCAGATGATCAGCTTCGGCTGTGACTGTTTTGCAATATTCAATACGTCATCATAATCGATATAGCCATTTTCATCGACACCATAAGAAGTCACGTCGAAGTAGCGGCCGGAAATGTTGGCCACACATCCATGACTTAAATGTCCGCCGGCATCCAGATCCATTCCGAGAATCTTATCGCCCGGCTTCAGAAGGGCAAACTGGACCGCCGTGTTTGCCTGGCTTCCGGCGTGCGGCTGCACGTTCACGTATTCGCATCCGAACAGTGCCTTTGCCCGGTCTCTGGCCAGGTTTTCCACAATGTCTGCATATTGGCAGCCGCCGTAATACCGGTCTCCCGGATATCCTTCGGCATATTTATTTGTAAACTGGGAGCCGAGTGCGCTCATGACCGCTTCGCTGACGAAATTCTCGGAAGCGATCATTTCCAGATGGGAGTTTTCCCTGTCTACCTCTCCTTTGATCGCTGCTGCGACTTCCGGATCTGCTGCTGCAAGTTTGCTGTATGAGTACATATATATTCCTCCGTTCTATGATTGTTCCGACTGTAAATGATCACTCCAGTTTGTTCAGGTATGTGATCAGCCGCTTCAATTGTCTGTTATCCAGGTTCGTGCAGATATTTACCACCGAATACAAAGTCGGATCTTCATTCCGGTCGACAATGATCACGTCCGGAAGAGAACTGCTTGACTGCCCGGTCAGATAATCGGCAGAAGTATGAAGTGCCTTTGCGATTTCGTGAATGACCGGCGCGGAAGGATTCCGCTGTCCAGCTTCATAGCGGAGATACGCCGGCTGTGATACCCCGACCCGTTTGGCGGCTTCCTGCTTGGTAATGCCGAGTTTTTCCCGGCAGCGCCTTAACCGTTCCACATCTAAATGCATACCCATTTGATTCACCTCTTCAATTAATATTGGATTTACTTGATTATACCATTGGCATATATTATAATCAAGCATTATTGCTGAATTCTAACAGACGCGGAAAAATATGGGCGGAATAATTGATATATCAAAATTAAAAACACCTCTGCCTGAATCAATTTGTATCGATCAATAAAAAAAGAATATAATCTGAGACCATATATTAAAAAGATTTTGGTGATTACAAAAAACAATCAATTAATAATCCTCTCTCGGTGAGAATTGACTTATCTCATGGATATGATATTATTAACAAACAAGAAAGGCTCGACCCACTGCTGGATTAGCGGAGGGCCCAGAGTCTTTTCTTTATTCATTGATAAAACCAGTCGGCGGTGGTATTTTTAAAACAACTATTATTTCGGAATGGAGAGAGCGCGTATGGCACCTCATATCAAGAAAACTGTTACGATCCTTCACTCGAATGACCTGCACGGGGATTTTATCTCCAAGGACGATGACGGAAATATTACCGGGGGCATTCATTATCTGTCCGGGTATGTTAAGAAGGTCCGCAGCGAAGAAGAAAATGTGATCTATGTCAATGCAGGCGATATGTTCCAGGGATCCGTGATCGATGCGGAATACATGGGCTTGTCCACGATCGATCTTATGAATCTGCTGGCGCCGGATGTGACAACGGTCGGAAATCACGAAGTGGATTATGGACTGGCGCATCTGCTTTTTCTGGAAAAATGCGCGCGCTTTCCGATCATCAATGCGAATCTGATCGTGACCATCAATAACTCCCGTCTGTTCCAGCCATATATGCAGTTGGAAGTCGGAGGGATGAAGATTCTTTTCATCGGCATTCTGACCGAAGTGGTTCTGGCTACGACAAGATCCGAAAAAGTAATCGGAACCTTCATTGACGTGGACCAGGCAGCGAAAGAAGTGGGTATCATCTGCGACAACTACCGCACCAGACATACGGATATGGTCGTTCTGGTCACGCATATCGGTCTGGAAAAAGACCGGGAACTGGCAGAGCTGCTGGATCCGGATTGGGGCGTGGATCTGATCATTGGCGGACACTCACACACCCTGCTGGAGGAGCCGGAGATCGTAAACGGCATTCCAATCGTTCAGGTTGGAAAGGGATCCGGACACATCGGCCGGTTTGATATTGAATACGATACAATCCGCAATAAAATCACGGACTTGAAATGGCAGTGCATTCCGGTGACGCCGGAAACGGTGGACCCGGACCCGGTCATGGAAACGCTGCTGAACAGCTATCAGGGAGAAATGGATGAGAAGTTCCGCCGGATCATCACTACATTTGCAAGACCGCTGACACATCCTGCCCGGACACAGGAAACGGAACTGGGCAACCTGTATGCTGACCTGCTTCAGTGGGAAAGCAGCTTTGATATCATGATGATGGGATCCGGATCTATCCGGAAGGATACGCTGGGACCGATCGTTGCGTATCAGGATATGCTGGAGAATACCCCGTTCGATGATCATCTTTGGATGTTGAAGGTGACGGGCAAACAATTCCGCCAGATGATTCAGTATGTATTCCGCGATGAAGCGTGGGAAGGGCATACGGAGTTCTATCAATACTCCAAAGGAGTACGGATCGTTTACCGGAAAAGCACGCACACGCTCGAGACATTCCAATTCCGTGGCGAGGACATTACCGATGATCAGGAACTTCTGATCGCGATGCAGACCTATCATTACAACAATTTTGAAAAGTTCTTCTCAGTGCCGATCGAAGAGGTTGCGGCCAATATGGAGCCGCGAGTCGTGGCTACAAGCGTGAATAATATTGTGGAAGAATATTTCGTGACGCACCAGGGGCTGGATGCGCATGTGGAAGGACGGATCGAAATATTGGAGTAAGACAAAATTTTATAAAGCATGCAAAAAACCCCCGAAGGCCATAAGGCTTTCGGGGGTTCGTTTATCCTTTGATCCTGCGCGGGCAATGCGGCCGCGTATCAGAAGATTATTTTTGATAGAATTCCTTGCTGACTTCTTCCATGACTTTGTTTACCGTCGCTTTCTTCCACTGGACGAACTGGTCGGTCGGGTCCGGAATGATGAAGAAAACCTGGAAGGCAAATCCGCCGCCCGGAGCATACTTGTTGGCCACATCCCATACGATCTCCCGGATCTCCTCCTCTGTGATGCCCGGTTTTTCAAAGGTCTGTGACGAGTTGATGCACCCGGTCAGAACGAGCTTGTTACCGAATTTCTTCTTGATGGCGGCCAGGTCATTGCAGTTCTGTGCCGGGTTCCAGCCCCTGACACCGATCCGCTCCACCATGTCCTCCATGAAGATCTCGCATTTGCCGCAGTTATGAAGGGTGATCGGAAGATTCCGCTCATGCGCGTACTTGGCCAGACGCAGATAGCGTGGCTCGAAGAACTGCCGCATCATATCCAGGGAAACAAACGGATTGTTCCAGGCTGCCGTATCGTCGGTTAAAGAAAAAATGTCCGGTTTGTAATAATCGATTGATTTTGCGACGACTTCCTCGTAGAAGTCACAGAGGTAATCCAGCAGCGCTTCGCACTCTTCCGGTTCTTCAGACAGAGCGCACAGGCCCTCCGTAAATCCCATAAAAGCCATCAGGTGCTGGAAGAAGCCGGTTCCGCCGGCGCCATAGGTGACAGCCTGGTTTTCGCGGTCTGGTTTAAACATCTCCAGGTCGTGTTTTGCCATCTGTTCCCAATCGAAGCCGGAAATATCCGGAGCCTTGATCACGTCATGCCATTTGGTGATATCATCCAGAATGAAATCCCAGGTCTTCGGAATCATGCCGCCTGCCGCCTCTTTGCTGGTGATCATCTCCACACCCCAGATATCCTTATGATCACCGTTTGGATCCATCGCCTTCATCATGAAGGACGGGGAAGCCATCGCGGTCGGGCCTTTGACACCACGATCCATCCGCATAAACGGGATCCACTCCGGCTGCTCGCCGGCAAGCGCCATCAGATAGTTTTGTTTTTCTGTTATTGCCATATGATTATCCTCCTAAAAAACATTACAAATTATCCCTATGACGAATATAACATAGAAAGACTGTATTGCCAATTCCTCCAAAAAGGGAGAAAAAGCGGGCATGTTATTCATGCCCGCTCTGGTATCTTTTTTAGTGTACGCGTTTATTTCTTATAGAACTCGTGGCTGACTTCTTCCATGACCTCGTTGACGAAATACTCTCTTCGAACCATTTCTTTGTCGTTTTCACGATCCGGAATAATAAAAGTAACCATGAACTGGAATCCGCCGCCCGGCGCATATTTATTCGCGGTATCCCAGACGATCTCGCGGATATGCTCATCTGACATCTCGCCGATGAAGGTCTGAGAAGAGTTGATGCAGCCGCAAAGGGTCAGCTTATTGCCGTATTTTGCCTTGATTGCTGCCAGGTCGTTACAGTTCTGAGCCGGGTTCCATTCGTTGATGCCGACCTCATTGACCATGTCATCGATGAAGCCTTCGCACTTGCCGCAGTTATGATAAGTGATCACAAGATCACGGTCATGTGCAAATTGTGCCAGACGCTTATACTGCGGGACCAGGTACTCACGGAACATATCCAGCGATACGAACGGGTTGCCCCATGCAGCTGTATCATCGACGATACCCAAAACGTCCGGTTTGTAATAGTCGATGGATTTCTCACAGACTTCGCAGTAGAAGTCGCCCAGGTACTCAAACAGTGCCTGACATTCTTCCGGCTCCTCATACATTGCACACAGGCCTTCGGTAAATCCCATGAATTCCATCAGATGCTGGAAGAAACCGACGCCGCCGGCACCATAGGAAACGGCAGAGTTGACACGGTCCGGTTTAAAACGTTCCAAATCCTTCTTTGCCATCTGCTCCCAGTCGATACCGGAAAGATCCGGAGCTTTGATCACATCGTGCCATTTTGTGATATCATCCAGGATGAAATCCCAGGTTTTCGGCAGATAAGCACCGGCTGCCTCTGCGCTCGTGACATATTCCACTCCCCAAATATCAATGTGGTCGCTGCCCGGCATCATATGTTTCATCAAAAAAGATGGAGAAGCCATTGCGGTAGGCATCGTCCGCTTCGGACCGCCCATTCCCATATGCGGGATCCACTCCGGTTGCTGTCCGCGCAAACACATCAAATAGTTTTCTCGTTCAGTTAATTGTGCCATATACTATCTCCCTTCCAATAAATACTTCTCCTAATTACTGAAGTATTATATATCTTATTCCGCACTGGTATCAATTATTTTTTGCGTCGTTCCTGAAAAACTGTTATGATTAAGGCAAATATTTTAATGGAAAACGAAAACTATGCGTATAGACGAAAGATACGATGATCTGGAAAAAATAACAGATAGCGCCTGCAGGAAGATCCTTCGGGACGGCTCGGTCCAAAAGGCGAAGAGCAAGGCGCTGCAGGAGCACGTCATCGATGTGTATGTGAATGCAGTCCTGACGATGAAGCTGGTCTGCACGCCGGAATATCTGACGGAACTTGTTTTCGGTCGTCTCCTTACGGAGGGGATCATCACATCAGCGGATGATATCCGGACGATTTATATCTGCCAGTACGGAAAAAGAGCCCGCGTATTTCTGAAAGAAAAAGAACTCCCGGAGAAATTCCAGCCGGGATACGTGGAAATGACACCGACCTGCTGCACCGGCAATCACATTCTGAATGATTATTTCGTTTCGGCCGGGGAACTGGAACCGGTAAAGCCGATCCCGTGGAAAAGCGAGTGGATCTTTGCGCTGGCCGAGCAGTTTGCAAAAGATACGGCGCTGCATAAAAGCACAATGGCGACGCACAGCTGTTTCCTGGCAAAAGGCGCAGAACTTCTGTTCCAGTGTGAGGATATCGGCCGGCATAACGCATTGGATAAGGCCATTGGTTATGCACTACGGCATAAGATCGACCTGTCGGAATGCATTCTTTATTCCAGCGGAAGGATCCCGACCGATATGGCCTACAAAGTGATCCGGGCAGGCGTCCCGATCCTGGCAAGCAAGTCTTCTGTAACGATCCAGGCGGTGGAACTGGCGAAAGAATACGGCCTTACACTGATCTCATCGGCTCGGGGCGATTATATGAATCTGCTGGCAGGGCCGGATCCGGAATGATCCGGACAAAAAAAGACACGAATAATATTGACATAGAGCAAATATTGTAATTGGGGGATTAAAAAGATGAAAATCGCAATTGTTGGTTTGACAGACAAACTGCGCGATATGATCCTTGCCGAGTGCGAAACAAGGGGGATCGAAGTCCTGCCGGAAAAAGACGCACAAAAACTGACGGCAGAGGATGTTCGTGCACTTTGCGCCGTGGTCGATGCAACCGATCCGGCACAGCTTGCGGACAAGGCCGCCTGGGAGGCCGATACCGCGCATCTTTCCGGATTGCTGAAGGAGCTTCCGGAAGTGCGGTTCATCCGGATCGGAGAGAAGGGTGATGTCGCAAACGAGACCGTCTTTTGCCCGCCGGAGCAGATGCTTCCGGATGGTGAGAAAACAGGCCTCTATGTACCTGGCACAGACTTTAAAGTCTACAATGCTATGGGAGAAAGCGTGATCTCTTATGCCGATCTGGCAATCGCGCTGGCAGATGAACTGGAACAGAAACACTTTGTCGGAAAGACATTCACGGCAGTTTCGGATACGAGTTTCATCCAGCAGCGCAGAGGCACCGATCTGGTGGATATCTCATTTGGATCCGGAACGACATTTAAAACAAGAGGCGCTTATTTTGGGATCTTTACCGATTTTGCCGGAGCGAAACGTTCGACCCTGGCTTATCAGGGAAGCAAGGTCATGATCATAAGCCGCCGCACGATGCCGGGCGATGCGCCGATGATCGGGAACGATCTTCTGTATCTGTATCCGACCTGGGAAGGCGAGCGCATCGGTTTCGCGATCAAGTTCGGCGTGACCGAGCTTGGTCTGGTAACGCCGCATGGCACAATCAAGATCTGCTATGCAGACGACAAACTGATGTACATCAAAGGTGAGAACGGTCTGGGCCTGCAGTTTGAAAAAGCAATGCGCCCGAAAGACATTATCAAGAAACGTACGGACAGAGCGTGGGAGGCAATTTACCGGTTCCGCTGCTCGCTGTTGATCAACCCGCTGGCAGGCGCTATGGATATCCGGGCTCCGTGGAACGGCAAAATGGGCTCGACCATGATAATGGGAAGCATCGCGCCGGATGAGTCAGGTGAATTCCTGCTTTCGGTAGAAGAATCCGTCACTGCCGGCAAGGTCCGCGATTCCTATCCGACTTATGACGAAGCGCTTGCAGCAACGACGGCAGATTGGGAAAACTTCCTGGCGAAGATCCCGCACTTTACAGAAGAACTGGAACCGGTCCGGATTGAAGCGGCATGGCATGAATGGTCCTCGATGATCTCGCCATCCGGTCTGATCAAACGGTCGGCACTGTTCATGACGCAGGGCATGCTGGCATCGTCCTGGCAGATGGTGCAGAACGCAGTCGGATTGAATCACGATTTTGAGTTGGCGACCGACCTTCTGGTCAACATGATCGATAACATCGGTGAGCGCGGCCAGTTCCCGGATTTCGTCTTTGACGGACAGAACATGTGCCAGGGCATCCATCCGCCGACACAGGGATGGGCACTCAACTGGCTCATGCGTCTGCATGACTTCGGAAAAGAGATGCCGAAGGAAACGCTCACCTACCTGTATGAAGGCTATGGAAAGATGGCTGACTGGTATATGAAATACCGGGATGATGATAAAGATGGTCTGCCGCAGTTTGATAATGGCGATGAGACCGGATATGACGATATTTCTGTTTTCGTCCACCATGTCAGTGTGGAAGGACCGGATATCGCAGCCTACATGGGCGTTCTCTTTGACAAACTGGGCGATATCGCTGAGATCCTGGGACGTCAGGAAGAAGCAGACAGCTGGCATCAGCGCGCAGACGAGATGGTCAAAAAACTGATCGATACGTTCTGGAACGGCGAGAAGTTCATTGCCCTTTCCAATTTCGATCATGAAGTGATCGACTCGAACGCCATCACGGACTACCTGCCGTTTGTCCTGGGTGACAGGCTCCCGCAGGAGATCATCGACAAGATGACAGAAGACCTTCTGGTGGAGGGAGACTTCCTGTCACCAGTGGGACTTACCACAGAAAAGATCTCTTCCGATCAGTTCCGCCGTGCCGGATTCTCCAGAGGCTTTGCCCTGCCGCCAAGCAACATGATGATCCTGACTGGCATGTACATGGCAGGCAAGAAAGAAGAAGCAAAGATGATCGCAAAGCGCTTCTGCGAAGCGATGATCACAAGCGGCATCTCGCAGTTGATGGATCCGATCGAGATGTACCGGATCACCTTTAGCTGCACATGGCCAGCCTGCGGGTTCCTTGCCCTGGCAGACATGGCATACAATATGTAAGGAGGTGCGGAAAAATGTTCAGTATGTATGATAAGATCGAAAACAATACGTATGAAATAAAGGCAATGCCTTTTACAGCGGGCGGTGCATCGTTCGGACTCATGACGCGTCCGCTGATGCACGCACCGTTCGTGAACCAGGGACAATGGGGCACCGTGACCCTTCATGTGACGTCCGGAAAAGGCCCGGCAAATCTTACGCCGATGCTGGATTCCTATATGCAGCTTGTTCCGGTTCATCACGGAGAGGAGATCGCATACTCCTTTGAAACAACGCCGACAGAGCTTTTACTCCATACCGCGTACGGCGATATCCGCTGCTGCTTTGCAGAGCCATCGCTGATCCTGATGCAGGGAGAAAATGGCCTGGGGATCCGCCTCGAGACGATGCTGCCGGGTCATGGTGTTCTGAGATGGCGCGGGGAGAATGCGTGGGAGCGGCCGGCATCCACGGTCAGCTGCTACACATTCAAGGCTGTGAAGGGTACGATCGATATGAATGCGAAGTGGGAGATGGAACGTCTCTCTACTCCATATGTCCGCGGTGAACTGTACCCGGCAGACGACGGCGTCTTCCTTCTTTCCATTGAGGAGACAACCGATTGCGGATATGTCCGCGACAGCTACCCGACCTATGAGGAAGGACTCGCACGGGTCACCGCCGATTGGAATGACTTCTATGCAAAACTGCCTGGTGCAGAAGATAAGAACAAAGAAAAGGGCGCCTTCATGCTTTGGGCA
>JAFZKG010000143.1 GCA_017553695.1 Lachnospiraceae bacterium
AACCAGTGGACTTTGAGCCACTTAATTTCTACATTGCCATGCAGCCAAATTCTCCGTTCCGACTCAAACGCACCGTCAACCTGACGCTGCCAAACGGCAGTAAGGCGCTGAGTGATAAGCATTTCACCCTTCGGATCGATGGAGAAGTGATAGAAAAAGATGTCCAGACTCCGGAAGAATTAGAAGCCCTCCTGCGAGACGAATTCGGCATTGAAATTCATATCCCTCGCTGGAAAAATTTCTAACTCGTATGCTATAATCGGATTCATCAACTCAGGGGTGTAGGGAGCATAATCAAACATGAAAGCGATAATAATGAAATTCCGAAAAATCCATATCTTATCGGTGCTGCTGGCTGCACTGATGAGCCTCGCTATGCTGGTCACAATTCCACAGATGATCATGCGCATTTCCGCTGACGAAGGCGATAAGGCACTTGTGCTTGGCACTGGCTCGCTGAGCAAAGATGCAAACGGAGAAAAGGCACAGATCCTCTCCTATGGGGGACAGGACTGGTATGTGATCGCCTATAACGGGCAAAACGGATATGGCGAATATATTTCCTATATTAATGCCGAGGGATTCGAAGAAGCGCTCTATCGCGAGAATGTTGTCACCGTGCTTCAGAAATCTGTTGGCAAGGATACCGCATTCCGAAAAGACAGCGACGCTGCAGATGCAAACGAATATGGCAGATCAGATCTGCTGGCATATTTTAAGACTCTGCTCTCTGATGAAACAAAACCGATTCTCTCCAGGCAGGAGCAAAGTGTTATTTCGGCACGCACCCTGGCTGGTGGCACTTCAAACTTAAATGAAGAAGGTTACGATGACAATAAGATCAAAGGAACGGACGTAAATGATGCAAAGCTCTGGCCTCTTTCTGTCGCCGAGGCTTCTGCTCTTCCGAATTCGATCCGGACAGTTGGCAACGAGCACTTCTGGTGGCTTCGCACGCCGGGCGAGGATGATCGCTCCACCGCTGTTGTATGGGCCGGTGGCGATATTAACGATGGCGGCAGCCGTGTGAGCAACCCGGTTGGTGTTCGCGCTGCTTTTGATTTAAATCGCAACGGTGTCTTATTCACCTCCGCAGCAGAAGGCGGCAAAGTATCCGCTACGGAAGGAACCGATGCTCTCACTCCGATCGGGGCGAACAAAAATAACCGTTGGAAAGTGACCCTCAAAGATGATGGCACGATCCCGGGGTTGGAAGGTCATAAGAGTTTTGAAGTAACTTCTGTAACAACGACCTGCAGCGGCAATTCTCTGGACATTGGATACAAAGGTGCCATCGCAGGCACAAATGAATATATCTCTGCCATCATTGTAAATACTGATGGTGTGATCACTTATTACGGACGGCTCGGGTTTGCTTCAGCAGATGCAGATGCATCCGTCACTGTGAATCTTGGGAACACACTCGGAGAAGGCGACAAACTGTATTTATTCAACGAGCAATACAATGGTGACAACAAAACCGATTATGCTTCCGCGCTGAAAGAAGTCACGATCCCTCCGGTCGGACACGATTGGGCATTCACGGGATTCACATGGTTTGAAGATGCGGAAGGCTATACCGGCGCAGAAGCAAATTACGAATGCAAGAAAGAGCCGGAACACACAACATCGATTGCTGCAGAATTTTACGTAAATGAAGTGGCACCGACTTGTACAGATGAAGGAAATCGTTCTTTTGTTGCTTCCGTGACGGCCGACTACAGTCTGGACGGACAGGAACATTCCGAGAGCAAAAAATCCGAACCGTCTGCTCCGCTTGGACACGACTGGACATTTAGGGATTTCTCCTGGATTGGCGATGCAGATAACGGATACACGGAAGCAGCTGCAACTTTTGTCTGCAGACATGATGAAAGCCATATGCAGGCAGTCGCAGCAACGATTACCGAAGAAACGCTCGCACCGACCTGTATGGATACCGGCCGGACAATATACACCGCGGTTGTTTCTGCCGAAGACAGCCCAGACAAAGAAGAACACTCTGCTCAGGCGGATGCGAAATACATCGACCCTCTTGGTCATAACTGGGAGTTCATTGGGATCACCTGGATAGGAGACGAAGAAAACGGCTATACCGGAGCAGAAGCAAATTATAAATGTAAGCGAGATGAAATCCATACCACGTCCGTCTATCTCGACGTTTTCATAGATACGAAGGAACCAACCTGTACAGAAGGCGGCGGAACCGTCTTCACAGTTGCGATCGAAGCGGCCTATAGCCCAGATGGACAAGATCACAGCGAGAGCAAAGAAGCTCTGACGACCGAACCGCTCGGACATGACTGGGAATTTGTGAACTTCTCCTGGACCGGTGAGGAGTCAACTGGATTTACCAAAGTCGTCGGTGGTTTCCGGTGCACGCGAAATAATATGCACACAAAGGCTGTCGATGCTGAATACACGGAGAAAGTGATCGAACCAGGCTGTACGGAACAGGGAAAGACAACTTATACCGCGCATATCTCCGCAGCCGACAGTCTGGATAAGACCGAACACACCGGCACCAAAGATGCGAAGTTCACAAAAGCCACCGGACATGTCTGGGAATTTTCAGAGATTACCTGGACCGGCGATGCGGCAAATGGCTACACGAAGGCATCCATTGTATATAAATGTCAGAAAGATCCATCTCATACGCATGCGGTCGATCTTGCAGTTACGGAAAAAGCAATCGATGCAACCTGCACAACAGATGGCAAGATCACCTATACCACAACCATTGCATCAACGGTCAGCCTGGACAAAAAAGAACACTCTGCAACCAAAGAAGGCAAAGTCACAAAAGCCAAAGGTCACGACTGGATATTTGTGGGATTCCACTGGGCAGGAGATGAGGGAAACGGATACACAGCCGCAAAGGCATATTATCAATGTAAAAATGACCCATCGCACACCCAGATGGTTGACGCGAACATTTCTGAGACCGTGATCCCTCCGACAACAGAGTCAGCAGGTAAAACAGTTTATACTGCTTTGATCACGAAAAATCTCAGTCTGGATAAAATGGAACACTCGGCTAACATAGATGCGATGGTAGTCGACAAGATCACATATACGTTCTCGGAAGGCGACAAAGGTGCCTGGGCAAAAGGTTCTTCCTCCACGCTGGATTTCAAAGTCAACCGGAGTGTGGATGATTCACAGACCTATGGCCAGTTCCGCGAGCTCCTGATCGATGGCAGTCCGGTTGCAGATTCTCACTTCACAGTGTCTGCAGGAAGCCTGAATGTCTCACTTAAGGCAAGCTATCTGGAGACATTGGCCGAAGGCAAACATACTTTGACCGTGGTATTTGGCGATGCCACCTCATCGGAAGTTACCTTCACGATTGCGCCGAAGGGATCGAAGATCAAGCCGGATGGCGGCGGCAGCAGCAACGGAAACCGTCTCGTTATCTGGATGATCGTGATCACAGCCGTCATT
>JAFZKG010000144.1 GCA_017553695.1 Lachnospiraceae bacterium
ATGATGCACCACCAGCTCTACGCCATGATCATGGAAATAGCCATAGATCTGCTTGTAAGGCTCCACGAAGAAGTCTTCCCACATTGCCGGGCTCATGAACGTACTCTTCTGGCTGCCCCAGTCATCGTGATGGAACAGCATGTCCGGATGCAAATGCGAACAGATGCCTTCTGCCATCTCCAGTTCCCAGTCCGTCAGATACTTGATCAGGTCATGCATCTCGTCCGGATACTCAAACAGATTGACCAGGGTGGTTGCAATCTCACCCATGTGGTGGCAGTTCTCGAACAGGCCTGGTGCAATGAAAGTTGCTTTGTAAGCCTTCTCACTATCCATCTGCTCATACTGCTCGGCAAACATTGCCCACTCTTCATCCGGGAATTTCAACGACGGCGCATGCACATAATCCTGCCAATGCTCGATATCCTTAATGACAATCTTATCCGGTGTGTGTACCGGGAACGCACCAGGAACACCTACCGGGAAGCTGTTCGTCACGCCCCACGCATTGACGACATTTTCCATGCCCGGCTGCAGAAGCTGGCCACAGTGGATCATGTACGGATGCATCATCAGCTGCATTGCCTCGTACTGGTTGACGACGCGGTCCGGGTTGCCGCCCTTAACCGCCTCATACATGTTTTGTTTTGCTGTTAACATACATTACCCTCCTATCCATATTTATTTTAACTGAAATTTTCTGAATTCCTTAATACCCGTGTATATAATATCATAATCCTTTTGCAAACTCTCTTATCTCGTTCAATTTTTCTTCCGATTTGTTTTCATCACCATGTGCCGTAATGATACCCGCATTGTCGATCTTACTGAAGTTCATCATTGCTTCAAACTGTGCAATGGTACCATCATATACGTTTGGCGAGCCGGAACTCAGAAGAAGCGCATATTTCTTCGCCTTCAGCGGTTTCCAGATGCAGTACATCCGCTGGATCGCAGCCTGCATCTGCGCGGTCATGGTGAAATAGTAGATCGGAGATGCAAACACGATCATGTCTGCCTCCCTATATGCCGGCATGATCTTTTCCAGGTCATCCTTCTGAATGCAGTTTCCTTCGCCTTTCCCATGACAGTATCCGCAACCAAGGCATCCGGCGATCTTCATCTGGCCAACGTGGTATACTTCCACCTCGTGTCCGGCTGCTTCCGCGCCTTCGCAAAATGCCTGAACCATGGCGTATGTGTTTTCTTTTCTCGGACTTCCGTTAAAAACAGCAATCTTCATTTACTTTCCCCCTTTCGTCAATGTGGCCCCTGTGATCTTTTTCAGGTAGAAAGGCTTTTTCGGTGGTCTGTCAAATTGAGCAGGAGCCTGAATCCCGCCGTATCCTCCCATGGTCGACATGCCAATTGTCTGTCCCTGCAAAGGACCAGCGACCATGATTGCCAGACGGTTTGTATCAAATACCGGAATTGTCCCGCCACTCTTACAGTCATCAACGGATAGTCCCGGGATCCTTCCGTTTTTCGCGACATCCAGTACGCTTTCCTTCAATTCATCGGTCAGTTCATCCCATGGGAACCGGTTGTGATCACCGATATATCTGGCCAGAGACTCTCTGGTGAATCCTTTTTCAGCCAGTTCTCTGGCCTGGCCAGGATAAAGGACCAGGATATAATTCCGATGGCTGATCAGCCGGAAGGCATCTACGCCCGGTCCGCCCATCCGATGGACGTTCTGGGTCCGCCTGGTTGCAGCCTCAAGATCCGATGGTGATGTGCCGATCGCCCGCTCAGCCAGTCGGTCCAGATCCGCTTGCCATCCGTATGTCCAGGTACAGGAAGGCATCCGCGTGATCTCAAATGGCCAGTCGCCATCCACATGAAGGATCTCTTCGATCATGACCGTGCTGTCTTCCGGCTCAAAGCCCATGGAAACATGAAACGGTTCCCACGGTGTATATTCGTCGCTTTCGGTGAAGATCAGATTGCAGTACCGGGAAGGATTGCCCATCATGCCGCCATCGATGGAGAAGTCCAGCCAGCCCATATTGATGCAGCAAAGACTGACAGCGCGTCCGATGGTGCTGTTTGCACGGTTGCCCGGTCCTAAATATCCGAAGCCGGAATTCATCCCGATCTCTTTCGCGATCGGACCGTTCACCTGGATCAGCAGGTTCGTGGAGCATACCGAGCCAATGACATGGAATCCCGGAAAATGCGGATCACAAAGCATTTCCACCGCGGTGATGATGACCGGCAGATACTCCGGTTTCGCGCCTGCCATGACAGCGTTCGCTGCAATCTTCTCGATGGTTACGAAGCCATATCCCGGCGGAATCGGTTCTGAAAGAACCTCTGCCGGATCACGGCTCGTTCCGGTCAGCATCTTTCTGACTGCTTCCGGAGTCGGCGGCGCGACGGCCATGCCATCTGTGTATCCATGTTCAAAAAAGTACGTCTGGAACTTTTCATAGGCTTCATCCTGATCCATACCATCAAACGTGAGGTTCGAATCATCAAATTCCTCCGGTTTCGGATCCTTCTCTTCTTCAGCCAGCGGTGTGGTCAGAACTGTTTCAATCTCATCGATGGATGCTTCTGCCAGTTTGACAAAGGCCTCCGGTTCGTCCATCCCCGGCCAGCGCTCGGTATGCAGGTCGATCTGCCTGATTCCCGGCAGGCCATGCAGGATCGCGTTCCGATAGGTCTGTCCGTACAGGTTATCGCCGGTGTACAGATGCACGCCTGGAACACCTGCTCTTTCATAAACGATGGCAGGATCATGCCCGGATGCCGCGGTGTTCCTCACGCCATAAATAAACGTGTCATAAGTCTTCACCTTATCAAGGATCAGTTCCGGTTTGAATGTAAAGCCTGTGACAATTTCGATGGTCGATGTCGGATGCCGCTCTTCCAGCAACTTCTGCAGTTCCTTCAGGTACATGATACCGTCAGGCTTTTCTAAAATAAGCGCGATGCGTATCCCATCCAGAGTCTCCACACGCGGCGGCAGCCCCTGAATATCTAAAGTTTTCATGGCATTGCGCGGGTTCAATACTTCCAGTACAAATCTTTCTGCCATAGATAGGTTCCTTTCGTGTTTCTCTTTCAACAGGGCTAATGATCCGACGCGATCGATTCTGCTGCACATAAGGCAAATGTGATCGCGCTTCCGATATCGCTTCCTTCCAGTACAGAAGGATATCCGATCGCATACAATCCGCCTGCACAGTAGCCGACTGCATACAGGCCAGGGATCGGCCAGTCATCCGGATCCAGAACATGCATTTCTGTGTCTACCGCAGCACCACCAAAAGTAGCGACCAGTGCCGGACCCCATTTGAAAGCATAAAACGGTGCCTTTTCGATCGTAGTCAACAGCTCCGGACGTTTTCCGTAATCCGGATCCTCTCCCTGTGCGGCAAGGCTGTTGACGCGTTCTACGGTTTTTTTCAGAGCCTCAACCGGGACTTCCATCTTTTCTGCCAGTTCCTCCAGGGTATCCGCACGATACAGATTCTCCTGGAATTCGGCTTCAATGTCTTCCCTGGTAAGGCCTTCTTCCGGCATCATCCGCAGGCCTCCTGCAATTCCCCGGGCTTTCTGCAGTTCCTCATACCATTTGTCATCACAGATGGTAAAAGCCCATTCTCCTGCCCGCTGGTTCATGCAGTGCCTTGCTTTTGCCGGATCAGAGGTATCTTCATTTGAAAACCGTCTGCCGTCCCGGTTGACCGCGGTGAAGAAGAAAGTATATGGTCCATATGCAGTACAAGCGAAATGCGGTGCCCAGTAAAGGCCCTCCAGTTCCGCCCCTGCCTTGTAGGCCATCTTCTGCCCGTCTCCTGTACCATTCGAGAACAGTGTTCCGGCACGGAGGGAAAGCGGACTCAATGCTGCGAGCATTTCTTCATCTGCACCACAGTCTCCTGCTGCAAGGATCACTGCCTTTTTCCCGGCAAAGCGGACATACTTCCCATCCGCGTCTGATGCAAGGAAGGAAACGACCCGTCCGTTTTCATCCTTTTCCAGTTCCTGTGCAGTCATCTGCCTGAAGATCGTTCCACCCATATCGGTCAGTGCATCTCCAAGGATGTCTTCCACCAGCTGGCCGCCTTCGGAAGAATACCGCTCACCTGTCGGCCGGAAGAAATAATCCCCAGGAAAGGCTCCGATATCCGGATTCTGATATATGTTTGTGTAAGGGACTGCCTCTGCCTCTCCTGCAGAAAGAGAAACCAGCCAGGAAAGGGCATCTGCAGACTTGTCCATATATTTCCATAAGAGTTCTTCATTCACTCTGCTGCCACAGGCACGAAGCCAGCGCTTTGCAAAGATCTTTTTATCCGTGCCTTCCGGCACAACACCGATCAGACGGCCGCATGGAATGCTCCCGGTTCCTTTATCCGCAACGATGACGGATAGACCGAGCTGCGCGCAGCGCACTGCAGCGGCAAGGCCGGCGATGCCAGCACCAATGACCGCTACATCAGCTTCAAAAGTCTTTTCAGGGGTCGCTGAAACAGGGGTGGAATTCTCCCAGGAATAACCTCGTTTCACTGAACGTTCTGAATAAGAAAATTTCATTGTTCATTCCCTCCTTCTTCCTCATCCGGGATCCCGCTTAACACTCTGCCCAGCACCTGCGCATAACTGAATGCACGTCCATAACTGTTGCCATTCAAAAGAAGCGGATAATCCACGCCATACATTCCTCCACAGCAGTTTCCGATCGCGTACAGTCCCGGGATCGGCTGATAATCCGCATCCACGATATTCAAATCTGCATTGGTCAGGCAGCCTCCCATGACATCCAGCAGGGAAGCACCCATCTTGATCGCGATAAATGGTGCCTTTTCGATGGTTGTTAACAGTTCCGGCCGTTTTCCGAAATCCGGATCATCGCCTAACCTGTAAAGTTCATTGTACCGGTCGACGGTCTTCTTCAGGTTTTCATATGGCACTTCCATCTTTTCTGCCAGTTCTTCGAGCGTATCGCACACATAACCATTTCCTTCGTCGATGTAGTGCTGCACTTCCTCTTTCAGGCCGCAGTCCGGATTCCATTCGACATCATTGATGGCCATACCCAAAGGCATAGCACCCTGTCCTCCGAGAAGAGGGAATCTCTCACCGAATTCATCCAGCCATTTGGAATCAAATACCGCAAATGCCCAGTTCGGTTCCGGCTGCATGGCGATGCGGACACTTTTTGCCTGCATCCAGGTATCTTCATTCATGAAACGTTTTCCACGGCTGTTGACATGCAGATAGAACGAATCGAACCGGCCATACGGATGGTTGTGCATGACAGGCGCCCATGGAGCATCATCAAATGCAGCTCCTGCCCAGTAAGCCATCTTATGACCGTCTCCGTAATTAGATGTTTTCGGCCAGAAAAGATCGATCTCCCTTGTCAGGGCAATCGGACAGAATCTCTGCAGCATTTCTTCATCTCCGCCGATATCTCCGGTGGCCAGTACAACACCCCTGGTGCCGTTATATCTGCGGCAAATTCCATCTTCACCGGTAGCAAGAACACCGGTGACACGGCCGTTTTCATCTTTCTCTAAATAATGGGCTTTGGTATTGCGCAGCAGCTGATTGCCATGAAGAGCGATCTGCCGTTCAAACGCTTCAATCAGCATCGGACCGCCTCCTCTGCCTTTAAACTTGGAGCCTTCTTTTCTCACCAGATGATGGCTGCCTTCATACTCTCCAAAGATTGGGCCTTTGAAGCAGCCGGTATAGATCTGCTGTTCCACATCCTCATCCAGGACACCCATCAGCCAGTTGAATACCTTCGGGCTGTTGTTAACAAACAGCCAAAGCATATCTTCATTCGGCTGGTTTCCGCTGACGTCCAGCCAGCGACGGACAAACTCGTATTTATCAATCTTTTTCCCCATTTTCCGCATAAGCGGAGAATCCAGCATGGCGATCTGCCAGCCGTGACCGCCGGCCGCATCACATTTGTCGATCGTAATGACCTTCAGGCCTTTCTGCGCCAGACGGGTGCTTCCGGCAAGGCCCGTTATTCCAGCACCGATCACGATGACATCTGCTGTTACTGTTTCTTTGATCTGCTCCTCCGGGATCGGATCCGGCGGAGTTTCCCACGACCAGCCTTCCTTCGGAGACTGGATGGAATATGGCTTGGCTTTCATCTTTTCTTCTCCTTATGATTAATATTTATTGATACTTAAATTATACTCATTTCATTTTTCCATGACAATTATTTTCCATATCGTCCAGTCATTGAGAATCCAATAAAAATGTGATACGATAGCATCAAATGATACGTGCCCTGTATGGACAAAGGCACAGCACCATAAAGAAAGGAAAAAGATTATGTATACATTCAAACCTATTCCTGACCGTGTCGCAAGACTCCGCGATGCAGTCCGTGACAGGCTCCTGATCGCTGATGCGTCCAAGGACCGGCTGCAGCTGGAAGCGCTGAAAAAGTACCGGAAATATCCGCCTCTGCTGCAGAAGCCATACATTTCGCTGTATGTCTATGAACGGATGCCGCTGGGTATTCAAGAGGACGAATATTTCTTTGGTGACATGGGCAACAAAGGCTGGGGCGGTGCCCGCGGCTATATGTGGATTGGCGTTGACATTGAAAACACCTGGCCAATCATGGAAGACGGCCTTCACCATGCTCCGCTGGATGACCCGTTCTATTCCAAGCAGTTGTTAGCAATCGCGCCGGAAGACGTGAAGGAACTGCGCGAGATCGCCAAAGAACGGGCTGAGATCCTGGGTGGCCCGGAAGCTGCAGACTGGCTGCCTGACGGCGTGCAGGAGTTTTTCGACCTGCAGGCAAATCCATCCGGAAAGAAATACGGCTGGCCGATCTATCTGCCACCTGGACATCTGACCCCGGGTTATCAGAACATCATGCGGGATGGCTACGGCAGGATCCGCAAACAGGCACAGGACTGGCTGGATGAGCGTGAAGGCAATATCATGGGCGATGACATCGGCAAGTACATGTTCTACAAAGCTGCTACTATAGCATGCGACGGCGCCATCACACTGACCAGACGCTATGCAGACCTGGCACGGGAACTGGCTGAAAAAGCAACGGATCCTGCAAAGAAAGCAGAATACGCAAGCCGTGCAGAAAGCCTTGACTGGATCGCAACGGAAACTCCTCGTACTTTCTGGGAAGCACTTCAGATGACCATGTTATACAACGTATTTCTGAAGGCTGAGAATGACCCTGGAGTCACCAGTATCGGACGTTTTGACCAGTACACCTGGCCATACCTGAAAGCGGACCTCGAAGCAGGCCGCATCACGATGGAAGAGGCACAGGATTATGTGGATGGCTTCTTCCTGAAGATCAACACCTTCTATTACGGCGGTTTCGGCAAGAATGCACAGACTGCCGGTATCGGTCATCTCGGACAGCACACCACCATCGGCGGCACGATTCCTGAAACCGGTGAGGATGCCGTGAATCCGGTTTCCTACATGGTTTTAGAGACAATGGCTCGTCTGGATCTGCATGAACCAACGATCTCGCTCCGTGTGACAAAGAATACGCCAAAAGAAATGTGGGATTGCGCGATGGCAGCATCCACCCGCGTCGGCGGGCTGCCTCTGCTGCAGAACGACGATGTGATCATTCCTTCGCTCCAGAATGAACTTGGCTTCACTCTGGAAGATGCACGGAACTTCGCATTCATCGGTTGCCAGGAGATCACCGGTTCCGGTAACGACTATCCGGCTCCAAACGGTTCCGCGATGGGACATAATGGCATCTACTGGGCAATCGCATTGCTCATGGCCATTAACAACGGCATCAACCCGATCAATGGCGCACAGTGTCCGGAGAAAGTCCGTTCCGGCTATCTGACCGACATGGAAACGTTCGACGATGTCAAGGCAGCGTTCGAAAAGATCTGTACCTGGATGATGACCTGGTCTGCAACGCTGAATAACCTGACAGAGCACGAATATCCGCGTCTGTTCCCATACCCGAACCTTTCCATCTCCACAGAGGGATGCATGGAAAGCGGCAAGGACGTCTCCGAAGGCGGTGCAAAGTATAACAGCTACGGCGGAACGGCAACCGGTCTTGCAACAACGGCCGATTCCCTGACTGCTCTGAAGTATATTGTTTATGATAAAAAGATCGCAACGAAGGAAGAGTTCCTGCAGGCTGTTCTGGATAACTGGGAAGGCCATGAAGAACTTCGCCAGATCGTTCTGAATTCGGTTCCTCATTACGGAAACAACGACCCATATGCAGACGAAGCAATGACTTATGTCATGGATCTGTACTACAACATCACTCGTCCATTCACGACCTGCCGCTGCACCACTTACAAGTGCGGCACCTTCGGTGCTTCCGACCACGTGGTACAGGGCGAGATCACCTGGGCTACTCCGGACGGCAGAAAAACTGGCGATCCGATCGCGGATGCCTGCAGCCCGGCACAAGGCAGGGATAAGAACGGACCAACCTCCGTCCTCACTTCTTCGACAAAATTCGATCATGGCCACTACCTTGATGGTATGGCAGTGAACCTGAAGATCCACCCGACCTCCCTGCAAGGCGATGAGGGCATGGCAAAACTGGAAGCTTTGACCAGGACCTACTTCGACCAGGGTGGCATGGAAGTCCAGTATAATGTTGTCGATGGAAAAACGCTGCGGAAGGCACAGAAGAATCCGGAGAAATACCACAATCTGGTTGTCCGTATCGCGGGCTTCTCCGCTTACTTCGTAGATATGACCGAGGCAATGCAGGACGACATCATCTCGCGTGCAGAACACAGGGCATAATCCCATATGGAAATAATACGGAAAAAGGTCAGACAAGAATGTCTGACCTTTTTTATGTGATCTTACTTGATCGCGTATGTGCCCATCTGCATATAACCGCTCCGTTACCGGCAGTCGATACCGATATCCCGGACGTAGCCGCGAAGAGTTTCCATATAAGAGTCATCCGGCACAGTACCAGAGAACCCATTCGGTTCGTTTTCCAGCTGTTCATATTTTCCTTCGCCAAGGCGGTGGAACGGGAGAAGATGGATCTGCGTGCAATTGTGAATGTTCTCCTTCACGAAGCTCGCGGTGGCAAGAATGTTTTCCTTATCATCATTGTAGCCGGGGATGACCGGAACGCGGACCCAGATCTCGCAATTCATCACATCGCTCATCTTTTTCAGATTCTCCAGGATCCGCGCGTTATCCACACCGGTATATTTCCGATGGCGTTCCGGATCCATTTCTTTCAGATCGTATAAGACCAGATCGGTATACTGCAGGATATCAGCCAGAACATGCCAGTCCGCAAAGCCGCTGGTTTCAATCGCAGTGTGGATCCCTGCCTTTTTGCATAACTGGAGGATCGCCGATGAGAATGCCGGCTGGAAGAGCATCTCGCCACCGGTCAATGTCACACCGCCGTCCTTTGCATAGAACAGGGTATCCTGGGCAGCCTCATCAAAGACTTCTCCTGCGGTGGTCATTCTTCCTACGATCTCACGTGCCTCATTCGGACAGACATCCACACACGCACCGCAGGCGGTACAGACTGCCCGGTCATTTTGGACGACCGGTTCCTTGAAGGAGATCGCAGACACCGGACACACCGGAATGCATGCGCCGCATCCCGTGCATTTGTCCGCGCGGAACATCAACTGCGGATGTGGATCCTGGGATTCCGGATTCGAACACCATAAGCAATGCAGCGGACAGCCCTTCAAAAAGACATTCGTGCGAATGCCCGGGCCATCGTGGATACTGTAATGCTGAATGTCAAAAACTGTTCCGCATATTTTTCTCAATGCTGCTTCATCCATTGGCTGCATCTCCTGAAAAGCTTTTTTTCATTCTATCACGTAATCTGTTGAAAATGCCACCTCTACGTGGTAGGGTGAACATAATAGAAAAAAGATGGAGGGACTCCTATGACAGGCCGTGTGCAACGAATGAAGGAAGCATTGCGTATCAGCAAATATCCACTATGCGTGGAGCTGTTCCGCCTTGCAAACGAATCGCTGGAAGAGACCGGGGGCGAGCCGATGCTGCTGCGCCGGTCAAAGCTGCATGCAAAAATACTGGACAACATTACGATCTTCATCGAGCCGGAAGACCTGCTCTGCGGCAGCGGCGCGTCAAAGCCTTTCGGTCTTGAAATGCAGTATGAATACGGCGTCTGGACAAAGGATGAAGTCGAGTCGCTGAAAAGCGAGATCTACACCATTTCCCCGGAAGATGAGGAGGAACTCTACCGCCTGAACGAGCGCTTCGCCGGGAATTCCGCAAACAGCAACCTTGTGGAAGAAATGGGCAAATCGCTGGGACAGAATGACCGCCTGTGGCCATTCATGAAATCCGGAACGATCCTTCCGCCGTGGAAAGATAAGAAGGGCGGCTCCGGCGGCGGCTTCGCCATGTCCGGATATGGGCTCGGCCCGGGATTCGCACTCGTCACGGTCGACTACGCGAAGATCCTGAACGAAGGCGCGAAAAGCATCATCGCGGAAGCAAAGGAATGCCTGGAAAACATCCGTTACGAAGAGCCGGATATCATGGAAAAACGTGCTTTCTGGGAAGGCACGATCATCGTGTTTGAAGCCTGGGTCCGTTTTGCGAACCGCTATGCAGACCTGGCGGAAGAGATGGCCGCAAAAGAAACCGACGAGCACCGCCGGGCAGAACTTTTGGAGATGGCAAGGATCTGCCGCAAGGTTCCATATGAACCAGCAGAAACATTTTATGAGGCGCTGCAGAGTTTCTGGTTCACGTTTTTAATGTGCTGCCCGAGCCCGACGACCAGCGCCGGAAGATTTGACCAGTATATGTATCCGTTTTACAAACGGGATATCGAAGCTGGAAGGATCACTGATGACCAGGTACTGGAACTGCTGGAGATCCTCCGGATCAAATGCATGAAGATCAACCGTGTTTCCGGACAGGCCAACCGTGCGAAAAATGCCGGCATGGCAAAATGGTACAACTGGACGATCGGCGGTGTGAAAGAAGACGGGATCGACGCGACGAATGAACTCAGTTATCTTCTGATTGAGGCGGCAAAAGAGACCCATACCCCACACCACACGCTTACCGTCCGCGTACATGAGAATTCCCCGGAGGATTTTCTCGTCAAGGCGCTGGAATGCGTCCGCACCGGGATCGGAATGCCGGCCTTTGTCGGTGACGAAAGTTATATCAATTTCTTCACGAAACAGAATCCTGAAAATGAACTGCCCGTTGAGGCAGCAAGAGACTGGTGCTGCACCGGCTGTGTGGACGGAAACGTCCCGGCCGTTACACGCACGCAGGTCTGCTGCTTCTTTATCATCCCGCAGGCCATGGACATCGCGCTGCATAACGGCTTCTGCCGCTACACGCAGGAAATGGTCGGAAAACAAGTCGGCGATGTAACGCAGATGGAAACGTTCGAACAGGTCAAGGATGCGATATATGATGAGATCCGCCATCTGATGCGGATGGCGAACGAACGGATCAACGTGGAGCTGATCGCGGAGCGTGATCTGTTCCCGGATGTGTTCCGCTCCAGCCTGATGAAAGACGGCGTGAAGGTCGGCAAGGATATGTACAACCGCCGGTTCTCTTTTGAGAATGGCGCTGTCCTCGGTGCCGTCGGCGGCGTGAACACCGGAAACGGACTCTACGCGATCCGCAAACTGGTTTTCGATGAGAAAAAATATACGATGAAGCAGCTGATGGATGCCCTGGATGCTGACTGGGTCGGCTACGAGGCAATGCAGAAGGATTTCGCTGCACAGCCGAAATACGGCAACAACATTGCCGAGGTGGATGAGATGGTGGCGGAAGTTTACCAACTTCATGCAGACACCTGTCTCAGCCTGCCGTGTGTATATGGTGATTCGCTGAAGCCAAATGCGATCTCTATTTCCGCGCACCAGCCGGGAGGTGCCGTCACAGGTGCAACACCGGACGGACGAAAAGGCGGCACGATTCTGGCAGATGCTTCTCTTTCCCCGGATCACGGGACCGATACGCACGGGCCGCTTGCAGTATTGCAAAGTGCGATGCGCGTGAATCAGGATCCATATCAGGGGACTCTCATGAACATGAAGTTCCATCCTTCCGCCATGAAGACGGAAGAGGATCTGAAAAAAATGGCCGGCATGATCAAGACCTTTTTGACCCATGGCGGCAAGCATATTCAGTTTAACGTTGTGGAAAAAGAAGAAATGGTAGACGCAAAGGTGCATCCGGAAGAGCATCCGGAACTGGTCGTTCGTGTTGCCGGTTACAGTGCATACTTCACAAGACTGACAAATGCGATCCAGGACGAAGTGATCGAACGGATGGAGCACTCTTTGCAATAGAAGGAGAAAGATATGCCGAAAAATTTTGACGCAAGTATGAATGCGGCGATCGTTGACACTGTCGCCGGCAAGATCAGAGGTTACTATTTTGACGATACTTATATTTTTCAGGGGATCAAATATGCAGATGCCAAAAGATTCCAGATGCCCGAACCCGTCGCCCACTGGGATGGAGTGAAAGATGCATGGGGCTATGGTTACGCGTCTCTGACTCCTTTCAAGGACAGATGCGGTGAGGAGGTCACCGTGCCGCATCGTTACTGGCCACAGAGTGAGGACTGCCAGTATATCAATGTCTGGACACAGTCCCTCGATCCGAATGCGAAAAAGCCGGTCATGGTCTGGCTGCATGGCGGCGGATTTCTCTTCGGATCTGCAGTCGAACTTGCCTGCACCGACGGACTCGAACTCTGCAAATATGGCGATGTCGTTACCGTCAGTCTGAATCACAGGCTGAACATTCTGGGCTTCCTGGATGTATCCGCATACGGCGATGAGAGATTTGCCAATTCCGGCAACGTCGGTTTGGCGGACCTTGTGATCGCACTGGAATGGATCCGCGACAACATCGCAAAGTTCGGCGGTGACCCGGATAATGTTACCATCTTCGGCCAGTCTGGCGGTGGCGGGAAAGTCTGTGCTCTGCTCCAGATGCCTGCAGCAGATGGATTGTTCCACAGAGCAGTCGTTCTCAGCGGCATCCATAAACGCCGTCCGCGTCCGGACGCAGCAACAAGCAAAGTCATCGTCGACGAGATGTTGAAGGATCTCGGAATTCCGGAAAATGAATTCGAGCGTCTGTGCGATATCCCTTATGACGACCTGATCAACTCTTATCTGAAGAAACAAAAGGAACTGCGGGAAGAGGGCTATGATATCACCGGCTGGGCCCCTCTCAATAATGGCTATTATCTCGGCTATGCCCGCGAGGACGGTTTCAATCCGCACGCCTTCAAGGTACCTACCATCGTCTGCACCTGTTTCGGTGAGCATGTCCGTCACCCGATGCTGCCATACAAATATGAGATGACCGAGGAAGAAGTGATGGGATGCCTGCGTGAGAAGTTTGGGGAGGATGCTGATAAGATTGCTGTCGACTTCCGAAAGGCCTTCCCTGAGAAGCCGCTTCTTGATGTGATGGTGATGGATTTCTCCACCCGATACGGATCCCTTGATCACGTCGCCAAGAGGTCGCTGGAAAAAGATGCAGCGCCTGTTTACAGCTGCATGCTGGCACAGGAGTTTCCTGTCAACGGTGGCCGGCCTGCATGGCACTGTGCCGACGTCCCGTTCTTCATGCACACAGCGATGCAGTTCCCGATCAACAACTTTGAAGGTGCAGAAAAACTGATGGAAGAAATGTGCGGGGCGTTTGTTGCGTTCGCAAGGACCGGTGACCCGAACGGAGATGGTCTCCCGGAATGGCCAGCCTTCGATGCGGAAACCAGACCAACCATGGTATTCACCACCGACGGTAGCCGGACAAGATACGATTTTGATACCGACATCCTGGAAGACCTCAAGAAATTTGATAAACCATTTATTTATCCGGATTGAGAAAACAGTTCAGAAAGGAAAGCCAATTATGAATTATTACGTCAATGGATCAGCCCTCTGTGAGGGCGATGGCAGCTGTGAGCGGCCGTTCAAGCGCATCGGTGATGCAGCAAAAGTTGCAATGCCGGGTGATG
>JAFZKG010000145.1 GCA_017553695.1 Lachnospiraceae bacterium
AACAAGGAAAACCACAAGATATTGTGATATTTTCAGTTCCCATCCTCAATTTCTTGTGGTGACAGAGGGACGGTTCTTTTGTCACATTTTTAAGGATTCAAAAATGGCGGCTCCCGGAAGGGGAACCGCCATGCAATTTTGCCTCAAATTGAATGAATGCTGATCAGCCCAGTTTCATCTCAATACAGAAGTTGGAGCTGACGCCAAAGCGTTCATCATTGTAAGCTGCGATCTCTTCGCAGGCATCTGCGTAGACGCCCGGGAAGGTGCTCATCGGTCCTCCCTGTGTGATGCACGGGATAAATCCGTTCGGTGTCTCATATTCATCCAGGATCTTGCGGACCCAGTATCTGGTGTTCTCTCTGCTGTAATCCGGATTGTCGACCCATGCGGAATCAATGCCGGTCATGAAACCGATCTGTCCTTTGTATTTCTCTACCAATTCATGTGTATTGTTTGTGCTCATGCCGCCCTGCCAGATATCGATGCCCATTTCGATCATATCCGGAACCAGCGTAGCTGCATAAGAATCGGAATGATGCACGATCAGCTCTACGCCGTTTTTGTGGAAGTATCCGTAGATCTCCTTATAAGCATCCAGGAAGAAATCCTCAAACATGGCCGGAGAAATAAAGGTCGACTGCTGGCTTCCCCAGTCATCGTGATGGAAGATTGCCTCCGGATGAAGGTGGGAGACAATATCTTCTGCTTTCTCCAACTCAAAATCACGGATCACTTTGATAATGTCGTGGACTTCGTCCGGGTATTCATACAGCGCGATCAGGAACCGCTGGATCTCCATAAAGTGATGGCAGTTTTCAAAGATGCCAGGTGCCATCATGACGGTCAGGAACTGATTATCCTTATCGATCTTATCTGCGATCATTTTCGGGAATTGCCATGCTTCATCCGGGAATCCGGATGCCTGCGGTGCATGCAAATAATCCTGCCAATGCTCGATATCTTTGATCAGGATCTTATCCGGCGTATGTACCGGGAATGCTCCCGGCGTTCCTTCCGGCCAGGACATCGTGACGCCCCATGCATTGACGATCGGCTCTCCGCCATATTTCGGCATAGCAGCGCCAACGCTTGGCGTGAACGTCATTCCCAGATATTCATACTGGTTGACGAACCGGTCCGGATGACCATCTTTTTTTAATGTCTCTCTGACATTTTCCTTGACTGTTAACATTTTTTCTCCTTTCGACTCTATGTCTCTGTCCCTTGGGACTTTATCTCTTACGTTTGTACTGTCTTGCACGTCTCATCGCCCGGTTTTCATATTCCGTCTGCTGGTTCTGCCGCTGCTGCGCAGCTTTTTTCTGCGCCTTTAACAGAGGGATTCCAACTCCCAGACAGACACCGATGATCACAACAAAGATGATCGCCATTGCAACCCAAAAAAACTGGTCTTCATTAAGCGGCGGGTTCTCTTTCCAATCTGCGCATGCAGTCAGGCAAACAGCCATGGCTGCGCCCAGAAGTGCCAGTATCCACCGCGAAACCTTTTTGAACATGTTATCCTCCTGATTCAAGTAATCATATTTTTGAACATTATACACCATTTTTATGGCTGGAAAAACAGTTTTTTCATAATCTGTGTATGTGCTATAATTCTGATATCAAATAAAGGAGAGGTGTCCCATGAACAAGACGGAAAAGTTTCTTGATCTGTATAAACAGCTGGAGAATGAGGCGAATGCCCATTATAATCTGCAAGGGGAAGGCAGCACTATCGCAAAACTTGGTCGCAGATCTGAATTCAAGAAGATCCGTCCGGAGCTGGATTATATCCGGGACGTGCGGAATCTTCTGACGCACCGTCCGAAGATCGGTGAATCCTACGCAGTCGAGCCGACAGACTCCATGCTCGGACTTCTGGAAAGGATCATCGACCGGATCGAGCATCCTTTGAGCGCAATGCAGATCGCTGTTCCGATTGAAGATATCTTATCCGCCTCTCTGGATTCCAAAGCGCTCTCCTCTCTGGAGAATATGTATAAGCGTGCCTTTTCCCATATGCCGATACTGGATGATGGAAAAGTAGTCGGCGTGTTCAGCGGGAGCACCCTGATGAACTGCATCTTATACCAGCCGATCAATTTTACCGAAGAGACCACTTTCCGCGAGATCCGCGAACGTCTGACGTTTGACCAGCACCCATCTGAGACTTTCCGTTTTGTATCCCGGAACGAACTGGTTTCCAATATCAGTGACATGTTTGACGAGACCCTTCGACAGGAAGAACGGATCGGCATGATCTTTGTGACCGAGCACGGAAAATCTGAAGAAGAACTGCTGGGCATCATCACGGCATGGGATGTGGCAGCAGCCTTTCACTAAATGAATCCGGATAAACAAAACGAATATTTCAGGAACCGGATCCTGGACCTCTCGGAGCAGGCACGAACGCAGGGAGTCTATGCATCCAGTCATTTTCTGTCGCCATTGGAACAGGATATGGTTCTTTCCATGCAGAAAGATCTCTTTGATCTTTCTTTGTATGGCGGAAGTGCAGCTGCCATCCGTAAGATCGCGGTTTTCGGTTCCGTCTCCTCACTCGGATATGAATGGGAGGATCCTGTTCGTGTTCTTCAGATTTCCCCTCTGTCAGAAAAATACGCGGAAGAGCTGACGCACCGGGATTACCTGGGTGCCCTGATGTCGCTCGGCATTGACCGGTCTCTGACCGGGGATATCCTGGTCCGTGGAAAAGAAGCGTTTGTCTATGTTCTGGAACAGGCCATCCCCTTCCTGACGGGAAATCTGACACAGGTAAAGCATACTACGGTCACCTGCCGGGAGACCGCCGTCGACATTCCGCAATTGGAGGTCCGCTATCAGACCCTTACCGGCAACCTGGCTTCGGAGAGGCTGGACCTGCTGGTTTCTTTCCTGACCGGAAAAAAGCGGGAGGCGGCAAAAGATCTGCTTGCCGGCCAGAAGGTCTTCCTCAATGGATATGTCAAAGAATCTCCCGGCCAGAAAGTGGAACCGGGAGATGTGATCACGATCCGTGGATACGGAAAATTCATTTATGACGGTATTCGCGCGGAAAGCCGCAAAGGACGCCTTTTCATTTCCTGCAGGAAATGCACCTGATCCTGCGCAGATCCGCTTACAGCCGGATCTTGCTTGTCTTCCATTTTCCGGAAAGAACAAAGATCAATGCCGCCAGACCGGAAGCGATCGGTGCGCAGACATAAGCCCATGCGATCCCGTTAAATCCGAGTGTCGTGAAATGATCAAATATCCAGACCAGGGAGAACCGGACTACAATAGCGGAAAGGACTGCACACAGGAAGTTGTACAACGTGTTGCCGGATCCGGCGATCACGCCGAACAGGCAGAACATCAGGCTCTCAAAAATGCCGCTGCCCAGAAGAATCTGCAGGTATCTGGTTCCGATATCGATCACGCCCTGGTCACTGGTAAAGATGCCCAGCATCGCCTCCGGGAACAACTGGGAAGCGCCCCAGAAAAGCCCGGCACTGACAAAGGCGATCGCCATGGCGATCAGAAGACCTTTCTTGATCCGGTCGATCTTCCCTCTTGCAATATTCTGCGCCGTCAGCGTCATCACGGCCATCTGTACGGACTGTGCCGGAAGGACCTCGAAGCTCCAGATCTTTGATGTCGCTCCGGAAGCCGCACTGGCAAACACACCGTACTGATTCACAAATCCGCTGATCAGCAGATAGGACATAACGGTCAGTCCGAACTGACACGCCTGCGGAAGCCCGATCTTAAAGACTGTCTTAAATAATTTCCAGTCTATGCCAAAGGATTTGATCCGGAAATCAAAGAGTCCGGTTTTCTTTACATAAACCGCAATTATGATCATGCTGATACACTGGGAAATGATCGTTGCCAAGGCAGCTCCTGCCACGCCCATTTTGAGAGGGCCTACGAATAGAAGGTCCAGGACCACATTCAATGCCGCTGTCACAACAACCGCCACCATAGCCGGGGTTGTCTTTCCAACGGCACGCAGTGAGGCTGCCAGAACATTGTAAATATAAACGAAGATGGTGCCGGCCATATAGATTGCCAGGTAGGTCACGGCCATTTCTTTTGATTCTGCCGGCGCCTTCATCGCTGTAAAGATCAGCCTTTCAAAACCAATGATGAGCCCTGTGACAATCACTGCAAGGATGGCATAGCCGGTCAGCATAGTGCCGATCACGTTCTTGATCTGATCCTGTTTTCTCGCCCCGTACAGCTGGCCCATGAAAATAGCGCCGCCGTTGGACAGGCCGTTGATCACGGCAAAGACCACATTAATGATCAGACCTCCCATTGTCACTGCAGACATACCGGCTGAGCCGACAAAATGTCCGACGATGGACATGTCTGCCAGGTTGTATAGTGCCTGCACCAGACTGGCAATGGCCAGCGGAATGGCAAATGCGACCAGTTTTTTGCCGACGCTGCCTTCCGTCATATCTCCTTTCGCGGCCCTTTTATTGACTATTTCTTCTTTTTTTGCTTCTTCCATATTCTATCCTATTCTTTTTATGCACGGTTATCCGGCCGTTCAGATCTGTTTCAGCGCCTGCTCCAGATCTGCAATGATATCATCCGCATTTTCCAGTCCGACTGAAAAACGGATCAAATCCGGCGCAACACCTGCTTCGATCAGCTGCTCATCGCTCATCTGCCGATGGGTATGACTTGCCGGATGCAGAAGACAGGTATGGGAATCGGAAACATGGGTCTCGATATTCGCCAGTTTCAGAGCATCCATAAATCGAATGGCATCTTCCCGGCTTCCTTTCACTCCAAAGCATAAGACGCCGCAGGTCCCGTTTGGCATGTATTTCTGTGCCATTTCATATTCCGGATCATCCTCCAGGCCCGGGTATTTCACCCATGCGATCTTCTCATGCTGCTTCAGATATTTTGCTACTTTACAGGCGCTCTCACAGTGCTGTTTCATCCGCACATATAAAGACTCCAGACCGAGGTTCAGATAATAAGCATTCTGCGGAGACTGCACTGCTCCGAAATCCCGCATCAGATGAGCGACGGCTTTCGTGATATAGGCTCCTTTTCCGAATCTCTCCGCATATACGATACCATGGTAGGATTCATCCGGTGTGCAGAGCCCCGGATATTTCTCCGCATGTGCAAGCCAGTCAAAATTACCGCTGTCCACGATCACGCCTCCTACCGTAGAGGCATGGCCATCAATATACTTTGTCGTGGAATGCACTACGATGTCCGCGCCGAATTCAAACGGCCGGCAGTTGACCGGGGTTGCAAACGTATTATCCACGATCAGCGGAACGCCATGATCATGCGCCAGTTTTGCAAACTTTTCAAAATCCAGCACATTGACGGTCGGATTCGTTAAGGTCTCTCCAAACAGGCACTTCGTATTCGGCTTGAAATATTTTGCAAGTTCCTCATACGGAAGGGTCTGATCCACAAATGTGCACTCGATCCCCATTTTCTTCATCGTCGTTCCAAACAGGTTAAACGTTCCACCATAGATGCTCTGGCTTGCAATGAAATGGTCCCCTGCTTCACAGATATTAAACACGGCAAAGAAGTTGGCTGCCTGCCCGCTGGACGTCAGCACGGCTGCCACACCGCCTTCTAATTCACAGATTTTTTTTGCCACATAATCGCATGTCGGATTTGCCAGACGCGAATAAAAATAGCCCTCCTCTTCCAGATCAAACAGCCTTCCCATATAGTCGCTGTCGTCATATTTAAAGGTCGTGCTCTGGATGATCGGCATCTGCCGCGGCTGTCCGTTCGTAGCATAGTATCCCGACTGCACACACGTGGTTTCGATATGTTTTTCCATAGTCTGTTACCTCTTACTGCGCATTACTTTTTCTCACTATTGTATTAAAACATTTTTATAGGATGGATACAACCTGTTGACAAAAAAACCGCCTGGTGATATGTTGACTATGTCGAAAACGACTGTTTACTGTTTTGCGTTTTTTTCAAAAGGAGGAATCATGGATACAGAGAAATACAGGATCCTTGTAAAGACGATCGAAACCGGCAGTCTGAGCGTTGCCGCAGAGGAACTGGGCTATACCCCATCCGGCATCAGCCGCGCCATTTCCGCCCTGGAAGAAGAGTCCGACATCATCCTGCTGAACCGGACACATTCCGGTGTGACACCAACAAAGGAATGCGAAGAACTCCTGCCGGCCATCATCAAGATCATCCGTCAGGAAGAGGAATTCAACCAGATGGCATCCCAGTTGAAAGGGCTGGAAAAAGGCGAGATCGTGATCGGAACAGCCTATAACAACTTTTATCCGCAGCTTTCCAAGACGATCTACAATTTCACGCGGAAGTATCCGGATATCAATGTGCGTATCGTTGAGGGCACTTCCAGTAATCTGGTAAAGATGGTTGAAAACAATGCGGCAGACTACTGCATCGTCAGTAAGCGGAAAGGCGTATATCATTGGGTCCACCTGCTGGAAGATGAACTGATTGCCTGCGTTTCCAAAAACAGTCCGTACGCGGAAAAAGAATCATTCAATATCAGGGATGTGGAGAAAGAGGCTTTTATCGAAGTCTATGCCGGAATGGAGACCGACAATTCTCTGCTTTTCGAAGAAAAGAAGATCCGTCCGAACGTTAAATACCGGACACATGATCCTTACTCGGCCTATGCAATGGTGGAAGCCGGTTTAGGTGTTACCATCATGAACAAGATCTGGCTGCAGTCCCTGGGCGATAACGTCATTGCTCTGCCATTGAGCCCATCGCAGAAAGTCAACATTGGTATTGCGATGCAATCGGAAGAGAATGCTTCGCCGGCAGCTAAACGCTTCATCCAGTATACTTCGGAACATCCGTTCCTGACCGATTGAATAATGCAAAAAAGGACCAGCCCGGAAAGGCTGGTCCTTTCATTATGCAATTTGTTATTCTGCGGCCGGCTGGCTGGCTGCTGCTTTTTTCTGCTGGCGGAATCCGCCCGGACAGGATTTCAAAAGCGCTTTCGTGATTGGAAGTCCCACGATCGTATATACGATGGAAAGACCGACCCAGACAAGGAGTCTGAGCGGGATCAGGCCGACCAGTACCTGAAGCGTCATGTACTTATAAAAGACGACGCCATCAAAGTAGCTGGCGATCCAGTTAAAGATCACGAGTACAAGGCCTGCTCCAAAAACCGTGACGCCAACCGGGACCAGTTTTGTTTTTCTCTTGAATGCCAGGAAGATAAGTCCTGCTGCCAGACCCTGCAGTGCGCCCGGGATGATCCAGAACGGTGTGGTGATCGTGATACCATATGTGATAAGCTGGCTCAGGAAAGTTCCGATCAGTCCTGTAACAAGACCTTCCACAGGGCCGCATAACAATGCCACGATCACAAATGGCAGAGTCGCAAATGAGATCTTCAGTTCATTGCCGATCCGGATGGAGCAGAACACTTCCAAAATAATATGAAGTGCAATGCATACAGCACAAAGGCAAAGACTCAGGACTGTCATTTTTTTCTTCATAAAAAAACTCCTTTCTTTGCCCGCCGCATTGAAAAGGAGTAATACCGTTTCTAAGGACAGCGGGATGCAATTTACGAGACGCAAATGGTATTTCTCATATTCTTCGTCCCCGGGACAGCTCCCCGTTCCCGACGGCACTTAACGCTCGTAAATCTACTCTGTTTTGTTTCAGTAAACAATATCACATCCGTATTCGAAAAACAACAAAAAACTGACCCGGAGCCCCAAGTCAGTTTTTGTGTTATAAAAAATCTTTATGAATTACGAATCCGTCTGTTTTACCGGCGTGGCTGCTGCTGCCGTTTTTTTGCCGCCATCGCCCTTTTCCTTGCCCGCTCACGCTCACGTTTCTTTCTCTGCTTTTCCCGGATCACCAGAAGCACGATGAACGCGATGATGATCACGAGGATCACAGCCAGGATAATGATGATGACTGGCTTTACCTGTTTGCCGGATTTCTCCGGTGTTTTTTCCGTTGCGTCCTCTGTAACACTTTCCGTTTCGGTCTCATTCTCTGGTACCGGATTGCCTTTCAGCACCGTGTAGTTTGTCCGGTAGGAGTAGTTGCAGTTATTGCATTTATACTCCGTATAGCCATATTCGGTTTCGGAGCTTTCCACGACCTTCGAAACCATATCCGGCTCATCACAGGAATGCGGGAGGAGTGTCAGGTAAGTCTCTTCATACTCATCATAAAAATCATCTTCGAATAGTTCATTCCTTACAAAATTGTCTCCAACAAACGCATCGTCGTTTTCAAAGTTCCAGTTCATGATCTCGCCGATGAATGCTTCACAGTATGCTCTCCGGTCTTCGTTGTCCTCATAGAACGTAATGGTTCCGGTCACGCTGTTTCCGGTCATGGCGCCATAATGTTCCTCACCATCCTGGTACTGGATGTACATGCCGACAAGACCGCCGTTATGGACGTATCCATGATCACTGTCGTAACCCTGGATCCAGATCGCATTATCTTTCAGATCAATATAACCTGCGGCATACGCACCGCCCATGAACTGCTCTTCTTTATACTCCACATCTTTATCTATGCAGATCAGCGTCACGTTTGCCGTGGTCTTCTCAATCAGTCCATATCCAAATCCGGCAATTCCGCCAACACCAAAGCTCTTTGCGTCTGTGCTGACCTTGATCGTTCCTTCTATCTGGCAGTTTGTGACCGTGCTGCCTTCCATCATTCCGGCAATCCCGCCTGCAAAGCATGGATTTGCTGTTTCCACACTGATATCCGTACCCAGGAATTTCAGGTTCGAAACGGTTGCATTTTTCAATACATTGAAGAAGCCGGAAAAATAGGTATCATACTTCACCATATTTCCATCATAGGTATCCGCACGTGTCCCGCCGCATCCGTTCACCTTCAGATTCAGAATGGCATGTCCGTTTCCGTCCAGTGTTCCCTGGAAATCGATCGGCGTCCAAATCTGGGAGGAACAGTCGATATCCGCCATCAGGACAAAAGACCCGTCCGGGTTCTGGCTTAGTTTAAACAGATCCTCATACGTATACAGTTCTACCGGGTCGTCTGCCTTCACGATCTTTGCCGGCGCAAGGCTGGCAAAAAGAACAGTCAGGATGACGGCTGCGGCCAAAAGCAGATTTCTCTTTTTTGTTTTCACCATTTTCCCCTCTTTTCTCAATTGACGACATGGACCGGCTTCCCGGTCATCCATGCAGAAAGATTATCTGCCACCTGCTGCATCAGTCTCGTCCGCGACTCGATCGATGCCCAGCCGATATGCGGGGTGATCATACAGTTCTTTGCCGTGTACAGCGGATCGTCCTCTGCCATCGGTTCTTTTACCAGAACGTCAATTCCCGCGCCACGTATTTTACCACAATTCAATGCTTCCGCCAATGCTTGCGAATCAACGACGCCGCCTCTGGATGTATTAATGATCACAGCAGAAGACTTCATCAGATCCAGTGTGCCGGCATTAACGAGATTTTTGCTTTCTTCATTCAGCGGACAGTGCAGGGTGAGATAATCGGACTTTCGGAACAGTTCCTCTGTATCCACCTGCTCATATGGACAATCCGCATATTTCCGTCGGGAAGATACCAGCACCTGCATGCCGATGGCTTCACCGATCTTAGCCACCTTCTTCCCGATGTTTCCAAACCCCACGATGCCCAGCGTCTTCCCTGCAAGCTCGGATAAATAATACGGGAAGAACGCAAAGGTCGGGGAAAAGATCCACTCGCCTCTGTGAACAGCTGCGTCATAGTCTGCGATGCTGGTCGCAAAAGAAAAAATGAATGCAAACACCAGCTGCGCGACAGAATCCGTACTGTATCCCGGAACGTTGCACACATCGATCCCTTTGCTTCTTGCCGCTGCCAGATCCACATTATTAAACCCCGTTGCAAAGATCCCGATGTATTTCAGGTTCGGAAGCTGCTCCATGATCTCTGCAGTGATCTCCGCCTTATTGATCAGGATGGCATCCGCCTCCCTGCAGGCAGGAACAAGTTCTTCCGGGGCGAGCGCATCATGGTAGGTGACCTCTCCCAGTTTCTCGATCGGGGAAAAATCCATGTCCCCGATCGTCAGGGTGTTATGATCTAAGATTACGATCTTCATATTATTTTTCTTCCAGGATCCGGTCTGCTACAAAGACACCGCTTGCGGATGCATGGGAAAGTGAATGCGTAACGCCGCTTCCGTCTCCGATCACATACAGACCCTTGTACTTGGTCTCCAGATTGCAGTCGACATCCACGCCCATGTTATAGAACTTGACCTCCACGCCGTAAAGGAGTGTGTCGTCATTGGCTGTTCCCGGCGCGATGGAATCGATCGCGTAAATCATTTCGATAATGCCGTCCAGTATCCGCTTCGGAAGCACCAGGGAAAGATCGCCCGGTGTTGCCTGCAGTGTCGGACGCACGGTACCTTCATCAATTCGTTTCTGTGTACTACGTCTTCCACGTTCCAGATCGCCGAAACGCTGGATGATCACGCCGCCGCCCAACATGTTGGACAGTTTGGCAATGCTCTCCGCATAACCGTTGCTGTCCTTGAACGGCTCTGAAAAATGTTTGGATACCAAGAGCGCGAAGTTTGTATTCTCTGTCTTTTTGGACTCGTCTTCAAAACTGTGTCCGTTGACTGTGATGATCCCGTTCGTATTTTCATTGACAACAAATCCACGCGGGTTCATGCAGAAGGTCCGGACATTGTCTTCGTATTTCTGGGTGCGGTATACGATCTTGCTTTCGTACAGTTCATCCGTGATATGCGCGAAGATCGGGGCCGGAAGCTCAACTCTGGCGCCGATGTCCACCCGGTTGGATCTTGTCGGGATATCCAGATCCTTGCAGACTTCCTCCAGCCAGTGGCTGCCGCTCCGTCCTACGGAAACGATGCAGATCTTGCAATCAAAGTTTCCTTTTTCCGTGACAGCACGGTATCCGTTCTTCAGGATCTTCACCTTTGTGACCGGCGTATCGAAATAGAAATCGATCCGCTCTTTCAGTTCATCGTAAATGTTTTTCAGAACGATATAGTTGATATCGGTTCCAAGATGGCGGACCGAAGCATCCAGCAGCGTCAGCTTGTTCTGCATGCAGATCTTTTTCAGCTCTGTTCCGGCGGTTGAATAGATTGTCGTATTCTCTCCGCCATGGGACACATTGATCTCGTCCACATAATGCATCAGTTCCAAAGCTTTTTCGCGCCCGATGTATTCGTGCAGGGAACCGCCGAAATCATTTGTGATATTATATTTGCCGTCGGAAAAAGCGCCAGCACCGCCAAAACCGTTCATCACAGAGCAGACCTTGCAGTTGATGCAGGACTTGATCTTTTTCCCGTCAATCGGGCAATGTCTTTTCTCAAGCGCGGATCCTGTCTCCAGTACTGCGACCTTCAGTTTGGATTTCTTTGCCAGCTCATATGCGGAAAAGATCCCTCCCGGTCCGGCTCCGATTATAACAACATCATACTTCATGTTTATCTCCTTTTATTGCTTCTCAAAAACAAAAAAGCACCTGGCGCAAAAGACCAGGTGCTCTTGCCAAGGAATTATACTATCGATTGCGCAATTCTTCAACCTTTTCGGCGATTTCCTTCTGTGCAGCTTCCATGTCTTCCTTCCAGCCGTCCTCATAATCGAAGCAGACGTCATACTCGTCCTGTGCTGCCTCGATCCGCTTCACATAGCCTTCCAGCATGCTGAGATCTTTCTCATAACAATGGAAACTGTTTGCACGGTGGCTGTAGGTGCCCATTTCCACGCCAAGCTCATCCGCAAACCGTTTCTGCAGCATGATGAGCGCAAATGCATTCATGAATGCTGCTTTACAGGCATCATTGGAACGGAACAGCACTTTGCAGTGCAGCTTGTTGTCACGGATGAAATACTGGATGTGCTGCAGGCAGGCCGGATCGTCGGATGCCGCGTCCTTTTGCCAGTCACGGACCAGAATAACGGCCCTGCGGCTGGACGGGTTGCGTTTCAATTCCTGCACGATAAAGGAAAACTGCGTTTCCATTCTCTGGTGATAGGTATATGCCCAGTTGCCGCGCTCTACCTCGAAATCCAGAATGCCGTCCAGCATTTCCTGCCGATACTGTTCCAGTTCCGTCGGTCCGCCGATGAAAAGCTTGCTGATCATCGGCTCTGCAAGCGGTTCTGTGACAAACATGGTCAGTGAAATCTCTTTCTGCGTCGTGTTCCAGTCATCACACGGATAGATATTCGGATTATTTCCCAGAGCGCAGAGTGCCTTGTGATATGCTTCCGGAAGGCTGCTGCCTTCTACCAGATATTCTTTGGTTGCGTATTCAAATTCTGACATCGCTGCCTCCTTTGCTTTTTTCTTATTTTATCACAGCAGCCAAAATGCATTCTATAAAAATATTACAGGATCGTAATGAGTTCTTCCACATCTTCCATCCGGGTCGCCCAGCTTGTGACGAAGCGGATCACCGTATGGTCTGCGTCTATCGCTCCCCAGAAACTGAAGATGACCTTCTCTTCCAGTTCCTTCATCTTCTCATTCGTCACAGTCACAAAGATCTGATTGGTCGGAGAATCCAGGAAGAACGTATAGCCCTTCTCTTTCAGTCCCTTCTTCAGCCTTGCTGCCGTTTCGATCGCGTTCCGGCTGATCCTGAAATACAGGTCATCCGTAAAAAGGGTATCAAACTGAAGCCCCAAGAGTCTTCCTTTTGCGACCATGGCACCATGCTGCTTGACCATGGTATTGAACCGGTATGGCATATTGTGCTTCGTGAACACCAGTGCCTCGCCGAATAAGGCTCCCACTTTTGTGCCACCGATATAAAAAACATCGGTCAGTTCCGCAATGTCCGGCAGCGTAACGTCTGTTCCTTCTGCCATCAGGCCATATCCCAGACGGGCACCGTCCAGAAACAGCGGGATCTTGTATTCCGCGCAGACTTCATGCAGGGCAGTCAGCTCTGCTTTGGTGTAGATCGTGCCAAGCTCGGTCGGATGGGAAATGTAAACGATTCCCGGCGCGACCATATGCTCATAATTGGCGTCCCCGTAATAAGTGACAAGCAGATCCTTCAGGTCCGTCGCATGCATCTTCCCGTCATGTGACGGAAGCGTCAGGACTTTATGTCCGGAATACTCGATCGCTCCGGCTTCATGCGTATTCACATGGCCTTCGACCGTGGCTACAACGCCCTCGTATGGCTTTGTCAGCGCGTCGATGGTGACCATATTGGTCTGCGTGCCGCCGGTCAGGAAGTAGACTTCTGCTTCCGGACATGCGCATGCCTTCCGGATCTTGTCCTCTGCGCTTTTGCAGAATTCATCCAGACCGTAACCGACTGTTTTTACGTAATTTGTTTCTTCCAGCCTTTTCAAGATCTCCGGAGCAGCGCCTTCGCAGTAATCATTGATAAAACTGATCATTCTGTTTCTCCCGGTTCAAACTGTACGAGGTGGTCCCCCTCGTAAACACAGGTGATCTCGATCTTTTCCTCTCCTTCGATCAGAGGCCTTAGGAAATATACATCCCCTTCCCACAGATTCAGGGAAAAGACCTCCTCTTTCCGGATCCACTGCAGCATTCCTTCGTTGCAGTCAAAGCCGTCGATTCCCAGACCGTCTTCCATGCCTTCCCAGGCAGTCGCGGTGTAAAGATACATATCCTCATCCGGCAGTTCGTCAGATTTGAAGTGCACAACTCCTCGCGGCTGATAATCTGTCAGCCTGAGGCCGGTCTCTTCAAAGACTTCCCGCAGGCAGCATTCATCCGCACTCTCGCCCGCTTCAAACTTGCCGCCGATCCCGACCCATTTTCCTTCACAAGGGTCTTTCTCTTTCTTGTTCCGGAACAGCATCAGGTAACAGCCGTCTTTTTCGATATAACACAATGTGGATCGGAAAAATCCTTCTTTCATGCTCTCTGTCCTGCCAGTTCACAGATCTTCAGGATGACCTCCACCATGGTCTCCATCTGCTGAACGGATGCCATCTCATAAATGCTGTGGCAGTTCATACCGCCGGTGGAAATATTCGGACACGGAAGTCCCATATAGGATAACGTCGCGCCGTCTGTGCCGCCGCGGATCGCAGTGGATGTTGCCTCGATGCCCATCAGACGGTAAGCTTCTTTCGCCTGGTCCACCACATACATGCGGTCGCTTAGCTTCTCCTTCATGTTGAAGTAGGTATCACTGACTTCCACTTCCAGCGTTCCTTCGCCATATTCTGCGTTCATGTCTTCCGCGATCTGCTTCACGAGCTGCTTCTTCTGCTCGAATTTCTCCAGATCATGATCGCGGATGATCATGCCCATGGTTGCACTGGTTACGTCTCCCTGCATGGCATCGATATGGAAGAACCCTTCCCTGCCGCTTGTCCGCTCCGGGATTTCCTCCTGAGGAAGACGGGAAACATATTCTGACGCGATGCGGATCGCGTTCTTCATTTTGCCCTTTGCTGCTCCGGTATGGCTGCTGACGCCATGGACCGTCAGTTTCGCGGAAGCCGCGTTGAAGTTTTCATACTCCACACCGCCTACCGGTCCGCCATCTACAGTATAGGCATACTCTGCTCCAAATCCGGCGACGTCAAATTTCAACGGACCCCTGCCGATCTCTTCGTCCGGCGTGAACCCGACACAGATTTTTCCGTGACGGATCTCCGGATGACGGACGAGCTGATCCATAGCCTCGATGATCTCTGCCACACCGGCTTTATCATCTGCTCCGAGAAGCGTCGTTCCATCCGTAACGATCAGATCCTGTCCGATCAGCTTCTCGGCCATGCCGGCATAATCAGCCGCCTTGATGACGACATCCGGATTCAACTGAATGTCTCCGCCTTCATAATGAACGATCCGCGGTTTCACGCCCGCTCCGGAAACCGCCGGCGATGTATCCATATGGGCGATCAGTCCGAAGGCCGGAGCCGTAACGCCTTCACTGGCCGGCAGATACGCATATACATATCCGTACTCATCCATTCTGGCATCAGAGAGTCCGATCGCGGACAATTCTGACACCAGGTATTCACCCAGTTTTTTCTGTTTTTCTGTCGACGGGATCGTACGACTCTTCTCGTCAGACTTTGTATCAAAACTCACATATTTCAAAAATCTGTCTGTAACGCTCATGTCTGTTCCTCTTTATGTAAAGCTCACTGCAGTAGATCCGGACGCTGTTTCCTCGTCCGCTCCAGTGATTGTTTTCTTCTCCATTGCTCGATCTTTGCATGATCGCCGGAAAGCAATACTTCCGGCACCTTCATGCCCATGAATTCTTCCGGTCTTGTATACTGCGGATATTCCAACAGCCGGATCTCATCCTTTGCCTGCGGAAGAGCAAGCTCGCCATACACTTCTTTTCTGGCTTTCTTTGTAAACTCTTCCTTTGGCCGCACGCCGGAAAAACTCTCATCCGCGGCAGATGCCTCATTGTTCAAGACGCCCGGGATCATGCGGCTGATGGCATCCACCATGACCATGGCCGGCAGTTCCCCGCCGGTCAGCACGTAGTCGCCAATTGAGACATGCTCCGCATTCATGATGGAAAGCACACGCTCATCCACGCCTTCGTAATGTCCGCAGAGGATGATCAGATCCTCTTCTCCGGAAAGTTCCTTTGCCATATCCTGATCAAAGACCTTTCCGGCCGGAGAGGTATAAATGACACGTGGTCTCACCTCATCCAACGTCATATCGGATGGCTTTCTTCCGGACAGGATCTCTGCGGCCACGCGGTCCCGGATCCGATCCTCCACATAGGCAAAAGCATCGTAGATCGGCTGGCACTGCATGACCATGCCTGCGCCGCCGCCATATGGGGTGTCATCCACATGCCCGTGTTTTTCATTTGTAAAATCCCGGATATTGATCGCCTGAATGGACAGCAGACCCGTCTTCACGGCCCTGCCGATAATGCTGGCAGAAAGGCCTGCTTCGATCATTTCCGGGAAGAGTGTTAATATATGGAAATTCATTGATCCAGTAATCCCGGCATGATATGCACAAGGATCTCTCCCTTTTCGATATCCACCTTTTTGATGCAGTCCCGGATGACAGGAAGGAGGATCTCCTTTTCCTTCAACCCTTTTGCGTCCGGCACGCCGCAGCCGACTACATACACATCATTGGCCCCGGTCTGCAGCACATCTCTCACAGTCCCCAGGTTTGTCCCGTCTTCTGTGATCACGCTGCATCCGATCAGGTCGGCGATATAGTATTCCCCTTCTTCCAGAGGCTGTCCGTCCTTGCGGTCAATATAGACCTCTGTGCCAATATACTTAGCTGCTTCCTCCGGACTGGAAAAACAGCCGAATTGAACAATAGCCAGATTTTTGAAAAACCTGGCCCCTTTGATCTCTGTCCGGATCTCTTTTGTTTTGGTCCGAAGGATCACATCCACAACTTCGCGGAATCTCTGAGGTGAGTCTGTGGTCGGGAAGACCTTGACCTCACCCCTGACGCCGTGTGTGGATGTGATGACACCGATCCGTAAAAACTGTTCCATAAATGATCAATCAATAATGTCCACGACGGTCTTCAGATTCTGCTTCTGGGCAGCGGTCTTGACAACCGTTCGGATCGATTTTGCTATACGGCCCTTCTTGCCGATCACTTTCCCCATGTCCTCTTTCGCGACATGAAGTTCAATGACGATCGTGCCGTCATCTTCTTCTCTCTGGGATACGACAACTTCATCCGGTGAATCAACAAGAGCCTTGGCAATAACTTCTACTAACTCTTTCATTCTGTCACCTCACTTATTTGCCGATTCCCTCTGCCTTCAGTAATTTTGCAACGGTCTCGGTAGGCTGAGCACCATTCTTGAGCCATCTTTCAGCTGCTTCTTTATCGATCTTTACAGCGCTTGGCTCCTGATTCGGATCATAGGTTCCGATTGCTTCGATGAATCTGCCGTCACGTGGTGATCTTCCGTCTGCAACGATGATTCTGTAATAAGGTGCTTTCTTCTTTCCCATTCTCGTTAATCTGATTTTTACTGCCATTTCATGTCCTCTTTCTGCGGTCTTTCCCGCTGTTTTTGTTTTTTTATGTGAAGGTATTAAAACAACCCTTTCATGCCACGTTTTCCAAGTAAGCCCCGCATGCCTTTTCCGCTCATCATGCCGTTGATGCCGCCCATCTGCTTGATCGCTTTTCTGGACTGTTCAAACTGTTTTACCATACGGTTCACTTCCATGATGTCCACGCCTGCGCCTTTCGCGATCCGATTCTTCCGGGATGGATTCAAGATCTTCGGATTCCGGCGTTCCTTTACGGTCATGGATGAGATGATCGCTTCCATCTTTGCCAGTTTGGCATCATCGATCGAAAGCGCGCTGCCGTTCATACCAGGCATCAGTTTCAGTACTTCGGCAAGTCCGCCCATCTGCTTCATCTGCTTCATGGAGATCAGATAGTCCTCAAAGTTGATGTCATTCTTTTTTAGCCGGGCTGCCATGTCCCGGGCTTCTTCCTCGTCCACGGCTGCCTCTGCCTTTTCAATCAGGGAAAGCACATCGCCCATACCGAGAATCCGGCTTGCCATACGGTCCGGATAGAACTGTTCCAGATCGGAAAGTTTTTCGCCCATGCCGGCGTAGATGATCGGAACACCCGTCACGGCTCTTACTGATAAAGCTGCGCCGCCTCTCGCATCGCCGTCCAGTTTTGTCAGGATGACACCGTCAATGCCGATCCGGTCCTGGAATCCCTGCGCGATGTTCACAGCATCCTGGCCGGTCATGGCATCGACCACCAGGATCGTCCTGGTGACCGGAATGGTGTTCTTGATCTCTTCGAGTTCTGCCATCATGTCGTCATCGATCTGCAGACGTCCTGCGGTATCGATGATGATCACATTCTTATTATTATCTTCCGCGTATTTCAGCGCTGCTTTCGCGATCTCGCTCGCCTTGTGGTCCGTTCCCATTTCAAACAGCGGGATGCCAACCTTTTCAGCGTTGACGCGCAGCTGTTCGATGGCAGCCGGACGGTAAATGTCGCAGGCGACCAAAAGCGGCCGTTTGCCCTGCTCTTTCAGTTTGCCGGCCAGTTTTGCGGCCGTTGTCGTTTTACCGGAACCCTGCAGGCCAGCCATCATGATGATGGTCTTTGCCATTCCCGGAAGAAGTTCCAGCTCACATGGCTCGCCGCCCATGAGGTTGATCATCTCCTCATTGACGATCTTGATCACCATCTGTCCCGGAGAAAGACTCTTCATGACATCTTCTCCGACCGCCCGTTCTTTTACAGTGGCATTGAACTGCTTGACCACCTTAAAGTTGACGTCGGCTTCCAGAAGCGCCATCCGGACTTCCTTCAGGGCTTCATCGACATCTGCCTCCGTCAGCAGACCTTTGCCGCGGAGTTTCTTGAATACGTTCTGCAGTTTTTCCGATAGATTCTCAAATGCCATGCTATAACAGTTCCAGTATGTTCTCTGCCTTTTCTTTTGCCTCTTTCAGGCTTTTGCAGCTTTCGATCTCTTTTACTTTCGTTTTCACTTCCAGGAATTTTGCGACCAGTTGCAGTTTTTCCTCATAGCCATCCAGGATCATTCCGACCCTGCGGATCAGATCATGCACGCCCTGGCGGCTGATCCTGTATTCCTGCGCGATCTCAGCGAGAGAAAGATCCTCCTGCACATATGCGCCATAGATCTCCTTCTGACGGTCCGTCAGCAGATCTCCGTAAAAATCATATAACAATGATCGTTTTACAAACTCTTCCATCTTTCTTCACGCACTGTGGTATCTTACTATCTGACCGGCATGTTGTCAAGTATTTTTACTTGACATATCTTTGCGTTGACGCCCTTGTGAAATAATGATTAAATAAGCATATATTTTTAGGAAAGTATTTCATTTATCGGAGTGTATGCATTATGAAAAAGACGATTTCGATCATTCTTGCAACCTTGCTTCTTGCTGCACTGGTTCTTTCCGGATGCTCCAAAAAAGAAAGTGATCCGGCAAAGATGCGGTATCTGGCAGCAGAGGGCACTACCGTCGTCACGTATGCCAAAGATGATGAGGGAAAGATTGTCCCGGCGGGTGTGGCAGTACGAGGTAGTCAGGTCACGATCCAGGGAAAGACCATCACACAGGATGAGATCAACTATGAGCCTTCCAAGGTCGACGATGAAACGACCATCTATTACTGTGAGACGGATCTGGTGGAATCTCTGGAGGAGTGCGCACGGGAGACAGAAAAGTATGTCCGTACGCCGGTCACGACCTATGTGACCCCGGGAGACTGCACGATCGCGGGCTTTATCAAGAAAGGCGCAAAGCTTTCCATCACAGGCTTTGATGAAATGAATGACGGTGTCGTCAATATGTACCGTGTGAAAGATGAAGGCGGAAACGAAGCCTGGGTCTACAGCAAATATCTGGTGGACAGTCAGGAAGCAGCCGACGCGGTGAATCAGCAGTACTACGATCTGAATAAAGACAAGATCTATGACGGTCTGGAGCTTTATGGCGGAAGCCCGGCAAAACTGGATTATTATCCTTATGACAAAACCGTTCCGGGCGCTCCTTCGCAGCCGTCAGAGGTCCGGGCTTACTATCTGAATGCCGGATGCATCGATGGAATCGAATACTACATCGACTGCGCAAAGGCTGCCGGAGCCAATGCTCTGGTCATTGATATCAAGGATGGAAACCTTGCTTATCACGCAGAGGTTGCCAAAGAATATTCCCCATCTTCTTATGAAGCTGCTTACCACAACAATGAGGATTACAAAGCAGGCATCGCAAAAGTAAAGGAAGCCGGCATCTGGACGATCGGCCGTATCGTGGTCTTTAATGATCAGTACTTTGCGGATGACAATCCGGATGAGTGCATCATGAGTTTCGGTGAAAATCAGGGATGGCCGTCCGCATATTCCAGAAGAGCCTGGGAATACAACGTGAAGCTGGCTATTTCTGCAGTAGAAGAGATGGGCTTCGATGAGATCCAGTTTGACTATGTCCGGTTCCCGGAAAATTCCTACAGTTTATCCGATTCCGGTGGTGCTGATTTCCGAAATCGCTATGATGAAGAAAAGGCGGAAGCAGTCCAGAATTTCTGTTTCTACGCAACAGACTCCATCCATGCGGCAGGCGCTTATTTCTCCGTCGATGTGTTCGGTGAATGCTCCGACGGTTATGTAACGGCTTATGGCCAGTACTGGCCTGCCATCTCCAATATCGTGGATGCCGTCAGTTCTATGCCATACATCGATCACTTCGGACGGGAATCCTATACCTGGCAGGATGGCTATTCCACCATGTACAACTGGGCAAAAGGTGCTGCAGAAGCACAGCAGATCACGCCGACTCCGGCTGCAGCAAGAACATGGCTGACCTGCTATGCTGTCCCATATTGGGACCCGGAAATCCCGGTAACCGCTGGTTTCCTGAGTGATCAGATCCAGGCCCTTTGGGATGCAGGCATCGGTGATGGCGGTTTCATTACCTGGAACGTTGCTTCGAACCTCGACATTTATTATGAAGTCGTGCCTGCCTTCCAGGCACAGTATTGATCCTGCTGAACAGAATATGATCACGGGGCCCTCTTAAAAGGGCCCCTTTTTCATGCATTGACGCAGATCATAAAGAAGGCTCTCTGCACCCTGATACCGCTCTTCCGGATCTTGCCGAAGGCACTTGTCAACGACCTCACAAATCCGTTTCGGGATATCCTTCCGCAGATGGTCAAGCGGATAAGGGAAGCCTCCTTCCTCTTCCGGGTCCAGGCCGGTCAGCATGAAATACATGGTCGCGCCAAGTCCGTAAATATCTGTCCGGATGTCACTCTGGCAAAAGCTTCCCCGAAACTGCTCCGGTGCGGCGTACCCCAGGGTTCCGACACAGACCTCATCTGCATCGCACCTTCGTGCATATTCCTTTGCTGCTCCGAAATCGATCAGCCGGATATTCCCATCCGCATCGATCATCAGATTGTCCGGTTTCAGATCCCGGTAAATGATGGGCGGCTTCCGGGAATGGAGATATTGCAGGATGTCCGCAATCTTCTCTGTAATCCGGACCGTCTCACGTGCGGAAAGCATCCTTCGTTTCCGGACATAATGCTTCAGGCTGACGCCGGGAAAGAATTCTTCCACAAGCAGGAGCCCTTCCGGCGTATCATACTGTCCTTTCAGGCGGATGATCCCTTCGTGATCCAGTTTCTGTAAAATCCACCCTTCCTGACTGTACGGACTCTTTATGAGTTTTGCCACAACAAGCGCATTCTCCTTCCGGTCACGCGCCAGAAACACTTCCGAACCACTGCCGCTCTCAAACCGCTTGCCCAATTCAAAGCGGCCTGCTGCCAATTGTCCTGTCTGCATTTAAAATTTCTGTCTATGAAAACACCGGGAGACTCCCCGCAGATCCAGGCAAAAATTAACACAGCCCGGAAGGCTGTGTCAATGTAAACATTATGAATATTGAAAGAACGATCACTCAAGCGGTTCGCCTTCCGCATCAAACAGTGGAAGCTTCTCCAGATAGATGATGTCATCGCGTTTTGCCGCGTCACCTTCTGCCAGGATTGCCATACGGCCGACAACGATACCGCCAGCCTGCTTCACCAGTTCTTCTACGGCCGCAATGGATTCTCCTGTTGAGATCACGTCATCCAGAAGCAGGATCCTCTTCCCTTCCATCTTCTTTGCGTCTGCCCCATCCATATAGAGCTTCTGCACGCCCTTTGTTGTGATGGACTGTACCGTTGTTTCAAAGACACCGTTCATATAAAGTTTCGGCGCTTTCCGGACCAGAAAGTATTCGTTCTGTCCACTCTGTCTAGCCATTTCATGGATCAGCGGGATTGCCTTTGCTTCCGGCGCCACCAGATAATCATATTCCGGCGCGATCTTCAGAAGTGCTCCTGCTGCTGCCACAGTCAGTTCCACGTCGCCGAAAATGACGAATGCTCCGATCGCCAATTCATCTGATGCCTTGCAGATCGGCAGTGCTCTTTCACATCCGGCAATTGTCATCTTATATTCTGTCTTCATAATCTACTCCTGTTTCTTTCCAATACTTTCCGGCGTCAGTATCTGACTCCACTTACTGATTCCTACGGAATGCGCGTCATAGATCCACTGGGATGCCGCGCACGGAAGCGTGACCGCATGTGCCTCATCAAAGTGCACCGGTCCCAGCACGGTCTCGATATTCAGCTCTGTTGCGGCCTTCACGATGGAGTCGGCATCAATCGCCATGGCTCTTTTCAAAGCTTCAACTGCGACCTCCACAATACCGTGCTTATAGCCCAGCGATTCCGGACAAGGAGCCACATATTCACTGTCCCACCATTCCTTAAGACCTGCGCCATCCTGCCCCGTCAGGGATGACTGGTAGGTGAACGACGGACCCCAGGCAACTGCCGTATACGTTCCATCAAACGCGCTTCCCAGAGAAGCAGCTCCAAGTGCGTCATAATACAGATGCTCATTGACCAGCATGCAGCATTTCAGTTCTACACCTGCCTCATCCAGATCGTTTTTCAGGCTGAGATACGTGCCGGTATCCAGATAGCACAGAATGCCGTCCGCCTTTGCTTCCGAAAGTGTTCTGGCAAGATTGCCGGTGAAATTGTATTCCCTGACCGTGATCCTGTTATTTGCGCAGTAAGAGATCACTGCCTTTGAGAAGGCTTCTGCCGCGCTGCTTTCATCCGTGATCAGTCCCAGACTGGTCAGGTCTGTTTCCGTCCATACGTCCCGGAAGGCATCCAGTCTGCTCATCGTTCCGGCAGAAATGAGGAAGGAATAGGTGTGGTCTCCCTGTGCCAGCCAGGTCTCCATATCTGCATCACAGCAGAAGCAAGGCACCTTTTTCTCCTCGCAGATCTGTGAGACCGGATCAACCGTGCTGCTGGTGTGGGAAACAATGATCAGATCCACATTTTCCTCTTCGATCAGCCGGATCGCTGCTTCCTTCGCGCCTTCTTCCGTGGAGCAGGAATCCGCAAGCAGATACCGGACCATCAGTTTTTTATCCAGTGCATCAATGAAAATGCCGCCGTTCTCATTCAATTCTTTAACGGCTGCTTTCTCCGCTTCCAGCGTACCATATCCGTATTCCGCGAATTCTCCTGACATCGGACAGATACGGCCGATCGTCACATAATTCTTTTTGGACGTTTTTTGCGCAGTCTGCGAACAGCTGCACAGGATTCCTGTGCAGCACAATAGCAGTATGATCGCAATAGCAGAAAAGATCCGCTTTTTCATCTCTGTCTTATAACTCCGTGATCACCCGGATCGCCTCTCCCAGGGTATCATTCTGAACTTCTTCAAATCTACCCTTATCGGAAAGAGCTGCCAGTTCCGGACGGATTGGCATTTTGCCAAGCACCGGAACGCCGATGGCAGCCGCGATGGATTCGATCATGCTGTCTCCGAAAACATGGATCTTCTTCCCACAGTCCGGGCATTCCAGATAGCTGTAGTTTTCAACGATTCCAAGAACCGGGACATTCATTGCCACGGCCATATTATATGCTTTCTTAACGATCATTGTGACCAGGCTCTGCGGGCTGGTGACGATTACGACGCCATCCACCGGAAGAGACTGGAACACGGTCAAAGGCACATCGCCCGTTCCCGGAGGGAGGTCGACCAGAAGGTAGTCCAGTTCGCCCCAGATCACGTCTGTCCAGAACTGTTTGACAACACTTGCCAGTACCGGCCCTCTCCAGATGACCGGCGTTTCTTCGTCATCCAGAAGCATGTTGACACTGATGACGCGGATCCCGCCTTCTGTTTCCATTGGGAAGATTCCTTCTTCACTGCCAGTAGCATTTCCTTTCAGTCCGAACATTTTCTGGATCGATGGGCCTGTAATGTCTGCATCCAGGATGCCGACTTTGAATCCCTTTCTTGCCAGCTCGACAGCCAGACAGCCCGTCACGAAGGACTTGCCGACACCGCCCTTGCCGCTGACGACAGCGATCACGTTCTTAATATTACTGAACTGATTCTGCTCTTCCAGGAAACTTTCCGGTCCCATCTTGCTCGGACAATTGTCCGCATGCTCACATCCGGCACACTTTTCCTCTGTACAGCCTTCCTCTTCTCTGAGGTCTTTTTCTTCTGCCATGATTCCTATCTCCTATGTATTTTTTACTTCGTCAATAATACCATTATCCGGTTGCTGCGCGCAATGAATTTTGACATTTCCTCCGGCGTCAGCGGCTCATTTCCAAGCTTTGCCAGATCATAGAGCTGCTCCAGTACCATATCCGCATTTGCATCTTCCGTTTCATCCTCCAGATGCTCCATGACATACTGGACAAGCTCATTCTGATTGTTCAGCACCAGCGTGCCCGGTGTCTTCATTCCTGACATATCCGGGGCATCCATACCCATCATGCCCATCTGCGCCAGAAGATCTTCCATTCGTTTGTTTTCCTCTGAAACGGTCAGCATGGAGGAGGTCTCTGCATTCTTCAGGTTCTGGAGCCTTACTTCCAGTTTCTCATTGCCGGACAGTTTCCGCAGGCGCTCCTGGATCTTCTCTGCTTTTTCATCCAGTTCCGCCTGATCTTTTTTCGAAGTCCGCTTCTGGAAAACACGGTCCAGATCCGTATCGATGCGGAGGAACCTCACGCCTTCGTTCTTCATCTCCAGCTGCGTGATGTAACTGGAATCGATCACATGCTCCAGATATACAGCATCCAGCTTGGCTTTTTTGAACATGTCGATATACTGTCCCTGCTTCTGTCTGTCCGAAACATAGAAGATCGTATTCTCATGCTTTTCTTTGTTTTCCTCCAGGCATTCCTTGAAGGTCAGATACTGACCTTTCAGGTTTTTGAACAGCACATAATCGTCCATCTTCTCCGCGAACTTTTCATCTCGCAGACAGCCATACTTGATGAACGGGGAAATGTCATCCCAGTACTTTTCATATTCTTCTTTTTCCGTTTTATACATACCGGAAAGTTTGTCCGCCACTTTCTTGGTAATGTAGTCTGATATCTTCGTCACAAAACCGTCGTTCTGCAACGCACTTCTGGATACATTCAGCGGCAGGTCCGGACAGTCAATGACGCCTTTCAGGAGCAACAGAAATTCCGGGATCACCTCTTTGATGTTATCTGCAATGAAAACCTGATTGTTATACAGCTTGATCGTTCCCTCGATGCTTTCATACTGATTCGTGATCTTCGGGAAATACAGGATTCCTTTCAGGTTGAACGGATAATCCATGTTCAGATGGATCCAGAACAGCGGCTCTTTATAATCGTTGAAGACTTTCCGGTAAAAGGCCAGGTAATCTTCCTTCTTGCATTCATTCGGATGCTTCGTCCAAAGCGGATGGATCTCGTTGACCGGCTTCGGCTCTTCCGGCTCTTCTCCTTCCTTCGGCTCCTTTCCGATCGCGTCCGTATTCACGAAGTAGATTTCTTCCGGCATGAAGGAACAGTATTTGTTCAGCACTTCTTTCACGCGGTATTCATTGCTGAACTCATAGCAGTCCTCATTCAGGTACAGTGTCACTTCCGTTCCGACGTTTGTCTTATCGGAGTCCGTCATTTCAAACTCCGTGCCGCCGTTGCATTCCCAGTAGACAGCCTTTGCCCCTTCCTGATAGGAAAGCGTCTCGATGGTCACCTTATCCGCCACCATGAATGCTGAATAAAAGCCCAGTCCGAAATGTCCGATGATCTGGTCCTCGTTTGCCTTGTCTTTATATTTCTCCAGGAAGTCCGTTGCACCGCTGAACGCGATCTGGTTGATATATTCCTTAACCTCGTCCGCTGTCATGCCGATGCCGTTATCGATCACCTTCAGCGTCTTCTTCGTCGGGTTCGCGATCACCTGGATCGAGAAATGATTCCCCTCCGGGAACTGGTACTCACCCATGATCTCCAGCTTCCGCAATTTTGTGATGGCGTCACAGCCGTTCGAGACCAGCTCTCTTAAAAAAATGTCATGATCGGAATAAAGCCACTTTTTAATGATAGGGAAGATGTTCTCGCTGTTGATCGACAGATTTCCCTTTTCTTTACTCATATCAATCACTCCTTTTTTCGTGTATTTGATTCCATGACTATTTTAGCACTCTCTCGCCGAGAGTGCTAATACTTTTTTTAAAATCTTCCTGATTTTTGTCATTGAAAAACGAAGACTGATGTGCTATTTTATTTTAGTCCGCGATATTCGCGTGATAAGCCACAATAGCTCAGCCGGTAGAGCACTTCACTCGTAATGAAGGGGTCGCCAGTTCGAATCTGGCTTGTGGCTTTTTTTATTGCTCTGCGTTTTTAGTCATCTTCACGATCAGTTCCAGAAACTCTTTCCGGAATTCCTCATAATGCTCCGGATGCTCTGTCCCGCACGCATTCAGCGTCTTTCCGTCATCAAATCCGAAACTGATCTGGAACCACTCACTGTTATTATAATCCTCTGCTGCCTCATCATAGTTGTACCATTGGATCAGATCATATTTTTCGATCAGTTCCTGCACGCCGGCAAAGTCGATCTGACTGACATCCATGGCGGTGTAGTACTGATACTCGCCTGGTTCAATGAACTCTCCGCTCTTCGATGTGATCTTCACGTCAAAATTATTATCCCGGACACCCGGCTGCGTGATGAAAATATCATAGGAATCGCTTCCGGAATCGCCCTTCTGCTTAAAATAAGCCATGATGAAATCCAGTTTCCCCGGAAAACCTTCCGCGATCTGCTGCTGTCTTGCCTCTTCCAACAGCGTTTCCGCAAGCGGTGTGAACAGTGCTTCCATCTGCTCTTTAAACGTGCCATATCCTTCAGGAGCGCAGTTGCTTCCGTGCGCGCTCATGGATTCTCCGTCCCGGAAAGAAAGACTCAGGGAAAAACCGTCCCCATCCAGCACATTGGTGGCATATTTGTCATATCCGTCCCATTCTGCCAGACGGCAGTCCTTGTACAGTTTGGTCAACTGGTCCAGAAAGGCCTCATCCAGTTCCATCGTCATGGTCCCGTAATCCTGATAGACCATGCTTTCATATTCCAGAAAATGCTTCCCGTCCTTTTCAACGACCGAATAGGAATAAGAATCTGCGCCAATGCTCGCATTATAAGAATAAAAGAACGTATTGACCCCGCTCTCATTATCCACGGCTTTTTTTCCGATACCATTCGTGCCTTTAATCCCCAGCCCGCTCCTGCAGCCGGTCAGGATGCCGATCAGGCAAAGCGCCAGCACGATCGTAACGACTCTTTTTTTCATGGACCTTATTCCTCCCTTCTGCCTTCCGAAGAAAAAAAGGAAACCCGTTTCCGGTTTCCTTTTTCTGCGGGTGACAGGATTTGAACCTGCACGGTTGCCCACCAGAACCTAAATCTGGCACGTCTGCCAATTCCGCCACACCCGCATATTACTCAGCTGCAGATGTTGTCTCCGTTTCTGTTGCTGCTTCGGTTGTTGCTTCCGTTGTGCCTTCGGTTGTTCCTTCTGTTGCAGATTCTGTTTCCGTTTCTGTTGCAGATTCCGTTTCCGCCTCGGTTACAGACTCTGTCTCAGATTCTGTTTCATCCTCTTCATCAGAAAGTTTGTCGACAAATACGACGTTGCCTTCCAGTGCTTCCAAAGCTTTATCATACTTGAAGTCCAGATTGGTAAAGAGATAGATCCACTCTTCACCGGACTGCTCTTTAAACTCCTCCAATGTATAGGTCTCGTTGTAACCGCCTCTAGCCATGTATTCAACGATTGCCTGGTCGAGTTCTTCCTCGGTATAAGTAAGATCTTTATCTTTGAAGATCTTATCTACCAGCATGATGATGTCCAGATAATAATGAGCTTCATCCAGCGCGTAGTCTTCTGCGGAAGAATAGCCGTACATCATCGCAAAGGTATCCGCATCATAGCCATACATCGCTGCACTGTATTCCAGAGAACGTTTTGCGTACGTAACAAGGTTTGCTTCCTTCTCCGGATCGTAAGTCACTACGACCTGTTTCTTCTGCAGATCCTGCATCATTGCTTCATGCAGATAGTAATGATAGATATAATCCTTGGTGTAAGCCTTCAGTTCATCCACGGTATGCAGCTGAACCGGCAGATAATTATAGGAGTAGTGTTCCACAAACTCGTCATTCAGTTCCGGTGTAACGCTCTTGGTCCTGTATTTAATCGTGATCTCAAAGGATGCCGGTTTTCCAGCCAGATCGGCATTGGAATAATCGGACGGGAAGATCACATTGACAGTGACGGTGGAACCGATCTTCTGTCCGACCAGTCCCTCTTCAAATCCGGAGATATACTGGCCTGCGCCGACGGTACAGGACTGATTCTCTGCAGTACCGCCTGCAAACTCTTCTCCGGTTGTTGTCAGCTTGCCTTTATAATCGATCGTCAGCAGGTCACCTTCTGCAACGACGCCTTCTGTTTCCTGCTCTTCCTTCGTCTGGGACTGCAGCAGGCTGTCAATATAACTGTTGACCGTTTCCTCAGTCACTTCCACAGCCGACTTCTTGACTTCGATGGTGGAATAATCAGCCATCTCCATCTTTTCTGTTACCTTCGGCTTTAGAAAACTGAGCCAGTCGGTCTTCTCATAGATCACAAAACCAGCGCTGGCCAAAACGACTACAACGAGGACGATGATCAAGATGAGAACGGTACTGTTCATTTTCTTTTTCTTCTTGATGATCGGCACGTCTTTTTTCTTTGGAGCCTTGACATCTTTTGCTTTTTCGACAGCTTCTTCCGATTTCTCGATTGCTTATTCCGCCTTCTCTTCCGCTTCTTCTGCTGCCTGCTCTGCTTCCTCTGCCAACTTCTCCGCAGCCTCAGCCGTTTCTTCTGCTTTTTCCTCTACTGCCTCTACAACTTCCTCTGCTTTTTCTTCGACAGCCTCTACAGCTTCTTCCGCTTTTTCTTCCGCTGCTTCCACGATTTCTTCTGCTTTTTCTTCTGCAGCTTCTACCGTTTCTTCCAGATCTTTCTTAATCTCTTCCATTCATAGTCCTCGCTTCTATAAGATGTCTTTTAAGTATATTCCAAAGAATTCTACCACAGCATTTTAGAATTATAAAGTTAAAAAACTGTGAAGAATGGCATTTTTTTCATTCGGTCCGCAGCGCGATCACCGGATCTTTCTTGGCCGCTTTCCGGGATGGGATCAGTCCGCCGATGATCGTGATCACGATGCTGATCGCGATCAGGATCGCCCCGCTGGCAAGCGGCAGTTTCGCGCTTAGGGAATTGCTGTCCATCAGACTGTGCACGATCGAGTTAATCGGAAGGATGGCAAGGAGTGATACCCCGACTCCGATCAGACCGGACAGACAGCCGATGATGAAGGTCTCTGCATTGAATACAAGAGAGATGTTGCCCTTGGATGCCCCGAGTGCCCGGAGCACGCCGATCTCCTTGGTCCGCTCCAGCACCGAAATATTGGTTATGACACCGATCATGATGCAGGATACGAACAGGGAGACAGCCACAAACCCGATCAGCACATATGAGATCGCGTTGATGATCGTCGTGATGGAAGATGTCAGTAGCGCCACATAATCCGTGTATACAATCTGATCTTCTTCCGCTTTCTGCTTGTTATAGTTTTCAATGGAGGCAGCAATGCCGTCCTTCCCCTCAAAACTGTCAGTATATAAACTGATGGCGGACGGGGCATCGTAACTGACCAGCCCGAATTTTTTCATGTTTTCATCGTAACTGGAACGGCCCATATAATCCTCATAGATCTGTACCAGCGCATCCTGTTTTGCATAATTATCCAGCCAGTACTGGACGATTCCGGCCATGTCCTCTTCTCCCATGGAAAAGTTGATCCCGGAAACCGCCGACCCCAGATCCAGATTGATCTGCAGATCATCCCCAAAATTATAGCTATATAAAATCTTTTCCAGATCAATGGCTTCAATCTGTTCCTGCAGTTTTTCCCAGTCGATCCGCGGAAGTGTTGTGATTTCTTCTGTTGTCGTTTCTTCTTCGGATGTTGTTTCTTCTTCGGATGAGGTCTCCTCTTCTGAAGATGTCTCCTCCTCCGATGATGTTTCTTCCTCTGACGACGTCTCTCCCTCAGTCGAAGTTTCCTCTTCTGACGGGGTCTCCTCTTCCGGCGCAGTTTCTTCTGTCGTGGTCTCTGCCGGCAAAGTCGGGATCTCAATCGGCAGGATACCCTCTCCGGTCACTTCTTCCCAGGCGTTCTGTGCCGCATTTCGGGCGTTCTCCACCGCGGAATAAACTGCCTGCTCCACGGCCTGCCGAATGGCATATTCCAGTGCAGGGGAAAGCTGTCCTCCCAATTTTTCCATCTGTGTGGTCATCAGAGCTTCCATACCACCTTCATAATCCAGTATCATGACCAGTGAGAAGAACGAGGCCTTATCAGCCATTCCCAGTTCATTCACATATTGTCTCGCTTTTTTTGCCTTTTCTGTATCGTTCAGATCGTCTTCTTCGAATATCTGTCCGGTCAGCACATCGATATCCTTTTCTTTCTCCTGCGCCTGCACGACCGGACTGTCTGCACAGTGCGAAATAATATAGTCGGTCAGAAGTGTCGTATACGCGACTGCCGTGTTCAGGTCCTGCACCTTTGCGTCTTCCTTCACTTTGACAAGACCGACGACTTTCAGCTTCACGCCGTTTTTTGCCGCCTGTTCCAGTTTCTTCTGATCGTCACCGATATAAGAAAAGGTTCCGTTTTCTTTTTCTTCATAGTAATCCGATGCCGGGATCAGATAAAAACTGTGTTCCAAAAGCCTTGCGTAACTGAACTTCACTTCATCAGCTTCCTGATCGTTTTTGATCTTTTCAATGGCTCTTTTATATTGCCGTTCCGTGATCAGCCCCAGCTGATAAAGCGTGCCGGCAAACAACGTATCATTCCGGTTCAGCACAAGCACCACTTCATCATAGTCATTCGGCCAGCTGCCATAGACGACGTCATAATTATCTTTGACCACCTGACTGACAATATCCCCGTTTGCGCCCGCCTGCATTTCGGTAAAATTTTCCGCGTGATTTGTCCCGGAGCCGCCCATCAAAGTGGACATATTGCTCCTCATAAGAGAACGCGCTTCTACCAGGTTGCCGAAAATACTGCTCTGGGAAGCATACTCACTGCTCGTATCCGCGTCCGTATCGATCAGATGATTATCTGCGTCAAACGCAAAGACTTTAAAATCCACATTGTAGGAGTAAACGATGCCATGCTCTCCAATATACTGGTGGATCTCGCTATTCGGATCGTCCAGATATTTCTTGAAATCGGTCAGGTTGTTTTCCTTAATGCTGGTCGTAACAGAAGTGTTCAGCTCCAGGTCCGCATAGCTCGCATAGACGGTATCCGATTCCCGCTGTTTCTTCTCTCTATCGTCTCCTTCTATTGGCGCATTCCCGTTTGGAGACATCAGGGAAGACAGGTCAAAACTGGTCGACGTGATGGAGATCGGATAGCTTGTCATCGTGTCTTTCTGAATCTGATCGATATAATCATTGACGCCAGTTGACAGGGAAAGGATCAGCGCGATGCCGATGATCCCGATCGCTCCGGCAAAGGACGTCAGGATCGTACGCCCTTTCTTGGTCCTGAGATTGTTGAAACTTAACAGGAGTGCGGTCAAGAAGGACATCCGGGAATGACGGTTCTTCTTCAGAGCGCCTGCTTCTGCCTTCTCCGCCTCCGCTTTTTTCGCCAGATCCGCGCTCACTTCCTCATCCGTATATGGCATGCTGTCGTCGGTGATCTTTCCGTCGCGGAGTTTCACAATGCGGGACGCATACTGTGCGGCCAGATCCGGATTATGCGTAACCATGACGACCAGGCGGTCATCCGCCACTTTCTTCAAAAGGTCCATGACCTGAAGGCTGGTCTCCGTATCCAATGCTCCGGTCGGCTCATCTGCCAGCAGAATATCCGGATCATTTACGAGCGCCCTTGCCAAAGCGACCCTCTGCATCTGCCCGCCGGAAAGCTGGTTCGGCCTTTTATGGATCTGATCGCCCAGCCCGACATCCTCAAGCGCTTTCAGGGAGCGTTCCCGCCTCTCTTTCGGCGGGACGCCGGCCAGTGTCAGCGCCAGTTCCACATTGGAAAGGACGCTCTGGTGCGGGATGAGATTGTAACTTTGGAAAACAAATCCGACAGAATGGTTCCGGTAGGTATCCCAGTTCCGGTCCCGGTATTCCTTTGTTGAGATGCCGTTTATGATCAGGTCGCCTTCATCATAGCGGTCCAGCCCGCCGATGATATTCAGCAGCGTGGTCTTGCCCGACCCGGATGGTCCTAAGACGGCAACGAATTCATTGTCACGCAGATTCAGGCTCACGTCATCGAGAGCCTTCTGCAGGAGATCGCCTGTCCGGTATTCTTTTTTGATTCCACAGATCTGCAGCATTATTTCATGGTAGCCTGAAACGTTGCCAGATCATCCCGCATCAGGTCCAGATAAGTCACGCCGCTATTGAAGTCTTCCTGCGCAACATTGTGGCAGGTATGGATCATCGCGGTGGATGCGCCGGTCGATTCCGCGATCACATCCGCGATCTGGTGATTAGACAATTCAATATAATAGATCGTACTGACCGAAAGCGCTCTTGCCTCATCAATCAGCCCGGTAATATCTGCAGCCGAAGGCTCGCTCCCTTCGTAGCATCCCGGGAAGGCCGCATAGTAAGAAAGCCCATATTCTTTTACAAAGTAAAGGAACGGGAAGCGATCTCCGAAAAACACTGTTTTGTTCTCCACGCTCTCAAAAAAAGTCCGGAATTCCTGATCCAGCGCCTCGATCTCGTGAATATAAGCGTCTGCATATCCCGCGTACATATCCGCGATCGGCTGATAGGATTCGATCCCGAGTTCGCTCTGTTTCCGGTTGACCAGTTTCCAGACCTCATCACGGATCGCTCCAATCATCTTCACTGCATTCACAGGAGAGGTCCAGATATGCTCGTCATATTCGCTCTCTTCGGTGCCTTCCTCTTCCAATGGATCCACATAATCCATGAGTTTCAGCGCATTGACCGGCTGATCCATGGAGGACAGGATCTCCTCCACCCATTCGTCGCTCTCGCCTCCGATATACAGGAACAGGTCGCAGTCCTGGATCCTGATGATGTCCTGCGGGGTCGGTTCATAGGAATGTGTTTCCATGCCCGGGGCAAGGAGCATTGTCACGTCCACCTGGATCATTTCGCTCCCTCTCCCGCTGACAGCTCTCGCAAAATCATACAGAGGAAAGTTTGTCGCAACGATCTGAATCCGGGATGTTCCGCTGCTTTGCTTTGTCTCCGGCTCGTTCTTTTTATTACCGCAGCCCGGCAGAAGGATGCACCCTGCTGCCAGTGCGATGCAGATAAGGAATACTACGATTTTTTTCATGCCGCTATTATAACAAATCCCACAGGAAACAAAAGAAAAACCTGTATGCAGGATATCGAGATAATTCGTGACATTTTCAACCGACTGTGCTATTCTTACCGTTAGCCTAACTTTATAATAAAGACAAAAAGGAGATACTTATGAAAGTGATATTGCAGGATGGCACAGTCCAGGAATGTTCCTTTGAAGATGAAGTCGGCCGCGAGGCGTTCCGCCATACGACCTCCCATATCATGGCGCAGGCCGTGAAGAGGCTCTACCCGACCACGAAGTGTGCCATCGGTCCGGCAATCAAAGACGGGTTCTATTATGACTTTGATTTTGATTTCGATTTCACAGATGAGAATCTGGCTGAGATCGAAGCAGAAATGAAAAAGATCGTGAAAGAGAACCTGCGTCTGACGCACTTCACCATGGAGCGCGAAGAAGCCCTGAAGACCATGTCAGAAAAAGGAGAAGATTATAAGGTCGAGCTGATCAATGATCTTCCGGAAGACGAAGTTCTTTCTTTCTTCCAGCAGGGTGAATACCTGGAGCTTTGTGCAGGACCTCATGTGACATATACCAGCGCCATCAAGGCATTCAAACTGACATCGGTTGCAGGCGCATACTGGCGCGGCAATGAAAAGAATAAGATGCTTACCCGTATCTATGGAATTTCTTTCCCGAACAAAGAAGCTCTGGATGAAGAACTCACCCGGATCGAGGAAGCAAAGAAACGTGACCACCGGAAACTTGGAAAAGAACTCGGTCTCTTTACTCTGATGGAAGAAGGCCCTGGCTTCCCGTTCTTCCTGCCAAAGGGAATGATCCTGAAGAATCTCCTTCTGGATTACTGGCGTCACATCCATACCCGCGACGGATATGTGGAGATCTCCACTCCGATCATGCTGGACCGCAAGCTTTGGGAAACTTCCGGCCACTGGGATCACTATCGCGAGAATATGTATACGACCGTGATCGACGAAGAAGATTTCGCCATCAAGCCGATGAACTGCCCGGGCGGCATGCTCGTCTATAAGATGGAGCCGCATTCCTACCGTGATCTTCCGATCCGTATGGGCGAGATTGGTCTGGTCCACCGTCACGAGAAATCCGGACAGCTGCACGGCCTTATGCGTGTGCGCTGCTTCAACCAGGATGACGCGCATATTTACATGACACCGGAACAGATTCCATACGAGATCAAAGGCGTCGTGAAACTGATCGATGAAGTGTACTCGAAATTCGGGTTCAAATATCATGTGGAACTGTCGACCCGTCCGGAAAACTCCATGGGTTCCGACGAAGACTGGGAGATGGCAACCAACGGACTGAAAAACGCGCTGGATGATCTGGCGCTTCCATATGTCATTAACGAAGGCGACGGCGCTTTCTATGGACCGAAGATCGACTTCCATCTGGAAGATTCCCTCGGACGGACCTGGCAGTGCGGCACGATTCAGCTGGACTTCCAGCTTCCGCAGCGTTGTGAAGCAGAATACATCGGACAGGATGGTCTGGCGCACCGCCCGATCATGATCCACCGCGTCTGCTTTGGCTCTATTGAGCGTTTCATCGGCATCCTGATCGAGCACTTTGCCGGCAAGTTCCCGTTCTGGCTCAGCCCGGTCCAGGTGAAGATCCTTCCAATCTCGGAGAAATATACGGGTTATGCGGAAGAGGTCGAGGCAAAACTGAAGAAACTCGGATACCGTACAGAAGTTGACGAGCGTTCGGAAAAGATCGGCTACAAGATCCGTGCCGCAAGAAATGAGCGTGTTCCTTATATTCTTGTGGTCGGTGAAAAAGAAGAGGAAGCCGGCACCGTTTCCGTCCGCCGCCGTGACGACGGAGAGAACCAGGATCTTGGCATCCTGACATTTGATGAACTGTTGACCTATCTGGAGAAGGAAGAAAAAGCATATCCAGGAGCTTAAGCAGGGAATGTTCAAACAAAAGCTGAAAGAGTTTCTTTCACATGGCAAGACATACAGTAAAAGACAGATAATAAGCGCGGCTATTTTCCCCGCTGCGCTTATTTATTTTGAAGTCATTTTCCGGATTATCTCGATCAAAGCAATGCCCGGCGCTTTCTGGTGGCTGGCAATGCCTTGCGCATCCATCGCCGGAGGACTGCTGCTCTCCATGCTTTCCACGGTTACAAAAAACGAAACCGTGAACAACATTTTCGGAGCCATCCTCCTGCAGGCGAGCGCCGTCCTGTTCATGATCTTCCACTTCGTGGAATTTGAATTCAATATCTATATCGGACCGCAGTCGATCTTCGGCGGTGCCAAAGGTGTTGCGACGGAAGCCAGTAATTATATCCTCAAGATCATTCTCGGAAACTGGACCACGATCCTGATCTTCGAGATCCCGGTCATTCTGTATCTGGTCTTTTTCCTTGTGTTTAAGAAGATCAGTTTTAAACGATTTAAAGGGATCGGTTATCTGCAGATTATCCTGGTCGCGGCAATCATGGAAGTGATCGCATCCCTTCCGATCTGTAACATCGTTCCTTCCTGGAAGGCTGCCACCAGTGAATATACCTATGATACCGCAATCAAGTTTTTCGGCGTCCAGACGGCAACAAAACTGGATACGTTTTATGCTGTATTCAAGAATCCGTTCAAACTGCACTTTGTGATCGAGAACGATCCTCCGGTCATCGAGGACCCGGAAAACTACCACCTGATGGATATCGACTTTGACGCCATCAAGGACAGCACAACGGATGTTGGTATACGGGAACTGAGCAAGTATCTGAAAACGGTCAATCCTTCCAAAAAGAACGAGTACACCGGTATGTTTGAAGGCATGAATCTGATTGAGATCACGGCGGAATCATTTACCCCGTATGTCGTGGACGAAGAACTGACGCCGATCCTGTATCGGATGGTCAACAACGGATTCCTTTTTGAAAACTATTATCAGCCATTATGGAGCGGTTCCACTACGACAGGCGAATTCCTGATCCTGACCGGCCTTCTTCCTTCGAATGGATACTATTCCATGTTGGAAACCGTCGGTGACAACATGTACCTGACGCTCGGCAATCAGTTTTTGAGAAGGGACTATACCAGCATCGCTTATCATAACGGCACCTATGATTACTTTGACCGTAATCTGACGCACTGCAATCTGGGTTATACCAAATATGTGGCAAATGGCAGTGGCATGTATGGTCTTTCCGGACGGACCGCGTGGCCACAGAGCGACGTGGAGATGATGCAGTTTTCAATCCCGCGTTTTAAGGATAATTCTCCATTCAATATCTATTTCATGACATTGAGCGGACATTCCAAATATGACTCCACAAACTTCGTCGTGAATAAGAATATCGATGAAGTAAAGGCATGGGCAGAACGGAAGGGCTATGATTATACCAACTCCGTCCTAAGCTACCTTGCGGCAAATCTGGAATTCGAAAAATCGATGGAATATCTGTTTGCGGAACTGGAACAGGCAGGCATTCTGGAAAACACCGTCATCGTCATGACAGGCGATCATTATCCGTACAGCCTTTCCGATGACTACGTGATCGATGAAAAGGGCCACGTCGACTACTTCAACGTGGAAGCAAACCTGATCAATATGTTCGGCTTTACCCCGGAAACCAACGTGGATTACAGCCATAATGCTTTGGTCATCTGGACGTCGTCCATGGAAGGCGAAAACAGCGTCGTGATCACCGATCCGGTTTACAGTGCCGACATTCTGCCGACCGTTTCCAATCTGTTTGGTATGGAATTCGATTCCCGCGTGCTCGCAGGAAGAGATGTTTTAGATCCGGGAACCGAACCGTTGGTCATCTTTTCGGATTACAGCTGGCTTTCCAGTTACGGATATTACAACCATGTTGCCAATACCTTCACACCGATCGACGAACTGAAAACATCAAAGGAAACGATTCCGGCATGCTTCTCGGACTGGAGTGATCTGAAAACGATCACCTGGCAGAATACGACCGGTCATGCTTACGGCGCCTATGACGATCTGGATGACTACATCAAGCACACAAAGAACGTCGTCAAGAATAAAATGGTCCTGTCACAGAATATCCCTCTTTATGACTATTACGGACTGATCTGGGGACAGATCGAGACGGAAGAAGTGTCAGAATGACATAAAAGCTATGTCGTTTTGACATTATCTTCTCTTTATTTGCTCATTTTTACAGTTATTTTCTTATTTTTGTTCTATTATATTTGTCATAATGACATTATTTTTATGACGTTCCGTCATACTTTCTACTCATTTCCATCTTTTCCCTCTCTTTTTCTGCCTTAAAATGCCTTTATTTGTCATCAATTTCAGTATTTTATGCCGTTTCGGCATATTTTTTTAATTTTTTTCAATTTATCTATTGACTTTTCTGCCGTTATGTCATATAAATAATGACAGATTGACAAGCCCTAATTGTCAATTCGTCATTTCTCCTCATGATTTTGTCATTTTTCGAGAAATGTGCAGAGAATGAGGCCTGTGGTGTCTGGCATCGTGAGCTTTCTATTGATGATCTAGTTTCAAATCATTAAAATGCCCTAACCCTTTTTCAAGTTCACGTTGTCAGGCACCTTCGAAGGTGCGAGATGAAATACACAAAAAACGAGATCAGTAAAATAGTTTATGACGAAGACGTCAAGTTTATCCGTTTGCAATTTACGGATATTTTTGGCGCCATGAAAAATGTTTCCATCACCCCGAGCCAGTTGGAGAAAGCGCTGGACAATAAAGTCCGTTTTGACGGCTCCTCTATCGACGGATTTGTCCGGATCGAAGAATCCGACATGGCGCTCTACCCGGACCTGGATTCTTTTGCCATTCATCCATGGGGGCAGGAACGCGGCAAAGTTGCCCGCCTGATCTGTGACGTCTATCGCATTGACGGGCAGCCGTTTGAAGGCGATCCGCGGCACATTCTGCGGAAAGCCATCGACCACGCTGCCGAACTGGGCTATGAATTCAACGTCGGCCCGGAATGTGAATTCTATCTATTAAAAAATGATGAAAAAGGCAACCCTACCCTGGATGCTTACGACAAAGGCGGTTATTTCGACCTTGGTCCGAACGATCTGGGAGAGGAAGCCCGGAAAGATATCGTTCTTGCGCTGGAAGCACTTGGATTTGTCATCGAGGCTTCCCATCACGAATGCGGCCCTGCCCAGCACGAGATCGATTTTATGTATGCCAAAGCGCTGCAGGCAGCTGACAGCATCATGACGTTTAAATATGCCGTAAAAACCGTTTCAGAAAAGCATAACCTGCATGCGACCTTCATGCCGAAGCCGATCTCCAATCAGGCCGGCAATGGCATGCATCTGAATATGTCCCTGTTCAAGGACGGCAAAAATGCTTTCATTAATGAAAAAGATGAGAACGGGCTCAGCAAAGAGGCTTACGCGTTCATGGCAGGCATCATGCGCCATATCGAAGGCATCTCCATCGTGACCAATCCTCTAGTGAATTCTTATAAGAGGCTGGTACCGGATTTTGAGGCGCCGGTCTATATCGCCTGGTCCGCTCAGAACCGCTCTCCTCTGATCCGCATCCCAAGCAGCCGCGGACAAAGTACCCGGATCGAGCTGCGCAGCCCGGATCCATCCGCCAATCCATATCTGGCGCTTGCGCTCTGTCTGGAAGCAGGCCTGGAAGGAATCCAGAAAAACATGACTCCTCCTCCATCCATCGACAAAAACATTTTCGAGATGAGTCGGCGGGAACTGACCCGGAGCGGCGTCAAGAAACTCCCGGCCAATCTGTTTGAAGCGATCAGCAAAGTGGAAAAAGACCGCTTCGTCGCAGATGTTTTAGGTTCCCATATCTATGATCGCTATGTGGAAGCGAAGAAACGCGAATGGAACGAATACAGCATGCGCGTTTCCAACTGGGAGATCGACAACTATTTGTATAAATATTAAAGGAACTCTATGCCTCACGCCTATGTAGACGGAAGTTATAACGTGGAAACAAAACGATTCGGATACGGGATCGTTTTCTTTACCGATGCGGTCAACCAGGACGGCACGCCACAGGAACTCCATATATCCAAGGCCTTCTCTCACGAAGAATTGGCCGGGATGCGGAATGTTGCCGGCGAGATCATGGGAGCCGCACAGGCCATGAAGACTGCAAAAGAACTGGGGCTGAAAGAACTTACCATTTACCATGACTATGAAGGGATCGCCAAATGGTGCACCGGTGAATGGAAAGCAAAAAAAGAATGGACAAAGAAATATCGTGCTTTTTATGAAGAGATCAGCAAAGATCTCCATGTCACATTCCGGAAAGTGGAAGCGCATTCCGGAGATACCTATAATGAGATTGCTGACAAGCTGGCAAAGGAGGCCGTAGGAAACGCATGAAACGAGTCTTGCTTACCTGCTCCGCTCTGCTTCTGGTCCTGGCGTTGCTTCTGACCGGATGCGGAAAAAAGAAAGAAGAAAAACAACCGGAGTCGACCACAAAAAAACAGATTGAGACCACAACCACTCCGGAAACGACGACCGAAGCGACCACTCCGGAAACAACGACCGAAGAGCCGGAAACAGAGGAACCAACGGAAGAACCTGATACGGAAGAGACCTGGGCAGAACCGGACGAACCGTATTTCACAGGCTACTCCATCTGGGTCAATCTGGCTTACTGCTGCGTGACGGTATATGAATGCTACTCCGATGACAGCAAGTATCCGATCAGGAGCATGGCATGCTCCTGCGGACGCGCCGGCCAGGAAACACCGGAAGGCGTCTTCTATACCAGTGATAAATTTGACTGGGGCTATATGGCAGACGGCTCCTGGGCGGCCTACGTCACAAGATTCAACGGCGATATTCTCTTCCATGCGGTTCCGAGCTGGGAGCCGGCTCCTGGTAATATTGAGATCGGCGAATACAACAAACTCGGCGGTCCTGCTTCCTTAGGCTGCATCCGCCTCTGCGTTGCCGACGCATCCTGGATCTATTACAACATGCCTTGGGGCACACAGGTCGTGGTTTATACGGATTATGACAGCCCTGGTCCTTGGGGCATGCCGGGAATATACAAAGTACCGGATGACATTCCTCAGGTCAACCAGTGGGATCCGACCGATCCGGATCCGGGAAATCCTTGGCCATCCTATACCATGACGATCGGACCGGATTCCGTATCACTTCCAGTCGGTTCGGATGCAGACGCTCTGTATGCAGCGATTGCCGTTACCGATAATTACGGCAACAGTGTCAAGGGGTATGCAAATATCTATTCCGATTCAGTTGATTTTAATACGGCCGGCAGTTATGATGTGTACATTAATATCACGCTGGGATCTTCCTATGCGGAAAAAACGATCACGGTAAACATTACCGAATAAGAAGAAGAGAGATTGATCAATGGCAAACAGACCAGTGAATCAGGGGCAAAGACCCCGCACAAATACAAATCGGACAAGCGCAAGTGCTGCTGCCCGTAAAAAAGCGCAGAAACGCGCCTATACCAGGATCCGGATCTTTACCGTCCTGGCATTCATCCTGCTCATCGCGATCATCGTAGTCGTTATCGTTTCCTGCAGGAATAAGAAAAACACTCCATCCGATCCACAGAATCAGACAGAATCCGTGACTGGCAGTTCCGGAGGAAGTGACATCCCGAAGGAATATGTCGAGCCGACCTACCGGAGAGATACGATCGAGATCAACGATGATTGGCCGACCGTCGGCGACAGCACAGACTACTCTCTCCATGTCAATACCGCACAGAACGTCACGATCGTTTATTCAAAAGATGATGACGGCAATCTGACGCCTCTCCGCGTGCTCGCCTGCTCCACTGGCCGCAGAGATGGGCATGAAACTCCAGAAGGCGAGTTCTATCTGGGCGAATGGATCATCGGGCCGGCGAACGAATGGTGCTACATGGCAGACGGCACAGAAGGCCTCTACGCATACCGGATCATCGACGGTGTTTATAACGATATCATGTTCCACTCTGTTCCATATTATGAGACCGACCATGGAACACTGGAATAAGAAGAATACAACAATCTCGGCAACTACGCATCCATGGGCTGAATCCGTATGTTCT
>JAFZKG010000146.1 GCA_017553695.1 Lachnospiraceae bacterium
CCCCATGATGAAGGTGGTGTCCAGCGGTTCCATTGCCATGGAAACATCCGGCACACCGATCTTTGCCCAGGTGTTTTCAACAGACTCCAGCCAGTTGGTCGGATCCGGATCCAGGATCTCTTTTTGGGTTTTGCCGCCCAAAGGGCCATAGGTTGCCAGCATCATCGGCATGATCGGCATTTCACTGCGGTCAGCATAAGGCGTCATGCTCAGCATTTTTCCGTATTTTTCAAACGAATTCATATTAATCTCTCCTATCCTAAAAAATGAGTTTTTCTTGATTCGCCTGTATTCTAATAGAAAAAGAAAAGAAAGGGAAATCACAAAACGTACTCTTGTAATAACATCTCGTTATAACAAAAGTACGTTTCAAACATTAAAACCGATATGATTTAAATGCGAAAATCTTACTCCAGATACATCTCCTTCAGCTGAGCGATTTCCGCTTCCGTGAGATGCAACCCCTCGGAGACATAGTGATCAAAGTCACCGTAAATCTCACAGGCACGGTCCAGAGTGCCCGTCACATATTCTCCCCAAGCGAGGTGGAGGTATTCCAGCGCGCGTTCATTTTCTGGCAGCAGATACCCATTCTCTTTCCGGAAATCCTGCTTGGCCTTTTCCACTTCTGATCCCCAGTATTGATTCGTGAGCATATAATCTTCCACAATCGAAGCATCATCGACGCCAAGAATCTTCAGGAGGATAGCGGTCGCAAATCCGGTGCGGTCCTTTCCGGCCGTGCAGTGCCAAAGTACAGATTTATAGTTTTTATCCAGCAGGATGTGAAGAAAGGTCCCGAACTGGCCAACTGTGAATTCATTTTCCGCAAAGCGCATGTAAACGCCGGCCATGGCGCGGCGCGTCCGGTCGGCATCATGGAAAGGCTTGGCCGACGGGTCTTTCGCTGTCTTCTGGATGTTTTGACCAGCCTGCATGGTATTGTCGTAGGCCGGAAGATGCAGATATGCTACGCCCTCAATCTCCGGATCCGGGCGGGATGCGATCTCATCGTCCGACCGGAAGTCCACGATGATGCCGATCTTATCCGCTAAGATTTTTTTGTCTTTGTCGCTTGCGTCATACAGAAGGCAGCTCCGAAAGAGCTTTCCTTCCTTTATTTTTCGGCCGTCTTTGGTGACCATGCCGCCAAGATCACGGACGTTGAGCAGATTGTCAAATTCGAGTTTTGTGCTGGTCATTGATTTGTCCCTCCCAGTATTATTATCCGTCAATTTCTTCTTTGAGTGTTTTTCCTTCCTGAAGAAGTTTTATAAGGGCCTCGCTGTCTTCGGCAGCGATGGCCTCTTTATATTCAGACAGATGTTCGACCAGAAGATCGATCTCATGGATCAGATTGTCTTTGTTATCCAGGAACAGCTCGGTCCACATTTCCGGATTTAACCATGCCACACGGGTCATATCTTTGTAGCTGCCAGCAGAAAAGCCTTTGTGCTCGCGGGCGGTCGGGCTCTTGATGTAAGCGCTGGAAATGACGTGTGCCAGCTGGGACGTGAACGCGATCATGGCATCATGCTCTTCCGCGGAGGAAACGGTGATGCTCCGGAATCCGACCGGCTCAAGGAGTTCCTTGATCCGCATGAGCAGATCGATGTCATCATTGGTTGGCGGAACGATGACCATTGGCGCGCCTTTGTACAAGTCTTTCCGGGCGTGCTTGAAGCCGGAGTATTGTGTGCCGGCCATCGGATGTCCGCCGACGAACGTAAAACCAAAACGCTTTGCGGCATCCATACCGGCCTTGGTCAGGACGCGCTTGGTTCCGCAGCAATCGATCACAACCGGATGCTTTCCGATATATGGACCTTCTGCCTCCAGAAAATCAACAGCAGCCTGCGGATAGACACAGATCAGGATCAGGTCGCAATCCTTCATGTTTTCTCTGGAAAGGACATCGTCCACGTTTCCGCTCAGCCTGGCAAAATCCAAAATGGCCTCATCGGTATCGAAAGCCAGTACCTTATGGCCGGCTGCATGATATGCTTTTGCAAAGGACCCGCCGATCAGGCCGAGTCCTACGATCCCAATATGAAAAACAGGCGTTTCTGTCATGATGATTTTCCTCAATGTTTTTTTAAGCTAGAGCAGTGCGGATCGAACGGATCTTTTCCGCCAGATCGGCATATTCTTCCGGACGCAGGGACTGCGCACCGTCGCAGAGTGCGTGAGGAGGATCGTTGTGCACTTCAATGATCAGACCATCCGCACCGGCTGCGGTTGCAGCCATTGCCATCGGCGGAACAAGACGGGCGATCCCAGTCGCATGGCTTGGATCCACGATGACCGGGAGATGCGACAGCTCATGCAGCATCGGCACGGCTGAAACATCCAGAGTGTTGCGGGTATAATCACTAAACGTCCGGATGCCACGCTCACACAGGATGACCTGCTCATTTCCGCTGGCCATGATGTATTCCGCGCTCATCAGGAGTTCTTTCAGAGAGTTTGCGAGACCTCTTTTCAGCAGGACCGGCTTATTTGTCATACCGATCTCTTTCAGCAGATCAAAGTTCTGCATGTTGCGAGCACCGACCTGGAGCACATCCACATCCTCAAAAAGCGGAAGATCTGCCGTACTCATAATCTCGGTCACGATCGGAAGACCGGTTTCTGCGCGGGCAATTTTCAGCAATTCCAGGCCGTCGGCCTTCAATCCCTGGAAATCATAAGGAGAGGTCCGCGGCTTGAACGCGCCGCCACGCAGCATATCAGCGCCGGCTTCTTTCACGGCCTTCGCAACGGTAATGATCTGTTCTTCTGATTCCACGGAACACGGACCGGCGATCATGCAGAAATATCCGCCGCCGATCTTCACGTCACCCACCTGCACAACGGTATCATCCGGATGGAATTTCCGGTTGCAGCATTTGAAAGGTTCCGTGATCCGCTTGACGGAATCCACGATATCCAGACTGTCGATCAGATCCATGTCCAACCGGGTGGTGTCGCCGACCAGTCCAAGGATCGTCTGATACTCGCCAACAGATACATGGACGTCCACGCCCATTCCTTTGAGCCAGTCGATCAGATGCTCCCGCTTGTCAACTTCCACCTTCGGTTTCAGAACTACGATCATTATTATTTCCTCCAAATAATAAAAAAGAATGCTTTGAGCGACACTTTAGTACGTTAACGCGTAAATGTCAACAATAAATTGACTTTAATAATAGCAAAATGATAAGATACATCATTAATGCACGAAAGTATTCCGGAGGAATTAAAATTGGGAAATCTTGATGAGATCAGAGAGCGGATCAACCAAATCGATGATCAGATGGTAAAGCTCTTTGAAGAGCGGATGAAGGCAGCCGAAAAGGTTGCCGAATATAAGAAAGAACGATCCCTGCCGATCAAAGACGAGGCAAGGGAAAAGATCGTGATCGAAAAAGGCTGCGAAAAGATTCAAAGTGAAGAACTCAAGCCGTATTATGTAGACTTTCAAAGGAGCGTCATGGACATCTCCTGCGCATACCAGAGCAAGTTGATGAATGGCATGAAGGTCGGATACAGCGGAGTTCCGGGGGCATATGCATATATCGCGGCAAAACGGCTGTTTCCGGAGGCGGAACTGGTCTCCTTTAGCAATTTTGAACCGGCTTTTGCCGCTGCGGAAAAAGGAGAAATCGACTGCGCGGTGCTTCCGATCGAAAACAGCTATGCAGGAGAAGTCGGAAATGTCATGGATCTGATGTATTCCGGGAATCTGTATGTAAACCGGGTCGTGAACTTTGACGTGGAGCAGAACTTGCTGACACTTCCGGGAACGCAGATCGGACAGATCAAAACGGTCGTCAGCCATCCGCAGGCGCTTGCACAGTGTGATGCCTATATTAAAGAGCATGGATTTACGGCGATGGAGTATTCCAACACGGCAAGAGCCGCTGCTTTTGTCAAAGAGCAGAACGACCCGTCCATCGCAGCCATCGGTTCGGAGGAAGCAGCACAGCTGTTTGATTTGGTGGTCCTGGAACGGAAGATTCACAGCAATCGGAATAATTCGTCCCGCTTTGCTGTATTCTCCCGTGTGAAGAGTCTGCCACCGGAGAACGAACGGAACGATAACTGCAACTTCATTCTGATGTTTACCGTGCCGAATGAAGCAGGATCCCTTGCGATCACGCTGGATATTATCGGCTCCCACGGATTCAATATGCGCAACTTAAAGAGCCGTCCGATGAAAGGCCTTATGTGGCAGTATTATTTCTACGTCGAGGCAGAGGGCAATATCGCCAGCGAAGATGGGCAGAATATGCTGCAGGAGATCGGCGCGGTCTGCGGACAACTGAAACTGGCCGGCACTTTTTTGAACGAGTAAAGCCATGATCCTTTCGATGCACTTAGGAAAAGACAGTTATGATATTGTGATCGAACGGGGCGTTCTGGCGAAAGCCGGAGAGCTTCTGGATCTGAACCGCCGCGTACTGGTTGTGACGGATGACGGCGTTCCGCCGGCCTATGCGCAGAAGATCCTGGAGCAGAGCAAGGTCGGTGTTCTGGTAACACTTCCTGAAGGAGAAGCGACCAAGGACTTTTCCTTTTTCCGGCTGCTTTTATCGAAAATGCTGGAAGCATCGTTCACCCGCAAAGACTGTGTGGTCGCTGTGGGTGGCGGCGTGGTAGGTGACCTGGCCGGATTCGCGGCTGCCTGCTATATGCGCGGGATCGATTTTTATAATGTGCCGACCACATTGCTTTCGCAGGTTGATTCCTCCATCGGAGGAAAGACGGCGATCGATCTGGATGGCGTGAAAAATATCGTCGGGGCGTTCTATCAGCCAAAGAAAGTGCTGATCGATCCGGAGACACTGGAAACACTGGCTCCAAGACAGTTCTCTGCCGGCATGGCAGAGGCGATCAAAATGGCGGCAACCAGTGACGCAGCGCTGTTCGAACAGATCAAAACAGCACAGACATAGAGGTAGATCTGGAGGAGATCATCACAAAGGCTCTGCAGATCAAAAAAGACGTTGTGGAACAGGATCCGAAAGAACAGGGGATCCGTAAGATATTAAATTTTGGCCATACCATCGGGCATGCGATCGAAAGCCTGAATGAAGGAAAACTTTTGCATGGTGAATGTGTGGCGCTTGGCATGCTGCCGATGTGCAGCAAAGGGGTCCGCGCGGAACTTCTGCCGGTCCTCAAGAAGTTTGACTTGCCGGTCGATCTGACATGGGGAAAAGAGGAGCTCATGCCGCTCATCCTGCATGATAAAAAAATGCAGAAAGACTGCCTGTCTGTGATCTATGTTCCGGCAGTCGGCAGTTTTGAGATCCGGGAGATCACACCGGAGCAGATGGAAGAAATATTATGAAGAACACATTTGGAAACAGTATATCCGTAACCTTATTCGGAGAAAGCCACGGACCGGCGATTGGTGTGGTTTTGGATGGGCTTGCACCTGGGATCGATGTGAACGAAGAGGTAATGGCTGATTTTCTTTCAAAAAGAAGGCCCTCTTCAGACCTTGATACCGCGCGTAGGGAAGAAGATCATTTTCAGATCCTGAGCGGTGTGTTTAATGGCAAGACCACGGGAACCCCGCTTGCCATCGTGATCCCGAACGAGGATACCCGGAGCAAAGATTATACATATGGACCGGCACGTCCGTCTCATGCGGACTATGCTGCCTTTTGCAAATATCACGGATTTGAGGATTATCGTGGCGGCGGTCATTTTTCCGGCCGTCTCACGGCGGCGCTCGTGGCAGCAGGCGGAATCCTGATCCCGGCCCTGGAAAAGAAAGGGATCCGGATCGAGACACATATCGACAGCTGCGGAGGCATCAGCGATGGGGATTTCGATGAGCAGATCCGAAAAGCCGCTGCAGAAAATGACAGTGTCGGCGGTACTACCGAAACAACAATCACAGGACTTCCGCGAGGCTTGGGTGAGCCGTGGTTTGACAGCGTGGAAAGCCAGCTCTCCCATATCCTGTTCAGCATTGGCGGAGTGAAGGGCGTGGAGTTCGGCAGCGGATTCGCGCTGGCGGATATGAAAGGAAGCGAAGCAAATGATCCGCTGCGCATCAATGATGCAGGGGATGTCTATACAGAAACCAATCACAACGGCGGGATCAACGGAGGAATTACCAATGGTATGCCGGTGGTCTTCCGCTGTGCCATCAAACCAACTGCGTCCATCGCGCAGGATCAGAAGACGATCGACTTTCAGAAACAGGAAAACATTGATTTCTGTGTGAATGGACGGCATGATCCTGCAATCATCCGGAGAGCCTGCCCGGTCATCGACAGTGTGACCGCAATCGTGACAGCCGATCTTCTGGCAACGCGATACGGGACGGATTATCTGGCAGAGTAAGCCAAAACAATGAAAGTTGCGATTCAACCCGGAAAATTGAAAGGAACGGCAGCCGTTCCGCCGTCCAAAAGTTATGCGCACCGGATGCTGATCGGTGCGGTTCTGGCAGAGGGCGAATGTCAGGTGGAAGGCATTTCTGACAGCGAGGATATGCTTGCCACCAGAGACTGTATGCAGGCGCTGCGCGGAGACGGGATTTTTCCATGCAGGGAAAGCGGAAGCACCCTGCGGTTTTTTATACCTCTTGCGCTGGCTGTCCGCGGAGAAGGCACCTTTACCGGCACGCCGCGTCTGATCGAGCGCGGGATCGGAATCTATGAAGAACTGTTCGCCGGGTGCGGGATCTTTGTGGAAAAAACTGCGGATCAAATCCGCGTGCAGGGACAACTGAAAGCAGGCAAATATCAGATACGGGGCGATGTCAGCAGCCAGTTCGTGACCGGCATGCTGTTCGCACTTTCTGTTTTAAAAGAAGACAGCATCCTGAAAGTGCTTCCACCGGTGGAAAGCCGCCCGTATATCGACATCACGATCGATGTCATGAAAAAATATGGCGTGACCGTTGAGGAGAAGGAACCAAATACCTTTGTGATCAGAGGCGGGCAGAAATACCAGGCAGGCAAGTATGTTGTGGAAGGCGACTGGTCAAATGGCGCATTTCTGTATGCCTTCAACGAAGTCGGATCTGAACTCGTGATCAGCGGATTAAATCCGGAGAGCATCCAGGGGGATAAGAAATGCCTGGAATATTTCCGAATGCTGCGGGATGCAGGGACAGAAACGATCGATCTATCGGATACTCCCGACCTGGGTCCGGTCCTGTTTGCCACAGCGGCAGCCCTTCATGGAGGACGATTTACCGGGATCAGGCGGCTGCGTATCAAAGAGAGCGACCGCGTTGGCGCGATGGCAGCCGAACTGGAAAAGTTCGGCGTAACCTGCAAAATCAGGGAAAACGAGATGGAGATCACAACAGTCGGCCTTAGCAAACCAACCCAACCGCTGGATGGACACAATGATCACCGGATCGTCATGGCGTTGAGCATCCCTGCCTCACTGACCGGAGCAACGGTCCTCGGAGTGGAAGCAGTCGCAAAAAGCTGGCCGGATTATTTCAGCGTCCTGCAGAATGCAGGGATGGATCTTACGATCTTTGATTGATCAGAAAAGAGTACGATTATGATGAATATCGAATATAAAAGAAAACTGCCAAGCACAAGAGAGGTGCAGGATATGTATCCGCTGAAGCCGGCGGATAAGCAGCAGAAGGCACAGAACGATGAAGCGATCCGGAAAATCTTCACGGGAGAAGATGACCGTTTGGCGCTGATCGTTGGGCCGTGTTCCGCTGACCGTGATGATGCGGTATTAGATTATATTGGCAAGTTACGGGGTCTGCAGGAAAAAGTGGAAGAAAAGATCCTGATCATCCCGCGCGTCTATACCAATAAACCGCGGACGACGGGAGAAGGCTATAAGGGTATGCTGCATCAGCCGGATCCGACACAGCGGCCAAACCTGCTGAAAGGCGTCATTGCGATCCGTAAACTTCATATCAAAGTGCTTCAGGAGACGGGATTCTCCTGTGCGGATGAAATGCTGTATCCGGAAAACTACCGGTTCTTATCGGACGTGTTGGGCTATGTGGCCGTTGGTGCACGCTCCGTGGAAAACCAGCAGCACCGGCTGGTCGCCAGCGGGATTAACGTTCCGGTTGGCATGAAGAATCCGACAAGTGGCGATCTGACGGTCATGATGAATTCTATCAAGGCAGCGCAGGCGGCCCATACCTTTATCTTTACGGATAGGGAGGTGGCGAGCAAGGGAAATCCGATGACGCATGCGATCCTGCGTGGCGCAGTCGACCGCTATGGATTCAGTCAGCCGAATTATCATTTTGAAGATCTGCACGCAGTCAGTGATCTGTATCAGCAGGGTGACTATCAGAATCCGGGAATCATCATCGACTGCAACCATGCCAATTCCGGAAAGCGGTACGAAGAGCAGATACGGATCGCAAAGGAAGTTCTGCACAGCACCAGACATTCCGAGCCGATCTATAAACTGATCAAAGGTCTGATGATCGAATCATATCTCGAAGACGGAAACCAGGCACCGGACGGCGGCGTTTATGGGAAATCCATTACGGATGCCTGCTTAGGCTGGGAAAAAACGGAAAAACTGGTTTTGAATCTGGCGGAAGTACGGTAAAAAAAATAATTGCAAAAAAGATTGACAATCGAAATAATGCGTGTATAATTGGCAACAATTAAACCGTTGATGAAGAGTGAGTAGGTTTTTCCTCTTTACCGATAGAGAGCTGCGGACGGTGGAAGCGTGGCGGAAATGAAAAACTGAATGGACTTCAGAGGGCGAGCGGAAACAAGACGATAGTTTTGGAGTATGTGAGACGGAGAAGGGACTCCGTAAACAAATCCGGTATGTGATAGCATACGCAGAGCGGGCGCGATGTGCGTCAAGTTGGGTGGCACCGCAGGTGAACGTATTCTCCTGTCCCAGCAGTAGTAGATTACTGTGGGATGGGTTTTTTTTATTCCCGGAAATGGGAAAAAACCTTCCCGCACACAAAGAAAGGATGGTAAAAACCATGAGTAACGAAATCCCTTACAAAATCTATCTGGAGGAGAGCGAGATCCCAACAAGTTGGTATAACATCAGGTCCGACATGAAGAACAAACCGGCACCATTGTTAAATCCGGGCACCGGCCAGCCGCTGACCCTGGAAGAGCTTTCTCCGATCTTCTGCGAGGAGCTTTGCAAACAGGAACTGGATAATGACACCAAGTATATCCCGATCCCGGACGAGATCATCGATTTCTACAAAATGTACCGGCCGGCACCATTGGTCCGTGCATATTTCCTGGAGAAGGCACTGGATACTCCGGCAAAGATTTATTACAAGTTTGAAGGTAACAACACTTCCGGCAGCCATAAGCTGAATTCCGCGATCGCGCAGGCATATTACGCAAAGAAGCAGGGTCTGAAGGGCGTCACCACAGAGACCGGAGCAGGACAGTGGGGAACCGCACTTTCCATGGCTTGCGTTTACTTTGGACTGGACTGCAAGGTCTATATGGTCAAGATCAGTTATGAACAGAAACCATTCCGCCGTGAGGTCATGCGGGTCTACGGCGCAGACGTAACCCCGTCACCATCGGATACGACCAATATCGGACGCAAGATCCTGGAAGAGTTCCCGGGAACGACGGGATCTCTGGGATGCGCAATCTCTGAAGCAGTGGAAGTGGCAACACAGAACGAAGGTTATCGTTACGTTCTGGGAAGCGTTCTGAATCAGGTGCTTCTGCATCAGAGTATCATCGGACTGGAGTCAAAGGCAGCAATGGATAAGTACGGGATCAAGCCGGACATCATCATCGGATGCGCAGGCGGCGGTTCCAACCTTGGTGGACTGATCGCACCATTCATGGGTGAGAAACTTCGCGGCGAAGCAGATTATGATATCGTTGCTGTTGAGCCGGCATCCTGCCCAAGCTTCACACGCGGTAAGTTTGCATACGACTTCTGCGATACCGGTATGATCTGTCCGCTGGCAAAAATGTACACGCTGGGCAGCGGATTCATTCCATCCGCAAACCATGCAGGCGGCCTGAGATTCCATGGTATGAGCACGATCCTCTCCCAACTGTATCATGACGGCTACATGAGAGCAGTCTCTGCAAAACAGACTGACGTATTTGAGGCAGCAGAGCTCTTTGCCCGTAGTGAAGGAACCCTTCCGGCACCGGAGAGCTCACATGCCATCAAAGCAGCCATTGATGAGGCTTTGAAGTGTAAAGAGACCGGCGAAGAGAAGACGATCCTCTTCGGCCTGACAGGAACCGGCTACTTCGACCTGAAGGGCTACCAGAGTTTCAACGACGGCGAGATGACCGATTACATCCCGACCGATGAAGAACTGGAAAAAGGATTCGCCTCCCTGCCACAGGTTGCTGAATAAGAAACGATTTGTTCAAAGAAACATAAAATGAAACAGATGGGGTCCCATTTTTCTTTTATAAAATTGAGATGGGACCCTTTTTCAATATTCAAAAGGGTCCCAATTATGCAGAAAATGGGAAAAACGTGTATTTGGGGGAAAAACGACGTTTTTTAGACGTAAAAAAGGGTCCCAAATCCTGATTCTTCAGTGAGTTGGGACCCTTTTGGTTTTCCGAAAATATTTATTCTTCCCAGAACAATTCGTCCAGGCTTTTATCCAGGACTTTGCAGATCGCGATGCACAGCCGGATGGAAGGATTGTAGTCTCCCTTTTCGATGGCGTTGATCGTCTGACGGGAAACGCCAACTGCATCGGCCAGAAGCTGCTGGGACATATCTTTTGCGGCTCGGGCGGCCTTCAGTTTCAGGTTCTTCATTCGTCTGCCCTCCGCTCCTCTAGGGTATTCATGATGTATTTCACGGCAAAGGCGATCAGGATCAACAGGAACAGGATGGTCAGCGCCAGGTTCATGACGTTTGTGGTCAGGAGCCCGTCTTTCACCAGTTCATTCTCCCGGATCATGCGGATAGCGCCGATGCCGTTCATGACAGTAATAAAGGCGACCAGGATGATGTAAACGACCGGACGTCCGGCACCGGAACGCTTTGCCTTTACACCAAAGAACGCATCGTTGAAAATAGAGTAGATTGCAAAGACTGCCACGCCGGCCAGCGCGATCAGGAGCACGCTGACACCGTCCTGTGCAAACGGCTTATCCACAAGGGCTGTCACGATGTAATATGCCAGCGAGCAGAACAGCATGGTCATGGCGGAATACTTATACGCGTTTTTACGGAGCATTTCCTGCCGCTCATCGTATTGATCTTTTACGGCCTGGTTCTTTTTACTCCAGACAACGACGCAGAGAACGACCAGGATGAAACATATGATAAATGGAATGATTTGCTGCCAGTTCATGGTTGACACCTCTTTTTGTTTTGTATGCGGCATTTTCTGTCCGCAACGATAATGTAATACTTTCTGTTCATAATGTCAAGTATATTTTACATTTTGTCTGAAAAAATTTATATATGTAAAAAACGGGAATGGCGTCCGATTGACACCCCCCTCATTATTGATTATCATTATTTTCACTATGAGCATTATCGACTGCAAACATCTATCTGTTTCATATGAGGGAAGGACGATCGTATCGGACGTTTCTTTCAGCATCAGTGCAGGGGATTACCTGTGCATTGTCGGGGAAAACGGATCCGGAAAAACGACCCTGATGCGAACACTGCTCGGACTGAAAAAGCCGGATAAAGGAGAAGTCCTTTTCAGCGACGGCTGCAGTGTGGGGAAAGCTTCCGACGCTTCTCATAAATGGGTGCACAAGATCGGCTACCTTCCGCAGAAGAGCAATCTGCAGAAGGATTTCCCGGCCAGCGTAATGGAGATCGTCCTCTCGGGGACGCTGAATGACAACGGTCTTTTTTATACAAAAAAAGAAAAGAAAAAAGCGATAAGCGCCATGGAGAGTCTGGGGATACTGGATATCCGCAAGCGCTCTTTCATGGAACTGTCCGGCGGGCAGCAGCAGAGAGTCCTTCTGGCAAGGGCTTTGTGTGCAACCGAGGACATTCTGTTCCTGGATGAGCCGGTTGCCGGACTGGACCCAAAAGTCACGCAGGATATGTATGAAATGATCAAGACGTTGAATGAGATTGGGATCACGATCGTCATGATCTCCCACGATATTGAGGCGGCGCTGGAATATTCCAACCACATCCTCCATTTAAATAAGGATATGGATTTCTTCGGAACGACCGAGGAATACAAAAAGACCGAACTATGCGAGCATTATCTCTGCCACATTCCGGATCATCTGCATCATGATGATGACTGCGAGATCTGCAAGGAGAGAAGCCATGTTTAGGATCATTGCGGAAATGCTCTCGTATCCATTCCTCGTGAGAGCTCTCATATGTGGCATCCTGCTTTCGGTCAGTGCTTCGTTGCTGGGCGTCAGCCTCGTGCTGAAACGGTATTCCATGATCGGTGACGGTCTGAGTCATGTGGGCTTCGGCGCTTTGGCCATTGCGACGGCATTCCACTGGGCGCCGCTGGCAGTATCGATCCCGATCGTGGTGATCGCGGCATTCCTTCTGCTGCGTCTGAATGAAAACACGAGGATCAAAGGAGACGCAGCCATCGCACTGATCTCAACGGGCGCCTTGGCCATCGGCATCCTGATCGTGTCATTGACGACCGGTGTGAATATCGACATCTATAATTACATGTTCGGCAGTGTCCTTGCCATTGATAAGACCAGTTTCTGGATTTCCATCGTTGTCTGCATCGTCATCATTGTGCTGTTCTTCCTGTTTTATAACCGGATCTTCGCAGTGACCTTCGACGAAGACTTCACAAAAGCCACGCAGGCGAAATCGGGCGGCATCAACCTGCTGATCGCCCTGCTGACGGCCGTGATCATCGTGCTGGGAATGCGTCTCATGGGCGCTTTGCTGATCTCAGCGTTAATCATCTTTCCGGCGCTGTCATCCATGCGGGTCTTTAAGAGTTATAAACGCGTTACGATCAGTTCCGCGATCATCTCCGTCATCTGTTTTGTGGTCGGGATCTTTTGCTCCTATACGCTTTCGACGCCAGTCGGCGCGACTGTCGTTGTGACCAATATCATTGCGTTCCTGATCTTTTTCATCATCGGCAAGATCCGGATCCGGAAAGAGCCATAAAGAAAGGATTACGTATGCTTCGCATTTATCTGCTCCATACAGACGAGTTAAAAGATTTGGCAATCGACGATGCCATTTTTTCCGAGCAGCGGAAAGAAAAGATTGAAAGGATCAAACACGAGGACGATAAGCAGCTTTCCCGCGCGGTGGAGCTTTTGCTGATCTATGGATTGAAGCAGATCGATCCGGAGACCAGGGTGCCATTGTCGATCAAAGTGGAGGAGTCCGGCAATTTATTATTAGAAAAAGATGGCGAGCCACTTTATTTTAATCTGTCCCACGCAAAGGAATATGCAGCCTGCGCGATCTCGGATAAGCCGGTAGGGATCGATGTAGAATGGGTCAAAACGAGAGATGTGGATCATATGGATAAGATCCTGCATCCGCAGGAAATGGCGATATTAAGTTTCGTAACCAATCCGGAGGAGAAAAAGAAATTTTTCTACGAATGCTGGGTCACGAAGGAAAGCTATCTGAAAAACCTCGGTCTGGGGCTCGGTGTCCGGCCAAGTGATTTTGCAGTGAATGAAGATAAGCTGGAAATCAACGAGGACAAATTGAAAGCAAACAACGATCCGGATGCTGCAATTCATAAGCTGGAAAAGCGCTATGTGCATATCTATAAATCAACGGAAATCGAAAATGCGGATTGGAAGTTTGATGCAAGCTACCGCATGGCTGTCTGTACAGAAAAAAAGGACGCCGACACAAAGGCGGCGATCCTGAAAGCAGACGATCTGAAAACCATATTGTAGATTCTGTTTACTGCGGTTCTCTGCGGACACGTGCCTTACGGGCACGTTTTTTCTTTTTCAGCAGGAAGGTAACAAAAAGGATCACGGCGAGCAGGAGCGCGAAGAGCAGTACGTACGTGATGTTGACATAATAGACCTGAATGAAGGATGCTTTCTTTACAGAAGGCGCCTTTTCATTATAAACATCGGCGTAGCCGAGATCATGGCCGGCATAGCTATAGTAGATCCGCGCGTAAAGATCTTCCGGTGCGTCCTCAATGTCCGAAGCGAAGACGATTTTGGAATCCAAATCCTCGATGGACCGGTTATTGAGCCCCAGGATCTGGGCAGAGGTGTCCAGGCGGACGCCGGCTCTGCTGCTGGTATAGGAGAAGCGGCGCTCCTCGCGGGAGACATTCCGCATGCCAAAATCGGTAAAGATGAAATGGATCAGGTTTCCGGCCTCGCTGAAGATGCCGGAATAAGGTCCTTTGAACTGAACCGTGATGATGGTCATCGTATCCTGTTTTGCGAAGGTGACAAGGCAGCGGCCCGCTTCATCCAGATAGCCGGTCTTTCCGCCGATCACTTCCGGCGTATAGTAATCGGAGTCCGGATTCACCATTTCATTCCAGTTCTTGAACGTTCGGGAATCCTCGTCCATATTGGTCGGCCCCATGGTATAAGTGCTGGCCATGATAATATTGACGAACATGGAATTCTTATAAGCTTCCTGCGCGATCAATGCCATATCCCGCGCGGTCGTATAATGCTCGGAACCGTACAGGCCGGACGGATTCTGGAAATGTGTAGAGGTACAACCGATTTCTGCAGCGCGTGCGTTCATCATATCGGCAAAAGCTTCGATCGAGCCTGCTACATGTTCTGCAATGGCATTGGCACAGTCATTGCCGGATGCCAGCATCAGCCCATAGAGGCAGTCCTTCAGGGACATCGTTTCACCTTCGACTGCATCGATATTCGTAGCCGCTTCCTCCAGGTCGATCGCGCGTTCCGAGAATGTGACAGTTTCATCCAGGGAACAGTTTTCTAAAGCCAGCAGACAGGTCATGATCTTGGTCGTGCTGGCCGGATATCGTTTGGTATCCGCATCTTTTTCATACAAAATGGAAGAGGTGGTTGCCTCCATGATCAATGCGGATTCTGATTCAATCGCCTGCGGGACTGGCCAGTTTTCCTCTGTGCCATCCGCAAAAACAGGGACCGCAACCAGGACCGAGATCAGGACGGCCAGAATAGCGGATAGGATATATTTTGATGTGGAATGCCTGCGCAGCATGCCGCCTCCTTCGTCAGTCGACATCCAGAGCGATCAGATCCTCATATGTCTGACGGCGCACGACTTCCTTCGCGCTGCCATCCGCTGTGATCATGACGATCGGCGGATTCGGGATCTTATTATAATGGGATGCCATGGAATAATTATATGCGCCGGTGGTGCAGACTGCAATAATATCACCGCGTTCTGTTTCTTTCGGCAGCAGAACATCCCGTTGAATGATATCCCCGCTCTCGCAGCAACGGCCGACCACGTTGCAGTTCATGCCGCGTTCTTCATTCATTTTGTTTGCTGTGTAGCAGGTATATTTAGAACCGTAAAGGGCGTAACGCGGGTTATCCGTCATACCGCCGTCCACGGAAACATAGTTTTTGTAATAAGGGATCCGCTTCACCGAACCGACTGTGTACAGTGTCATGCCGGCATCCGCTACGATACTTCGGCCAGGCTCCATGATGATTGTCGGAACCGGAATCTTCTCCCGCTCGCAAGTAGCGTTGATCGCTTCTGCCAGATCGGCGATCTTTTTGCTGACGTCCAGATATGGATCGGTATCCACATAACGGACACCAAAGCCGCCGCCCATGTTCAGCTGCTGCGCCATATAATCGTAGTCCCGGTAAATATGCGCAGTGTATTTGATCATGACCACAGCTGCCCGCTCGAAGACATCTTCTGCGAAGACCTGGGAGCCGACATGGCAGTGATAACCGATCAGATTGATGTGTGGCTGTGCCAGGGCCTCCTGGATGATCTCGTCTGCCTGTCCGGTCTCGATCGCGGTTCCGAATTTGGAATCCACGGTTCCGGTGTTGACCTGCGCGTAGGTATGCGGGTCGATACCTGGGGTGATACGCAGGAGGATATTCTGTTTGATCTCCCTGCGGGCTGCTTCTTTTTCAATGGCATAGAGTTCTTCAAAACCATCCACGACAAAGTAGCCGATGCCCAGTTCCATCGCGAAAGAGATATCCTCATCGGTCTTGTTGTTGCTGTGGAAATAAGCCTTGCTCAGATCGTAGCCGGCTTTATATGCGCAGAGGATCTCACCGCTGGAAACCACATCAATCCCCATGCCTTCCTCTTTCATGATCTTATATATATATTTGAAGGAATTTGCCTTGCTCGCATAGAGCGGGCGTGATTCGCCGCCGAAATGTTCTTTGAATGCCTGTGTGTAAACGCGGCAGTTATGGCGGATCCGCCCCTCGTCCATCAGATAGACCGGGGTCTTGAATTCCGCTGCCAGTTCGGAGGTATCTCTCCCTGCAAAGGTGAGATGTCCCTGGTCATTTACACCGATATTGTCACAGATAAATGTATCGTTACTCATAACTGTCTCCTCGCAATGATTAATTGTTGTCGATTCTATCAAAAGACTTTAGCGTTGTAAAGAGGTACATCGCAAAAGGAAGTTTTATAACTGGAAAAAAATCTGTCACTGGCGTATAATCGAACGAAATGAGAACGGAGCAATATCCATTTGTAAAAAGAAAACAACAAAAGGGCGGAAATGCAATTGCCGTCCTTTCGAATGCTGTGGGAATCTTTCTGATCGTCCTGGTCCTTGCCTTGATGGTGCCGACCTTTGTGCCTCGGATCCTGGGGTACCTGACCTATAATGTGGTTTCCGGGAGCATGGAGCCGGAGCTACCGGTGGGCTGCCTTGTGCTGGTGAAAAAAACCACCTCCGAAGAGGTGAAGGAAGGTGATATCATCGTTTTCCACCGTGGTGACTCCGTTGTTACACACCGTGTTATAGAGATTCAGAAAGAAGAACGCCAGTTCATCACGAAGGGCGATGCCAACGAGGTTCGTGATTCCAACCCGATCCCCTATCATGATCTGATCGGACGTGTGACGCATCATTATGCGGGGCTTGGAAAACTGATGGGATTTCTGTCTTCTGCTGCAGGGAAGATCCTTCTCATTGGATTTGTCATCGCCGGAGTCGTACTGCAGTTTCTGGCAGGAAAACTGAGGAGTTAATAAATATGATATTCAAGAATGTATTAGAAGCAGTAGGAAATACACCACTCATCCGCCTGAATCACATGACAGGCCCGGATGATGCGGAAGTCCTGGTCAAATATGAAGGTTTGAATGTGGGCGGATCCATCAAAACGAGGACCGCGCTGCAGATGATCCTTGCTGCGGAAGAGGCAGGCATCCTGAAACCGGACTCGATCATTGTGGAGCCGACCAGCGGAAACCAGGGAATCGGCCTTGCTTTGGTCGGAGCCGTCAAAGGATATAAAGTGATCATCATCATGCCGGACTCGGTCAGCAGAGAGCGCAGGCTTCTTATAAGACAGTACGGGGCGGAACTCATCCTGATCCATGATGAATTCAATATTGGAGAGTGCATGGAAAAATGCATCGCGAAGGCGCGTCAAATGAAGGAAGAAGATCCGCGCGTATTTGTGCCGGACCAGTTCGCCAACCCGGAAAACCCACATGCGCACTTATTGCACACGGCAAAAGAGATCCTGGAGCAGGCAGAAGGACCGGTGGACGGATTCTGCTCGGGCATCGGGACCGGTGGCACCATCACTGGTATCGGGCAGGTGCTTAAAGAAGCGAATCCGGAGATGCTGATCTGGGCTGTGGAACCGGCACATGCAGCAATTCTTTCGGGTGGATCCATCGGTTCACACATTCAGATGGGGATCGGAGACGGTCTGATCCCGGAAATATTAGATCTGCAGATTTACACAGATATTGCGATCGTTACCGATGATGAAGCGCTGAATACCACGCGGGACCTGATCCGGAAAGAGGGGATTCTCTGTGGGATATCCAGTGGCACAAATGTCTGTGCAGCTCTTCGTATGGCGAAACAGCTGGGAAAGGGAAAACGTGTTGTGACCATCCTGCCGGATACCGGCGAGCGCTATTTCAGCACGGAATTGTTTCAGCAATAAATCAGAATGAAAAGAATTTTAAAAAAGGCTGCCCTTTCGGGCAGCCTTCATTGTCCTGCGCTATTGTTTTTTCACTAATTTTCTCCACAGGAAAACAGCACCAATTGCAATGACCATGATGGCAATGGTGATCAGGATCAGCCAGCCAACAGAAGAATTTCCGTTGCCTTTTGGAACTGTTTTCGATCCTTTTGGAGCGACGGTGAATGTGATGTTGGATGAGGTGGCATCCCCAAATACAACCGTAAGCGTATGAGGGCCTTCCTCCAGTGTCTTCAGGTAGCTGGACTTGATGGAAACATGAAGACTTCCGGCTGTCACAGTATAATGCGAGGATGCGATCGGACTGCCATCCACCAGGATCTCACGGAACTGGCCGTAGGTCTGCGAATCATCGACGTTCCGGTTGACTGTAAAGTCAAGCGTGGAGGAAGAACCTTTTGCCCAGGTAGTGTCATCATTTGCGGAGATCGTGTAGGTGATACTTCCGATGGCTTTCGCGTCTTTACTGGAAGAGTGTTCTATTTTATCCAGACTAATGTTTTTCGTGACTAAGGCAGTATAAATGGTTTTGCCTTCGGATGCGGCCGTTGGTTCGATCACCGTTTCCGTTATGTTGGCGGCCACCATCTGTGTATGCGATGGATCCGTTTTGCATTGATAATATGCCTTTGCGCCGGTGTATCCGTTCACGTCATCGCCTGTCCAGACAAATTCTATAAATGCCCAGTCATGTCCTTTTGCCTTGACGGTTTTCCCGTCCGTTGTTGCGGAATGCTCCTGCTTATCGAGACTGACCGGAGCGGCAATGGTTGTGGAATAGGTGGTCTTGCCATCTGTTGTACATGTCGCCTCAGTCACTTTTTCCGTGACCGCGATATCGATGGAATAGGTATGCGCCTGGTCCGTTTTGCATCGATAGGTGATGGCCGCTTTCGTATAACCGTTTACCGCATCTCCTGTCCAGGTGATCTTGTCAAATTCCCAGATATGGCCTTTGGCAGGTGTGATCTTTGCATCTTTTGTACCTGTGTGTTCCGAATTATCAAGGCTGTCGGCGGCGGTAACAGTTGCAGTGTAGACGGTCTTTCCGCCTTCTGTACAGGTCGGTTCGATCACTTCTTCTGTGAATGAAGCATCCGCTGCTTTCGTGTGCATTGGGTTATTTCTGCAGCGGAATCCAGCGATGACCTTCGTAAAACCGGTTGATTCCTCGCCAGTCCAGGAGAAGTTAACAAACTCCCAGTCATGGCCGGTTGGCTCCGAAGTTTTAGCTTCCCTGACCTCGCTGTGATCCTGCATATCCGGACTCTCGCCAGCCGTGATGACGGCTGTATAAACTGTTTTGCCGCTTTCCGTACATGCCGGAGGAGTCTCTTCCACGATGACGCCGACATATACCGACGTTGTGTGACTTTCGTCTTTCTTACATTTATAATTTGCAGTTACTTCCGTGAAGCCTTCGGTTTCGCTGCCGTTCCAGGTGAAATCCACGAACTCCCAGTCATGACCAAGTGGTTCGATGTATTTTGCATCCGCTTTTGCGGAATGCTCTTCTCCATCCGGACTGTCAGCAGCTGCAACAACTGCGGTATAGCTTGTCATGCCCATGTCCGCACAGGTCGGCTCGGTCGTTTCTTCCGTGATCTTTGCAGCGACTGTCTGCGTGTGATTCTCATCATGCCTGCAGACATAATATGCAGCTGCCTCTGTGTATCCGCTGTAATCATCGCCGTTCCATACGAAATCGATGAAAGCCCAGTCGTGGTCGAGCGGTGCTGCCGGTTCGGATTCTTTGCTCTCGGAATGATCCTGTCCGTCCGGACTGTAGTCTGCATATACGGCTGCGATAAAGGTGGTCTGGCCTTCTTCCGTACAGGTTGGATCTACAATGATCGTGTTAAATTCAGCAGCGACGGAGGTGGTGTGTTCCGGATCGTTCTTGCAGACATAAGTTGCTTCAGCACCGGTAAAGCCAGCCGATTCGTCTCCTTCCCAGGAAAAACCGGTAAACTCCCAGTCATGGCCGGTCTGCGGAATCACAACTTCCTTTAGCGCGGAAGCATAATCTGTCTTGTTATCGCCATTATATTGTTCATTGAATAAATACAGCTTGTCGCCCTCTCCAAGCGCGTCGCCCAGATTGATCGTGACGGAGGCATCCGCATCAGCAGACGCGAATCCGAGACGCCCGTAATAGGTGATGGCGCCTTCATAATTCACAATGATCGCGGAGATATATTCATTTGCTCCAGTGGTGGCGCCTCTGTATCCAATGTTCAGAGATTTGCCGTCACAAGTCGTCTTTGTGGAAGTCAGGACAAAAGATTTATGTTTATCCAGTCCGGCAATCGTTCCGTCATCCTTCAGAGTCACTTTCCACCGGTTGCTTTTATTCTGTCTTACCGGAGTGAGCGCATCGGTGCCTGCGGAAGCAGATGCTTTGCCATCTTCCGCTGCGGATGTGAATAAAACGCAGATCCGGGTCAGATCAAACGCAGAGCGGATCCCGGATGGATTCGTTACGCGGTTGCCGTCTTCATTAATGTCACCACCTGCCCAGACGCCTGCCGAAGAGCGGTCGTCTTCGCCCGGCGTGCGCAGCCACCAGAATTGTTCGTTACCATTTGTCCGGATGGTGTTCGAGAGAGCAGATGCTTCTGCCACGGAAAGAGGCCAGAGAACAGCATCTTTTACGTTTTCACCTTTGACCCGGTTGGTGTCGTATCCTTCCATATTATAATTAGCATTGCCGCCAGCCAGTGTGCGCGCTGCGATAGCACTTTGCTCCTGTGCAGAGAAAAGCGGTTTATTTTCGTCTTCCAGCCGGGCTTTATAATACGCCGGCAGTTCCGATTTTCCATATTCATTCGCATCTACGGCCTGGCTGTCTTTTCGGAAGGCGATTTCTGTATCTATCGTTTTCTGTAACAGCGTGACGGTATTCTCGCGATAGAGTGCTTCTTCAAATCCCTGTGCATTGATGTAGGAGATATATTCGCCGTATCCGTTCTTTCCGTCATAGGCAATGACATACCAGTCCTGACCTCCGTAGGTGAGGACCTGCGGTTTTTCTCCATTTGCATCTTTGCTTAATGCACCCGCACCAAGTACCAGTGCCGGATCACCCTCATCTGCGAAAACCGGCTTGCTTATCTGCGGAACGAAAATAAGCATGGTAATGCTCATCAACGCTGCCAGCAGAATTGTTATGATCCGCATCTTTTTGGAATTCTTTTTTATTTCTTTCATTGTTTCTGTTCCCCACACCCCAGTTTGGTGAATTGCATTATAGCACACGAGTTAGAATTTTTTCCAGCGCGGAATGTGCATGACGATGCCATATTCGTCTCGCAGGAGTTCTTCTAATTCCTCCGGAGTCTGAATGTCTTTTTCCGTGACTGTTCCATCGATACGTAAAGTGAAATGTTTGTCACTTAGTGCTTTGCTGCCATTCGGCAAAGTCAGGTTAACAGTCCGCTTCAACCGGAAGTTGGAATCAGGTCTCATTGCGCAGTAGAAATTGAGGGGCTCAAAATCGATCGGCTCGATTCGGCGCGGCGCGAAATAGAGAACATTCACCCAGCCATCATCGGTCTTGCGTTCAATGAAAAAGTCATCCGGACGGATCGTACCGCGGAAGGTTTGTCCGCCGACGACCTGTTCGCCGTCGCGGATCTCGACCGCGCCCTTCGGTCCCGGCCCGCCATATCCAACGTCGCAGTACCAGGTTTTTCCCTCGGCCTCGGAGACCAGGCCTTTATGAGAGTAAGGGAATAGGGGAAATCCCGGAGGCCCCAGCAGGCGGACGACAGTTCCATAGGTTGGGAACCCCAGATCATTCAGGAGCTGTCCAAAGAGCGTATTCTGCTCAAAGCAGTATCCACCGCGGCGGTTGACAACGAATTTTTGATACAGGTCATCAACATTGAGCGATGGCACGATTCCGTATTCACTCAGGTCCAGACTTTCAAAAGGGACAGTGGAGATGTGCGCCCAGATCAGCCGGTCCAGGGTATCTCCGTCATGGTTGATCGGCCCGGTAAATCCGATGCGCTCCAGATATTGGTCAATCTGCTGTTGGTTCATGGCAAATCCTCCGCTTTATGATTCTATAACCAGTTCTTTTTCTTAAAAATGATCAGACAGACAACCACAATAGCAATACTGATCGCAATCACAATCGGATAGCCGAGAGGTGAATTCAGTTCCGGCATATATTTGAAGTTCATGCCGTACCAGCCTACGATCAGTGTTAACGGCATGAAGATTGCCGTGACAACTGTCAGGATCGTCATGATGTGATTCTGCTTCAGATCGATCTGTGACTGATACAGATCTCCCAGCTGCACCGTATAGTCCCGAAGGGATGCTGCGATATCATGCAGTCTCGCCATCCGGTTTGTAAACATATGGAAATACCGCAGGTTTTCTTCTTTAAAGAAATCATTTTCATTCTCTTCAAGTTCCTGGCTCAGATCGATCAGCTGCTCGTAATGGATCCGCAGCTTCCGGATGTCTCCGCGGATCTCGGTTAAATGTTTCAGCGGCGCTTTATCTACACCCTCAAGGATCTCTTTTTCAATCTCGTCCAATTCTGTTTCTGCTTTTTCCATCATCTGCATATCGGTATGGACGATCTGCTCAAGAAAGTCATAAACAAAACGTTCCAGACATGGCAGCTGCCACTGGCGGGAACTTTTGATCTTTCCCACGATGCACTGCACCGTATCGGAATCATCGATAAAAACAATCCCTTTTTCATCAAGGGCAAAGGCAAAACGGAACCCATCGCCGGACATGTCTTCACGGTTTGGAATGAGAAATGTGCCGGTCAGAGAGTCGATATTGACTTCCACTTTTGTGTTGTGGATCTCATTCAGATTCAGATCCATATCAATGCCCAGGTCAAAGGAATCTTTCTCGTTTTCCCACTCCGACGTGTTGAGGATGGCAACATACTGGCCATCCAGAGTCAGACAATCTTTTAAGCTGCATTCTTCCAATGTTTTTTTTATGAGATAATACATTTCGTTTTCTCCACTGCAAATTCCTGCTTGTTGGGAAAACAATTATATCACACTGTTTCCATCTATGTTATTATTTCATTGTAAGGGGACAAATATGAAGAAGAATAAAAAAAGAGTGATCATAATTGGTATCTGTGTCATTGTTGCAGTAGCGTTGGCGTTCATAATATTCCATGCTGCCAGAAACAAAGTAAAACCTATCCTGATGCCGGCTGATATAGAAAAAATCACGATATACAGAGAAGGGACCGCAGGAACGACCTTTTCTTATACAAATGCAGAAAAGATAACGAAACTGACAAATTATCTGACTTCGCTAAAACTGAAATCCACAACAAGGACCCCTTACGGTCCGGAAATATTCATAGGCGGTGAATGGCAGATCCGGATTATCGGAGAAGATATCTACGGGATGAAAATTGTCGGGAATGAATTCTTCCAGCATCCGGATGGATCGTGGTGGATTATTTCTCAGGAACAGGCAGAAGGATTTGAAACACTGCTGAAAGAAACGGTTCCAGATGAGATGCCTGACAATCCAATGTTTGATGAGTGGAAAAGGGAATAAAATAATCCTTTTACGAAATGTTAATGCCGGCGGTCAATCACATCGGATCTCTTTATGCATCAGATATCGGTCGCCGTCATCCCTGTAAATAGAGTAGCCTGATCTTTCATAAAGCAGGAATGCATCTTCGTTCGTTTTTTTAACATGAAAAATGATCACCGGGATTCCCAATTCTTTCGCATAGGATTCAGCTGTGAGGATCAGGGCGGACCCAATCCCCTTGTTTCTGTAATGCGCTGTAACAGAACAATCATCCAGGTAGATATATGCTCCCGGCTTGCGATAGACCTCAACGGATAAATAAGCGATCACTTCGTTTTTCTCTGCAACGTAGATCCGGTCTTCACCGTTTTTCCAGAACTTATCCAAATATCCGCGTTCATATCCATCCGCCGTATCAGCGTGGTTGATCGTTCGAAGCATTTCCTCGAACAATTCGCGGATCTTTCTTTCGTCCTCTGCAGTTGCTTTTCTGATCTTATACTGTGGGTTCATTCCTGTTCATTCATTCTTTTCGTTTATTTAATGCCATTATATCACACCAGAGATTGAAAATGCGCCGGGGACGTTGTCCCCGGCACTATTGTTAAAAGAATAGGATCAATGATAGGCGGATCAGATCGTAGCGATGTCGTACGCAGCGGCAAATGCCGTGTGTGTAGCATGCATGATGTTGAACGGTCTGAGGCTGTCGCCGACTACGAAGAACTCGTCTGCGCAGAAGGCGAGCTTATTGCATTCTTCGATCAGCGGTTTCTGACCAGTTGCATAGACGATGGAATCGGCCTCAATCTCGAATTCTTCATCACCGGTCTTAGCGATGATGCCCTTATCCGTGATCTTACATACACTGGTGCTCAGGTGGGTCTCAATACCAAGCTCCCGGATCTGGATCTTGATCGCGCGTCCCTGGAGACAGTTATCGAGGGTGTAGTCCTCTTTCATCTCGACAACGGTAGCCTTTTTCCCGAGCCCCGTCATGTAGATGGCGAACTCTGTGCCGGCCATACCACCGCCGATGACGACGATCTTATCACCGAGTTTCTCCGGATGTTCATAAGCATCGATGACTCCGATCACATTTTCACCGTCGATGCCCTCGATCTTCGGCTTGACCGGAACAGAACCGTAAGCGGCGATAATGCAGTCAGGCGCAAGGCTCTTCGCATATTCCGGGGTGACTTCGGTGTTCATGCGAATCTCAACACCTGCGCGTCCCAGCAGCATCTGCTGGCGCTCGATATATTCTTTGAGATGTCTCTTGAACGGTACCTTATCCTCGCACAGCAGAACACCGCCGAGTTTATCCGATTTTTCACAGAGGATGACTTCATGACCGCGTTGTGCAGCAACAAGTGCAGCTTCCATACCGGCGATACCACCACCGGCAACAAGAACTTTCTCCTTCTTCTTCGGAGCCGGAGCCATGAGCACGGTACGCTCGCGGCTGGTCCGCGGGTTGATGGAGCAGTAGTGCAGGCCGAGCTGAGTACCGGTGCGGTAGCACTGCATACAGCGGATGCATTGGTTGACTTCGTCAGCGCGGCCGGTACGTGCCTTGGTTGGCAGATCCGGATCAGCCAGAGACTGGCGGGCCATTTCGATGACGTCTGCCTTGCCGGCTGCTATAAAGTCCTCCATATTCTGTGGGTCAGAGAAAGACCCGACCGTAGCGACAAAGCTCTTGACTTCCGGCTTGATCGCTGCCGCATATTTGGAATTCAGCTGATCTTCTGCAAACATGGTCGGGTGAGAGATGGTAACGGAGTCTGTTACCTCGTGAGTACCGGCAGAGCAGTGGATCAGGTCTACACGGCCATCCAGCAATTTCGCCAATCTGATTCCTTCGTCAATGCCGTAGCCATCGGAACCATCCGGAGCCAGAACACGCTCAGCGGCACTGATGCGGGCTTCGATCGGAAAGTCCGGACCGACGTACTTGCGGATGCTGTCAACTACTTCGCTTGCGAAGCGTGCGCGGTTTTCAAAAGAACCACCCCATTTATCCGTACGATGGTTCAGCCTCTCGGAAAAGAACTGATGAACCAGCCAGCCGTGACCGGCGTGGAGATTGACCATGCCAAAGCCCAGATTCTTTGCAAAAAGAGCAGCTTTCCCAAATGCGTCAATGATCTCGAGTATCATATCCTCTGGCATCTCCTGAATCTCGACTTTGCGGCCTCGACCGATCTCATATACACCAGCAGAAGGACCGTAAATAGGTTTGCCTTTTGCTAAGTTTCCGTAAGAAAACATACCGCCGTGATTCAGCTCGATCGTTGGAACACAGCCGTGACGGTAGCAGGCAGCAGCCAGAGCAGCCAGGAAACTTTTTGAACTAGGATCATCCAGTTTCGGAACATCAGCCCCTTTGGAGCCGCTAGCTGTATGGACGTCCGCATCGCCCACACAGATGGAAGCAAAACCACCGCGGGCCTTTGCTTCCCAATAAGCAATCATATCAGCGTTCGGATGAGAGTCCGAAGGCATCAGATAATAACCCTGTGGTGCTGCGAACATCCTGTTTTTGAAGTATTGTCC
>JAFZKG010000147.1 GCA_017553695.1 Lachnospiraceae bacterium
ACCACCTCGCGGATGTTCTCCGTCGTAACGGTAATCGACGCGCCGAAGATAAGTCCTTTATCCTGAAAGGCTTGCATGTTCCCGGTCACGATGTCATAGACACCCTCGCCGCGGCGCTCATCCGTGATTTCTTTGCCGCCCTCGATGCTGAAGACCGGGATCAGGTTACGGCACCGATCCAGTAGCTGGAAATAGTCCTCATCGATATAAGTCCCGTTGGTAAAGATCGGGAAGATGATGTTCGGCATGCTGCCCGCTGCCTTGATGATATCCCTGCGGATCATCGGCTCACCACCTGCGATCAGGATAAAACTGACGCCCAGCTCTTCCGCTTCCCGGAAGATTCGAAGCCACTCATCAGCGGTCAGCTGCGCCACCGGTTCACTATCGACGGTCGTATGGATGCAGCGCGAATAGCATCCGGCGCAGTGCAGGTTACAGCTGCTGGTGATGCTCGCCAGAAGGAAGCCCGGCACGTGCAGGCCTTCCTCCTCCAGTTTCATCCGCTTCTTCGACGCATCACGGCTTGCCTTCGCGAACCGCAGCATGAACGCGCTCTCCTTCGGATTCTTCAGGGTCGCCTTGATCGTGTCCGCCACGATCTTCTCCACGCCCTGCTCGATATGCTGTTGCAGGTCAAAGTTCTTTTGCTTCATTATGTCTCCTTATTTCGTATATACATTGTATATCCACTTATAATAAAAGCAAGCGTCCCCAGTCACCTTTGAGTTGGCTAAATAGGTTGAATCCTACCTATTTTCATGCTAATATGTGCAAAAGGCAGGTGATACAAGATGTTAGTAGAAACCAATCAAATATTATCGGTAACAGAGGCAAATAAGAACTTCTCCCGTGCAGCACGTATGGCTGAGGCGAACGGGCAGGTTGTCATCTTCAAGAACAACCGGCCGAAATATGTCTTATATGATCTGGACTCCTCTCCGCAGATCGAAATGACTGAGGACGAGAAGATTGATTTTGTTGCGGCAAGAATCCTGCGTAAATACAAAGAAGCATTTTTGGAGTTAGCAAAATGATCAAATTATCAAAAGAAAAAGTATTGCTGCTTCATCAGCTAATTGCTGAGGCAACTGGCGGAAGTATCGGCCTTAGGGATGAAGGGTTGTTGGAAGCTGCTCTGGAATCTGCATATGCAGGATTTGGCAATGTAGAATTCTTCCCGACAAAGGAGGAAAAAGGCGCGAAGCTTGGATATGAGCTAATCTCTAACCATGCGTTTTTGGATGGCAATAAACGCATTGGTATTTACGTAATGATGACGTTTTTGGAAATAAACGGAATCCCTCTTAGATGTTCAAACGATGAAATTGTTCGCGTAGGTCTGGCCGTTGCAGATGGATCAATGTCCTATGAACAACTATTAGCTTGGATTCAGGAGCATAAATAGATAAAGGAGCTAGCATGGATTACAGAAGAATGAAGGACACCTATTATGTGCGGATCGATAAAGGCGAGGAGATCATCACCTCGCTGATGGATGTCTGCCAGAAAGAAGGTATCGGATCGGCCGTGTTTACCGGGATCGGCGGATGCGATGTCGCCGAAATCCAGACGTTCCTCCCGGAGACTGGATCGTTTGAGACAAAGACGGTTACGGGCATGCTAGAGCTGATCAATGTCACAGGGAACATTGTTTCAGATGAGGACGGAGTGCTGTTTCATCACACGCACGCGGTCCTTTCTTATAAAGATGGCGCAGAGCACAAGATGGCTGCCGGCCACATGAAATCGCTGTCGGTTCTATATACCGCGGAGATCGAACTCCGTCCGGTCCTGGGCGGAACGATCCACCGGAAATACGACCCGGAAACCGGGACAGGGTTCTGGAGTTTCAATAAAAGGACCCCTTTTGCTCCTGCAAAGGGGTCCCCATTGTTAGATTCATATTTCGAAAAGCACAGTAAGATGCTTTATGCCTCGTTGTTCTGGCGCTCCTCTTTTTTCTTTGCAAAGAAATCTTTGATGTTCGTTCTCTTCTCTTCAACCTTTGCTTTGAAATCATCGGTTCTCTGTTTCCGAAGTTCCAATCTTGCAAGTCTCTGCATTTCAGCTTCCATCTCACGAGCCTTCTCAACTTCCAGTGCGACGACTGCTGCATCGAAACGAGCGATGACCGTATTGAAGCGGCCGAAGTTTGCATCCAGCGCATCGTTCGTCTCTTCCTCTGCGAAAGCAACGATAGCTTCCATGCCATCATCCAATTTCTTTGCGATCTGCTCCAGCATGGATTCCACATTGACTGCATCGATTGCGTCAACGCCCATACCAACCAGTGCGCCGTAGCTGCCTCCGAGAAGGACGCCGATCGGGCCGCCAAGAACGCCCAGGCACATACCGATCAGTCCGCCTCTGAATGCATCATCTCCCGTATGTAATCCGGTGTCCATCGCATCCAGTTCTTTTAAACCGCCGCCCTCTTTTTTCACCAGGGCTGCCTCTGTTATGATCCAGTCTGCACCATGGTTTTCTTTTTTCAATTCCGTAATGGCCTGATAGCCTTCGCTTTCTGTGTTAAATACGACTACAAGAACATTTTGCTGCATATGTTTTACCCCCTTAATTAGAACTAATCTCCTTGAGAGATTAACATGATAACTAATTATTCCACTTCATACTTCCTCAGGTCAATCCCTTTTTCCACCGCGATCCGGACGACTTCTTCATCCGAAGCTTGATGGATATCTGCTGCTTCCATTAGGGCACCGCCAAAACCGCCGCCGAAGAAAGCCCCATAATCATCATTTGTCAGATCTTCTCTGAGCGCATCTACATCAATGATCATCTTCCATAAACTCCTTCAATGCCTCGCAGGCCTTCTGGTCGTATTTTCTTTTGAACCCATGGCCGGCTCCTCCGATCTCCACATAGGTGTAATGCGGATAGATATCCTTCAACCGCTGCGAATAACTGATATCAACGATTGGATCGGCGGTTCCGTGGATCAGGAAGACAGGGCCTTCGTAACCCTTAAGTTCTTCATACGGATCCATGTTGATGACGCAACGTGCGTAATCTCCGCCCAGTTTCATCGGGAAGCGGCCCAACAGATCCGGGATGTTTTCCGGGTCGAATTTATAGAACATCATCTTGCCGGCTCTGGCATCATCCGGGATACAGATCGCAGGATAGAACAGTATCAGCCCGGCGATGTTTTCCACGCCAAGCTCTGCTGCCGTCATTCCGGATACAAATCCGCCCTGGCTGCATCCGAGCAGAAAGACGTCAGTCACATCAAACTGCTCCCGGACAGCATTGATCACGGCAAGAAGATCCTTCTTTTCCGTCAGCACGGTCATATCCTGTTTCCGGCCATCACTCTTGCAGATGATCCCGCCGCCGCAGAAATCATAGGTCACCGCCAAAAATCCCAAACTTGCCAGTAGCTTTGCATAGGTGAAGCACGACCTTTCATTGGCCAGGAACCCGTGGCTTAAAATGACGGCCTTCTGGCGGCCCTCCTGCTTTCCCCATATATGTCCCCGTATGGTCAGGTCATCCCGTTTGCATGAAAACTTCATTTTAATCGTTCCTCATTTTTTATGCACTTTTCGCATTTATTATATCAATTTGGGACCCTTTTTAAAGGCAAAAATGGCGAGATTCCACGGGAAATGCACGTTTTTCGTGGTTTTGATAAAAATGGGACCCTTTTCATCACATAATAAGGGTCCCAAAACTTCAACCATACAGTATTACGTGCAGAGGGCGCACAGCTCTGCCAGATACTCAAGATTGAACAAATACTTATCCTGCGGCGATGGATACATAAACGGCTTTGTTTCGTCATAATTCTGCTCGAAATCCGCAATCGCTTCCAGCAGGCTTTCTCTTTCCGCCAGTAACTCTTCATAAGAGTCATCCTGGTGCAGGTCTTTATATGTTTGCGGGCTCATCATCATAATAATCCCCTCCTCTCACGCGATCGTCCAGACGACTGTCACGGTGTCCGAGGTCTTGATGTCATCTGTTTCAATATCAATGTCATAGCCATTGGTGTCCGCCGCCTCCAGCTTCAAAGATCTGCTCATGACTCCATAATCATACTCTCTGGAAGCAAATTCGACTGTGCCCCAGGAATAGTCGATCGTCACGATCTCATTCAGCTGGACGCCTGCTGCCTCGGCGAGAATCGCGGCTTTTTCTTTCGCGTCATCGATGGCCTTTGCCAGAAGCTTGTTCTTCACAGGCTCCGGGTCAGCAATCAGATACTGCACGCGGAATTCCGGTGAGCCCTGGGTGTGTGCCAGCGCATAGAAAACCTTACCAAGCATCTTGTTGTCGATCGGAAACTCCAGTTTCATCCGATGGTTGTATCGGAATCCGATCAGTTTTCTTTTCCAGACGCCTTTCTCCTCATAGCTCTCATAGTCCGGGTTGATGCTGAAATCCAACGTCTTCAGATCGCTCTTGGCAAAGCCGAGGTCCTCAAACTTTTTCGTCAGCACCGCTTTCCGCTTCGTCGACTTTTCAACCGCTTCCTCATAAGTCGGAAACAGCTCGTTGAGCGTGATCAGCACCCGCGTTGTGTCCGGCCGGACCGAAAGGTTCCCCTTCCCGGTGACTTTCATGATTCTTTCCATATCAGTATCCTCCTTCTACCATCCGGCACAATGGCCGGCTCATTTCCTTACTGATAGGAGTCTAACGGATTGTCAAACAGCATTGGTCAATTACCATTTAACTTATATATTTATTATATCAATCCCGTACCGCGATGGAAAGGAAACCTTCCCGGATCATTATGGCGTGATAGTGAAGGTCTGGTCGACAATCTTATCCGCCATCCAGTTGTCATAATCGCGCACCTCAACAGGGAATGTGATGATTTCCACTTTTTCGATACCATTCTCTTCGAATAAATAATCCCCCCAGCTGACATCCGTGACTGCCTTCTTCCCGGCATCAATGCTAGTTGCCCAGATCGGATCACACATAAATCCATTCACGGCAGCTCCGTCTGTGGAAAACATCAGATTCCTGTCCGAACGATTCTCCAGGTAGAGGGTCATGGTATATCCCCAAAGATTATCCTCATCAAACCCGACTATGTACATCGCGCACTCGTCATTTTCGACCAGCAACTGCATATCATCTGTCCTAAGCGTAGAGATATCTTCAGGTGTCCCATAGGAATAATACTCGTCCACGATCTTATCCGCCATCCAGTCATTGGCATCATATACCTGTAATTTAAACTCAAAATAGGTCGGCTGGCTGATTCCGATCCTCTTCAGAGAATCCTTCGAGAAACTGGCATCTGTCTTTGACTTCATGCCTGCCGTGACGCTGTCTGCCCAGAACGGATCACACATGTATCCATTGACAGATACGTTGTTTAAAGCAAACATTAATTCCTTGTCCGTTTTGTTCTCAAGAAACAGTTTCAGCTCATAGCCCCAGATTGGATCCTTTTCCAGTCCTTCAATCGTGAACGTGCAGTACTCATTATCCACGATGACAGCCTTCTCCAATTGAGGCGCTGCGTCATCGGCCGACGCACTATCTTTTCCGTCCGAGACCACATTGGCTGCCCCGCCGTTATTCTGCGCGTTCTCCTTTCCGCCGGATGACGAGCCTGCGCACCCCACATTCATTGTCAGTATGCCGGCAATCAATAAAACAGCGACACATAATGAAATGTATTTCTTCATGATAAACCTCCTTTGCTATTTCACCAATTAATTTCATCTCCATTCTATTTTCTGACCTGTCCAATTATCTTCCCACCTTCCACGGTTTCTGTTATACTGATGACAAATAAATGTTGGAGGTGCGCTATGGCAAGAAGTTCCAATCAGAAGCTCAAACTTCTTTATCTGATGCAGATATTCATGACGGATACAGATGAGGATCACGGCCTGACGATGCGGGAGATCATCGCAAAGCTGGGCCAGTATGATATCAGCGCGGACCGGAAGACCTTGTATCAGGACTTTGAAGAACTGCGCCAATTTGGCCTGGATATCATTGCGGAACAGGCGGGAAAGGTTTTCTACTACAAGCTTGTTTCCCGCGATTTCGAACTGCCGGAGCTGAAGCTCCTTGTCGACTCGGTCCAGTCCGCGAAGTTCATCACGGAGCGTAAATCAAAAGAACTGATCCGCAAGCTGGAAGGGCTTGCCAGCAAATATGAAGCCAAGCAACTCACCCGGCAAGTCATCATCTCGGGCCGCGTCAAGACGATGAACGAAAGCATCTATTACAACGTGGATAAGATCCACACCGCCATCGCCACCAACTCGCAGATCCTCTTCCAGTACGCGCAGTGGACAATGGACAAGGAACTGATGCCGCGGCGGAACGGGGAATGGTACCAGATCAGCCCGTGGTCGCTGGCGTGGGATGATGAGTATTATTATCTGATCGCGTTTGATGAGGCGGATGCCATGATCAAGCACTACCGTGTGGATAAGATGCAGAAGATCGCAATCCTGGACCTTGCCCGTAACGGCAGGGATGAATATGCCGCCAAGAATGTCCCGAGTTATGCGAAGCGCCTGTTCGGCATGTTTGGCGGGGAGACGGAGATCGTCACGATTGAAGCGGAAAACGACCTGGTCGGCGTGTTCATCGACCGGTTCGGAAAAGATATCCCGCTCCACAAAGTGGACCAGGATCATTTTTCAATCTCTGTTGATGTGGAAGTCAGCCCGCAGTTTCTGGGCTGGATCATCGCGCTCGGCGAACAGGTGAAGATTACTGCGCCGGCTGACGTTGTAAAGAAGATGCAGGACGAAGCCAGAAGGCTTGCGAAACAATATCTGAAATGATCACTCCGCCTTCTCCAGCACCATGTCTGTGAGTGCGAACGGAAGAAGTGTGGATGGGTCGGTCTCCGGGCGGATCCAATCCGTGATCTTATTTTCCGGGAGGATCAGTGGCATGCGGTCGTGGAGATTGGCCAGTTCGCCAACCGGCTCCCTGGTCAGGATCACAAAGTACGGCAGGCCATCATTGATTTGATACAGCCCGCATAGCCAGGTCATGGTTGCATTGGCAGGCTGGATGGCATATTTCTCTTTCACCGGCGCTGCCGATGACCATTCAAAATAGTAGGATGCCGGAACGATGCAGCGGTGCCGCTGCCAATCCTCTTTAAAAAGAGGTTTCTCGGCAGCGGTCTCGGACCGTGCATTAAACAGCGGATATTTAGTATCCAGCCGGTATCCCCACTTCATTGGATACACCGTCTTCTGCCCTGTTTTATCCGGTGCTATGACCGGGATCACATCCGTCGGACGGATCTCCCCGGATGCAAGGATCGGGCTGGCCTGCTTATGCAGAAAGCGGTCGATCAAAGGAGATTTCTGCATCTCCTTGATGATCTGGTCTATGGCCGGGTCGGCTTTGTTGATCCAATAGCGGGTACACATAATTTTAGTTAATCTTTCTTTTTAAACGAAGAATAGAATATTTTCGCGTAAATATTAT
>JAFZKG010000148.1 GCA_017553695.1 Lachnospiraceae bacterium
CACCAGCAAGTTTGACAATGATCTGGAAGTCGTTCCACTGCTGATCGGCGAGCAGTCCTGTATCAAAGTTGATCATGACATGCAGACGACGATCAAAGGTCTCTACGCTATCGGTGATGCAAGCTACTGTGGTTCCTGTGCACCAGGTGCTGTTCCGGCTCCTCCGGCAAGAAACCGTGGTTCGGGTATCTTGAATGCAGTATTCGCAGGCGTTCTCTGCGGACGTGCTGTCGCTGCTGCCGAGACAACTGCTCCGGCACCAATTACGGAAGAAGAAACCGATGCATGCATCGAAACAACCTATGCTCCACTGAAGCGGGAAGAAGGCTCCAATGCGAAAGAAGTGATCGAGCTGATCCAACAGGCTATGTGCCCATCCGAGTATTCCGTTTTCATGAAACTGGATCGTATGGAAGAAGCAGAGAAGCTTGTAAAACAGGCTAGAGAACTTTCAAAGAACCTGAAGGCGGTTGACCTTCATGACCTTCTTGCCTGCCATGAAGCAGAAGCAATGGTCCTTTCCGCTGAAATGCATTACATGGCATCAAAAGAAAGAAAAGAATCCCGTGGCTGGTTCCTGCGGGAAGACTATCCGGAAATGGATAATGAAAACTGGCTGAAATACATCATCATTAAGAATGTTGACGGACAGATGACTCTGAGCACGGAAGACGTTCCTTATGAGAAATGGCCGATCCAGCCTCCGAAATAAGACTGAGATAATCTTAAAAACGAAGTCAATAAAAAAACCCCGCCGGAAGGAATTTCTTTCGGCGGGGTTTTTAATCATCCGTGCATCGCATATTTTCAATTAATACGATATAATTAGTTAAATAAAAACAATCAATTCCCGGAATCAGAAAGGAGAATGATACCATGCCGTTTTGTATGAATTGCGGTAATCGACTGGCAGAGACTGCCCGCTTCTGCTCAAGATGTGGAACACCGGTTGGCAGTCAGAACGTTCAACCAAAGCAAGTGGCACCGCAGCAGAACGTATCCGCTTTTTCCGGCATTCAAAAATACACAGGAACCGAAAAGCGGCTGCCGTTTATTGGAGATCTGGCGATAGAAGTTTCGGCAGCCAAAGACGCAACAAATGAATATATCCGGCAATTCCATCTGTATGTGAATCGCCTTATGCGCAGTTTTCAACAGGAATACCGTCTCAATTGCGCGACTGTTGAAGGTTATATGGATAGTTTTGCAGATGTCAATGGTAAATATGTCAGAGACGTTGCGGATGAAGCAATCGGGCTTTTGTTCTCTTACGGTTATTATCATTATACTGCTCAGGATATTCTTGGGTTTCTTCAGGAAACACCTGCATATAAAGCGCTGGATGCGTTTCATGACAGCAACCTCGAATTGGGAAATGCTTATCTGCAAGATAATTACAACCAGGCGTTAAGCAAGGTGAACCGAATGCCAAACCAAACTTTTTTTGGAACAGGCATAGGGGGCATGATGCTGTCATATGGTTTGTCTGCTGCGACTGGTGCGATGCAGAACAAACGGGCTGACAAGATGATTGCCAGAAGTCAAAAATTAACACGTGCGCAGGAGCAAGAATTCTTTACCATAGTGAAAGAGGCGGACGTGATGTATTTTGTCTGGGACGAATTACTCAATGTCGGGAACACTGTGTTTAGCCTTCTTGCGGAACTGGAGCCGGATCTGATTGCCTGGCCTTATCAGGAACAGATAGATGAAGCGAACCGGGTTTTTGAGAACATGCAGAATCCGAGGTTTCCACAGGATCAGCTTGCTAGTGCTGCAAAATATGTGTTGGAGGAATTTCCTTACATTCCCGATCTGTATCCATTTCTCAGACAGGTATTTGGAAACACATCGCAGATTAATTATATCGAACAATACTTCGATGATCCGAAGATCCGTCTGTTTTCTCAAGTCTTTCCTGAATATGACAGCTGAGAAAAACAACAAAAAATGTGACAAAAGAACCTGTGTATTCCTTTGATTTAAGGAGGATCCTTTCATGCAGTTTTCAAAAGAAGTTCTGGCGGCGGAGTTTGACCGCCGCAAGACTATTTTCCAAAAGATAATGGTCAATGATCATTTGGATGGTCTGTTCTTTACGTCCACTGCACAGCAGGCCTATCAGATGGGTTGTAAATATCTCAGTAATTATCCACTGACAACGCGCAGGGATATCGCCTATGTCACACCGGATGATGTGCCGTATCTGGTCGTTCCGACGGGAGGTCAGGCGGTCGGTGCGCGTAAAGTGAGTTGGCTGCCGGAAGACCACATCCTGGCAGATGACCTGGACGTGGCCACGGAGAAATTCATCCGATCGCTGAAAGCGGAGCGCCCGTGTATCGGTGTTTACGAACCACGAGAGGTTCCGGAATATATCTGGAATGCGCTGCATTCCCGGAAAATAGAAGTAGTCGACATCACAACAGAAATGACCGCGGAGCGCCAGAACAAATCAGCATATGAGATCGCGTGCATAAAGGAAGCCTCCCGCATCGCGATCGGATCCGTTGAGCAAGTCATCAGAAACATCGCGCCGGGCAAGACAGACCGTGAGATAGTCGGCCTGGCGGAAGGATATGTCCGGGCAAATGGCGGAGAAGATACGCTCATCCTGATCCGTGCAGAGAAGCCGCATACATTTATTGCAAGAGCCACGGACAGAGTGATAACGGAAGACGACCTGTTCATTTATTCTGTTGAAATGGCAGGTCCGGGAGGTTACTGGACACAGTGCGTGCGGCCAATCTTCATGAAGCGGGGCAATCATCCTGAGGCGTATCGTATTTTACAGATCATTCATGAAGCGGAAACAGCCGGTGCGGCTAAATTCGTGCCGGGTAACCGCGTCTGCGATGTGGCAGCAGCGATTGAAGAAGTTGTTTTCCGGAATCATCTGAAGATGGGTGTATGGAGTGGTCATGGGATGGGTGCCGACCTGGGCGACTGTGTAGATATCGGTACCTCGAACAAGATGGAGATCGGACCGAATATGATCCTCACCCTCCATCCGAGTGTTATGAGTGATGAGGATGGCCTGCTTTATGGCAATACGTGGATGTCCACGGATGGCGCGCCGGTATGCCTCACGCCGGAATACGCCAATGTACATTTCCTGGAGGATCTGAAAGAACTCATTCCATAGAAACAGCAACGCCGGCAGTTTCCTGCCGGCGTCTTTGGTTTTACCTGTTTCAAAAACGGTACATCAATAGTTCGCTGCAGCATATGCTGCAAGAGCGATGGAATAGTACTTATCGCTGGCCTCCGCAGAGCGGGAAGTGATGATCACCGGGCACTTGGCTCCGAGGATCGTTCCTGCCGTCGTTGCGCCTGCATAGTCGGTCATGCACTTGACCAGCACGTTGCCGCAGGTGATATCCGGGACCAGCAGAAGATCCGCATCGCCGGCCACCGGGCTCTCATAACCCTTGATGGCAGCGGCACCCTTCTTGATCGCCAGATCGAAGGAGATCGGGCCTTCCACGATGCAGCCCGGAATCTCGCCGGATGCATTCATATTCTTCAGGGCATCAGCGTCCACCGTCTCCGGCATCTTCGGATTCAGCTTCTCTACCGAGCACAGGCAGGCAACCTTCGGGCATTCATTGCCCAGAGAGTGCAGCAGTTTCACGGCGTTGTTGAGCAGATCCTTCTTTCCTTCCAGATCCGGGTACGTGTTCATGCCCATATCGGTGACGCAGATCAGCTTATGATAGTTCGTCGGATGATCGAACAGTCCGGCCACGGAAAGACGTCCGCCTGCCATCATGTCATTTTCTTTTTTGATCAGGGCTTTTACAAAATCGCCGGTCTCCAGCTTGCCCTTCATCATGACATTTGCCTTGCCTGCATGGATGCTATCCACAGCCGCCTGCAGGGACTCTTCCATCGATCCGGTCGGAACGATGGTGAAATCTGCAGGATCTCCGCCTTCCTCGGCCAGGATCTCACGGATCTTCTCCTCATTGCCGATCAGCATCGCTTCAATGATGCCATCCTTTTGCGCGGTGACGACAGCTTCCAGTGTGTGGGCATCCTGTGCCTCCACGACTGCGATCACCGTTTTCTTTTCCATTGCCTTGGCAGCTTCTGCCAGTTCTTTTAAATTATTAATCATAGTATCAATCCTTTTGATTAGATTACGAAGCCCTGGCCATCAGCCATAGCAAATCTTCTGTGACGGGCAAATGCTCCCGGTCCTGCAGGGCCCTCGCCGGTCGGAGTTGCGATTGTCGGAACGTTGGAACCCTCGCCGCCAAGTCCGAAAGCAGCAAATGTACGGCCGTTCATAACGAAGATCGTGGTCTCGATGATCTTGCCGAACGCAGTTGCATGATACAGGTCTTTTGTCCAGATGGAAGCAGAGTGACGGTTTCCGTGCTCTGCGAAGTGAGCGCGCTCCATTGCCTGCTCGAAGTTATCGCACTTGACGATAGGCATGATCGGCATCATCTGCTCGGTCTGTACGAACGGATCCATGTTGTCTGCTTCAAAGAATGCCTGACGCGGATCGCCCTCGACATGGATGCCTGCTGCTTCCAGGATCACGTTGGCGTTCTTGCCGACGAATTTCTTGTTAGCGGAATATGGCTCCGGAGATCCTTCCGGATTCTTGACCAGGCAGATCTCACGCAGTTTGTCGGCTTCCTCAGCAGTCAGATGATAATTGCCGATATTCTCAAGTTCTTTGATAAACTCATCATAAACGTCAGCCACTACAAAGATCTCTTTCTCAGCCACGCACAGGATGTTGTTATCAAACGTGGAGGACTGGGTCACTTCATAAGCAGCTCTCTTGACGTCTGCGGAAGAGTCGATAATGGATGGCGGGTTGCCAGGACCTGCGCAGATGACCTTCTTTCCGGAAGCAAACAGCCCACGCACCATAGCCGGACCGCCGGTACCAAGGACCAGATGAATCTTCGGATGTTTCAGGATGGCATCCAGTGTATCCATCGTTGGCTGTGCAGCAGCGGTGCATATATTCTCAGGACCGCCGACTTCCACGATGGCGCGGTTGACCATATCGATCGTCCAGTTCGCAGTATTCACACCAGCCGGATGCGGATTAAATACCAGAGAGTTGCCAACGGCCAGGTTGCAGATGGTATTTGCAATGATCGTAGCAGCCGGGTTCGTTACCGGAGTAATGGCGCCGACAACACCGAACGGTGCATAATATTCAATGGTAAGGCCCTTGGATCCGGAAAAGACCTTGATCGGAACGTCTTTCGTGTCAGGCGTGGAAGCAAAGCCTCCGCCATTTCTTAAGACCTTATCCTCATAACGGCCGTAACCGGTCTCCTCATACTCCATCTTGCAGACCTCTTCCAGGTGTTCCAGAGCGGTCTTTTTGATGTTGTCGATCATCCTCTGACGGTCTTCCGTGGTGAATTTTGCCATCAGTTCTTTCTGTGCTGCGATAGACGCATCAATTGCATCTTCGATCTTCTCGAAAACGCCCATGTAATTGTTAAACATACTTTTCACCTCATTCTCATTATTTGAAATAATAGCAATCAACTATTACCAATATTAATAAAGGAATTTTAGCATATTTTTATAGTGTATTAAAGGAAATATTTTTCAATATTTGGTTTTTTCTATAGAAGGTGACGCCTTAAAAGAGATGCCATTTTCGGGATTTTTTCTTATCATTTTCTTTTTCGTTTTCGAGTTCTTCATCTTCGTCGTCTTCGTAATCATCGTCATTATCCAGTGTAATGCGATAAAAAAACCATGTTTTCATCTGGTCTCCTTTCCACCTGATTTTTTCAAGGTATCGTATGTTTCCGAAAGCCACTCGTGATAATGATCATAAGGGGTCTGGGTCCACCAGTCTAAAAGTTTGTTTAAAGACACTTTGTCTTCCTCAATACTGGTGCACTCGTACTGTTCCGGATCGCGGTTGACCGTCACGATATGATGATCATCTTCCTGAAAGTCGATCTGATAAATACAGTACCCGGTCCAACTGCGGTGTGCCCAAAGCGTGGATCCCTCCATATACCAGAACCACTTATCCTCCATCGCCTGCGGAATATTGCCGCAGCGGAGCGCCTCCAGTTCCACATCGTTAAAAGACCGGTTAAGAACAAAAGTCTCATGCAGCTTAGGCATGGCCTCTGTTTTCCAGTCATTGCGATGGGCAATATGATGCACATACATGCGGGAAAGCTCCCCATCATTTCCACGAACCATACATAAAAACTGCCATCCGTATCTTTCATAAAAATCAGTATGATCAGTTAGAAGATACAGCGTATCAATTCCCATCGCCGACATATCATTACAGACATACTGCAGCAGGAATCCCGCAATTCCCTGGTTTCGGTATTCTTCATCCACATAGACGGCACAGACGTTCGGCGTAAGGTCTTTCCGCTCGTGAAAATCGTTCTCGATCACTCCGCATCCGGCAATGATCCGGCTTCCTCGTATCACGACGTACCACTGAGGGATGCCGGTTTCTTTCTCAAGGCAGTCATTGATGCTTTCTCTGTATGCTTCCAGCGGAATATGCCATTTTTCATGAAACCAGACGGCGATCTCTTCTTTCGCCTCCGGCCAGTCACGGACGGGAACACAAACACCGGTAACGGTATCTCCGTTTTTGTTTACGATCCGAATAGCATTCATATCTCCTCCAAAGATTCAGAACCGTGTCATTTTTACGGAAAGATACTACCATTTCCAATTAATACCCGGATAATTCCAATAATAAACAGATGTCCCGGATAGTACAAATAGAAGAACCATTTCATTCCCTTCCAAGTGCCTCTTTCGCCATTGTACTGTTTTAAGATTGGCAGAGACAGCAGGGTACACATCTGAAGAATACCATATACTTTATCTATAAAGATAAAATATACGACAGCATATATAGCAGTCCAGATCAACAGTGCAAGAGACTGCTTTTTAAAACTATCACGATTTAGATATAGATACACCGGGCACATCGCAGCGACAGTGGACCAGTCGGAAGGAAATGTGACAAAGCATATCAGAACGATCAGTATGATCTTGCCCCATCGAGGCAACCGGTCCGTTGTAAAAACAACCATTAAAACAACAGACCAGGCCAAAGACCACATCACACTGGTCATATTGAAGAATCCGTTTGGAATAAATGGGATCCCGCCGGCAAAGTCGTATGCAAAATGCGATATTACGGCAAAGACAAATAATCGCGCAATATATTTTTTAACATTATGGGTAAAATGAAATCCTTCTGCGATAAAGAACCACATAATAGGAGCGGTCAGTCTGCCAATGACATGCAGCAACATGACCCACCATATTTTTTGACATCCAGGATAAAACAGCCAGGTAACATGATCAATTGTCATTGCAATAATGGCAATCAGCTTAATTTGGTTTGAATTCAATCCTTTATTTTTAACCGAAGCTGTATGATTCAAAGGTTTCTCCATAAATGTCGATTTGTTGAAATGGATTATATCACAAAAAAGCCTGTGGCTTACAACTGTAAACCACAGGCTTTTGCAATAGGATCAGGTAAAAAAGAAATTACTCACCTGGTGATGGAGCTAAATCTCCAAGATAGGATACGTCAGAAATCGACTCGACAGTAAATTCGCCGTCTTTGTACTTCACGACAGATACTGCGCAGTTTGGCATAGCACCTTTCCAGGTTGCCATGAATTCATTCCATGCTTCTCCCGGAGCACCGCCTGCAATGTTATGATATCCGCACAGATAGTCCATATATCCGGTAATGGCTCCGCCATGAGAAGTAACAAGGAAGATGCCGCCGTCCGGATTCTCATCAATGATTCGATGGATCGCTCTGTCAACACGTTCTCCGGTATCTTTCATGCTTTCACCGCCGACATCGTGCCAGCCACCTTCATAATCCATAATACGTTCCGTACTACGGGTATCTGTACCAGGAAGCGTGCCTTCCAGAGAACCAAGGTGCGTTTCCCTCAAGTCTTTATCAATGATCAGAGGAATATCCCGGTCACCAATGATATATTCTGCTGTCTCGTATGCACGTCCGGACAGCGAGGTGTAAGCTTTGTCAAACGGAATGTCTGCCATCGACTTACCCAGCTGTTTTGCCATTGCAACACCATCTTCGGTCAGTGGAGAATCGCACCATCCCTGTGCAATGCCGCTTACGTTGAATATGGTCTGTCCGTGTCTTGTAAGATAGAAGGTATACTCCGCGCCTCCAGCTGCAGGTGCTACGGCACCGGAACCTTCAGGAGCAGCACCGCCGCTGCCAGCCGGTGCAGGTGTATCTCCGCCGCCGGAGTTGCCGCAGGCTGCCAGAATGCCGAGTGCAAAAGCAAAAACCACAAATAAAGCCAACAGTTTCTTTTTCATAATGTTTGTTATCCCCCCATTCTGTTAATGATTGCCGGAAAACCGGCAAGGTAATTACACAAAATTAATAAATACCCATAAATATTATATAATTATTCATTTAATAATTCTATAACTATTTTAAGTACAATATCAAAAATATACGGTAATGCCATCTATCATTTTCCTCTTTATCGGCCGCCCCAGGCGATATTGTAAGACATCGTTTCTTCATCACCCATGAACTTCTCCCGGAACCAGAGATCTTCCACTGTTGGTTTATACAGTTCCAGCATATTTCTGCCTCCCATTATCAACAATCTGATAAAATGAATTATATCACAACTGTTCATTTCATAAGGGTTTTGATAAAATGAAAGAAATTATGATTCAGACTTTTTATGCGGAAAGGAAGGAACAAAAATGCTTACACTGAAAGAGATTAATGCCATAGGCGAAGAACTCGAGAACACATTTCTTCTCAAGTCGGCACCTCTTGCGATCAAACTGATCAACGAAGATGAAATCCCACCGTCGTGTCAGCAGCCGAGTAAAGACGGAACCCATTATGCTCTTTGTCAGGCGCTGGCTTTCTCCAGACACACCAGACATGCCCTTGCCATGTTCGCGGAGGATCATTGGTGTCTTTGGCCGGTGATCAACTTTCATCTCAGAGAGTTGGATGAACAGGATGTCGACTATGTAGGCAGGACCTATTTTATTCGTGATCCGCAGGTAAGCATCCGGCATTTCCGCGAAGAGTATCCATGTATAAAAGACGACAGGAAGAAGGATGGCATGGCCATTGCGCCTCTGGCCACCTGTGATTTTATGCCGGACTGCGTCATGGTTTACTGTGAGCCTGGCCAACTGCGTCAGATGCTGATGGCCAGCAAATATCATTCCGGCAAGATCACCACTTCTGCATTCGACACGTGTGATTCCTGTGGGGCGGCGCTGGTTCCGGTGCTGAATGGCGAGAAAGACTATAATGTTTCCATTCCGGATGCCGGTGAGTATGAGCGCAGCCTTTGCGGGGAAAACGAGATGATCTATACGATTTCCGGGGATCGTCTGGAAGATTTCATCGGCGCCGTCCGCGATTTGATCAGCAAAGGCTTCAGTTATAAACAGTTGGCGTATGATATCAAGTCAGATTACGCACGCCCGGAGTTCTACAACAATATGTTCAAAAAATGGGGGCTTGCCACAAGCGATAATCTTTGGGTTCCGGGAAAAAGATGATGTTTCTGCGTCCATTGGAGGTGGACGCAGAAAAGCGCATATGCTACGATGACGATACAGGGTAGGTATTTATTTAAGGAGGAAAATAATGGAAAAACAGTTTGTGAATCTACTGGATGCGCCATTTTCCCGGCGCGGTTCTTATTTTTGCTTTGCGAATGATAATCTGCGGGCAGATAACATCTTTGGCAAAAGCAGTCTGTGGCTGTGTAACTGCCGGAGTGTGGAATATGCGATGACAGATTTTAACAAAACGAGCAGTTTCCGTCTGGTTCAGCTGCAGGCTGTGCGGGACGGAGTGGCACTGCCATGCTTTTTGAATAATTCCCCGGAAGAGGTCGTTATCGAGACCGCTTCGGGTGAGATCCGCTTCTGCATTGCGGAGCGGAGATTAGTGATGGCGCACGGAGAAGATGGATTAGCGCTCCGTCTGATGTGCCGTCCGGGTCTTATGGGCGGACCGATCTCTATTCCGATCGAGGATGGCCTTGGCAGCCATGATGTGGAATTCGGACCATGCCGGCTCCGTGTCACAGCATTGTGTGGAACACTCCGCCGCTGCATGGGAGGGGTGGAGATCACTCCGGACGAGAATGGCGTTGTAGAGGTTGCGCTTGTTGATTACAACTCCGATCCGCTTCCGCGGAAACGCGAAGATTATCCTTCTTATGAGGCAGGCGTTGCATCTGTTCGTGAAGAGTTTGGAGAATTCTGCGAACGCGTCATGCCGGAATTGCCGGAAGAATTTGAGCCACGGCGTCTGCAGGCGCTTTGGCAGACCTGGTCCCTGATGGTGGATCCGGATGATGAGAATGATTATAAACGGCCGATGGTCAAGATGATGCA
>JAFZKG010000149.1 GCA_017553695.1 Lachnospiraceae bacterium
GAAATGAAAAAGCGGATCCACCAGCTGACAGGCGACAAAGATACCGCTTATATCAACACCTTTCATGGTTTCTGCGTCAACGTGCTGAGCGAAGAGAGCAACGCGGTCAATTATCCGAAAAGTTTTCTGGTTCTGGATAATGCCGACATCAACTCGATGCTGGACATCATTTATGAAGAACGCGGATTGACGCTGCGGGAACGGACCTATTCGGCCGCCCGGGATATGATCGAGATCAAAAAAACCTTCACTGAGCCGAATTACCATCACGATCTGATCCAGATGTCACTGGAACTGCTGAAGGAAAAATACCTGCATGCAACGGAAACGGACGATATCATCTTCTACGGATATCTGTATCAACAGAAGAAATGCTTTGGATTGGATTACAACGATCTGATCATGTTCACGCTGCACATCTTTGAAGAAAACGAGGAGATCCGCAGGAAATGGCAGAGCCGCCTCGCTTATATCATGATCGATGAATTTCAGGATATCGACGACCTGCAATATAAGCTGATGCGGGTTCTTTGCCAGTATCATAAAAATCTGTTTGTCGTCGGCGATCCGGATCAGACGATCTATACCTGGCGGGGAGCAAGGGTCGCTTATCTTCTGGATTTTGCCAAGACTTTTCCATCTGCACAGACGATCATGATGATGGAAAACTACCGGTCGACACCGGAGATCCTGGCAGCAGCGAACTCGCTGATCTCCAAAAATGTGAATCGTATCGAAAAAGACCTGCTGCCAATCAGGGAACATGGGGAGAAAGTCCTTTTCCATCACGCGAAAAATTCTGAGGAAGAAGCCAGGTGGATCTATGCAAAGATCCAGGAGCTGCAGGAAAACGGCGTTGCTTTGGGTGATATCAGCATCCTCTGCAGAGCACACTATCTGACGGCTCCGCTGGAAAAAGTATTTATCGAGAAAAAACTGCCATATGGCATTTACAGCGGTGTGCAGTTCTTTGAGCGTGCCGAAATCAAGACGGCGCTGTGTTATCTGCGGATGCTGGCATATAAGGATGATCTGAGTTTCATGCGAATTATCAATACACCGAAACGCAATATCGGAAAAAGCCGGACCGAGTATCTGAAACAGCTGGCCGAATCGGAAGGCATCTCCCTGTACGACGCATTGAAAAAATATCACGATAACGAAATGCTGAAAGGCAGCCAGGCGGATGCATTCATCGCACTGATCGAGGAAATGATGACAATGAAGGATCAACTCACGGTCTCGGATCTTTTGACCAAGATCCTGGAGAAGAGTGGGTATGAAAAAATGCTTCGCACCAGGGGCGATCAGGAACGGCTGGATAACCTGGCGGAATTGAAGCAGCTGATCTATGAATTTGAAGCGACCTGCGGAGAAGAAGCGGATCTGACCTATTTTCTGGAACATATCGCGCTGTACACGAACGCAGATGAACCGGCAGCAGCCGATAAGGTCAAGATCATGACGATCCATGCCGCCAAGGGGCTGGAGTTCCCATATGTTTTCATCTGTGGCATGAACGAGGGGATCTTCCCGTCGAAAAAGGCAAAAAACCTGACCGCCATGGAAGAAGAACGCAGACTCTGCTTTGTCGCCTTTACCCGTGCACAGAAGGGATTGTATCTGAGTGATGCAGAAGGTGCGCTCGGACAGGGCTTCCGCTTCCCGTCCCGTTTTGTTCTGGAACTGGACGAAGGGGTGCTGGAGTATGATGTCCCGGTGGACGAGGATCTGCTTGCGGATGCCCGGGCAAACATCAAAGGACTGGAACGCCTTCTGGAAAAGGATACAGAGGAAAAATCGATCCCGGCCGGAACGAAGGTCTTCCATAAAGTCTTCGGGGAAGGCACCGTCCTCGGATATGATGAAGCCTTGGATGGCAACCTTGTCCAATTTGATAAACTGGATACGCCGCGTACTGTCTCGGCTTCCCGCCTGGAAATACGGGAATAATACAGGAAACATGAAATGTAAATATTTAAAAAAACGAGCCCGGATCATTCCGGGCTCGTCTTATGCTTTCATACAAAGGCTATCTCTTTGATTTCGGATCCTTGTACATCGGCCGTGTCACATAGCTGGTATGCAGCAGAGCATGCGCTTTATGGCTTCCCGGTTCATCCAGGAACTCCTCATAAAGGGTGATGATATCCGGATTCTCATGCGATTTTCTCTGTGGACGATCTTTGTCCAGATCGTACAGGGCTTTTGCACGGAGCGCTTTGATATCCACAAAGTTCATGACCTCTGCCGGCTGTTTCGGCTGTCCGCCGCCGTTCACGCAACCGCCCGGGCAGCACATGATTTCAATGAAGTGGTAATTCTTTTCACCGCTCTTCACCATGTTCAGCACCTTGTTGGCATTTGCGGTGCCGGAGCAAACGCAGATGTTTACATCCATGCCCGCAACATTGTAGGTTGCTTCCTTGATGCCGTCCGTTCCACGGATCTCCGTGAATTCCAGATTCTCCAACGGTTTGCCGGTCAGTTTTTCAACGGCCGTACGAAGTGCTGCTTCCATAACACCGCCGGTTGCACCGAAGATGACGCCGGCACCGGTGGATTTTCCAAGCGGATCATCGAACGTGCCTTCCTTTGGAAGTTTTGCAAAATCAATGTTTGCGCGCTTGATCATTCTTGCCAGTTCACGTGTGGTCATTGCATAATCCACATCCGGCATACCATTGGCAGCCTGATCATCCCGGCCGATCTCGAATTTCTTTGCGGTACACGGCATGACGCTGACCATGACGATATCTTTCGGATCGATGCCGGCTTTTTCTGCATAATAGGATTTTGCGATCGCGCCGAACATCTGCTGCGGAGATTTGCAGCTGGAAAGATGCGGGATCATATCCGGATGATAATGCTCACAGTACTTGATCCATCCCGGAGAGCAGGAAGTGATCAAAGGAAGCTTGCCGCCATTCTGAACTCTATGGAGAAATTCATTTGCTTCCTCCATGATCGTCAGGTCCGCAGCAAAGTTTGTGTCGAATACTTTTGCAAAGCCCAGTCCACGCAGCGCGTTGATCATCTGGCCTTCCACGCCCTCGCCGATCGGCATGCCGAATTCTTCGCCGAGGCCGGCACGGACGGAAGGAGCGACTTGTACGATCACATGCTTGGTCGGATCTTCGATTGCTTTAAAAACAGCAGCAGTGCAGTCTTTTTCGGCCAGCGCGCCGGTCGGGCAGACGGTGATGCATTGTCCGCAGCAGACGCAGCTGGTATCAACCAGACTCATGTTGAACGGGCTTCCGATATAGGTATTAAAACCTCTTTCGTTCGGACCGATGACGCCGACGCCCTGGTTCTTCTCGCAAACGGCAGTACAGCGTCTGCAAAGAATGCATTTGTTATTATCACGGACCAGATGCACGGCTGAGTGATCCAGTTCGTATCTCTGTTTTTCTCCGTCGTAGATCGCATCTTCCCGGATATCATAAAGCCGGCAGAGCGACTGCAGTTCGCAGTCACCGCTGCGTACGCAGGAAAGACACTCCCGGTTGTGAGTGGATAACAAAAGCTGCAGATTCTTGACACGGGAATCAATGACCCGGTTGGAATGCGTGAAAATCTCCATCCCTTCGGATACCGGGGTCACACAGGAAGTGACAAGGCCTTTTGCGCCTTTGACTTCCACAACACACATACGGCAGGCGCCGATCTCGTTGATATCTTTCAGAAAGCAGAGAGTCGGGACGTGAATGTTTGCCATGCGTGCAGCTTCCAGAATGGTGCTGCCTTCCGGAACCTGATAATCGATGTTGTTGATTTTGATATTA
>JAFZKG010000150.1 GCA_017553695.1 Lachnospiraceae bacterium
ATCGGAAATGGACCCGGATATCCACAACACATCGGAATGGTCTCTCCGCAAAGTATATGAATACTGAATCATTATATAATTGAATATATTTAATAATTATGATATTATAATCGTGCATATCTATGTAGTAATAAAACAGGGAGTGAAATCATAATGAAATTTTTCAAAACAAAAAGAAAATTTTTGTGCTTTTTGATTTCGTTTGCGATGTTATTAGGTTTAATGTCCGGAGCGAGTCTGACGGCAATGGCAGAAGACGAAGGTTCTGATGCGAACGTCCAGACCTACGGAGATTATACCTTTACTAAAATCTCAAACCCTAGCACTGGCTCGAAGGAGCCTGACGGAATCAACACAAATGACACGACGGGATTTGATGCAAACCGCCTGAACAGTTATGCATGGGCGGTCACAACGCGTGGAGACAGCATCTACATCGGAACGAACCGTACACTTTTCGGTTCTGCCCTGAATGCCGTAATGGAAACCATCAGCCAGATGAGTCCGGATTCTCCGCTTACCCCGGAGAGGATGGGAAATGTTGCCACACTGGTTTCCGGCGGTGACGTGCCTGTCAATCTTGCTGACGAAGATTATATCCCTCAGATCATCAAGTTTGACGTGGAAAACGGTACGACCGAGGTGCTCTATCAGCCGGCAACTGCAGAAGGCGATGATGGTGTCCTTTACTATCTGGATAAAGATGGAAACATTATTCCGGATGCGAAGGTATCCGCAGAGACGGCATCCTACCGGTCGGTGGTTCAGTTTAACGGCAATATGTATTTCGGATCCTTAGGAACCCATATGCTGCAGCTTGTCCGTGTTGATGAAAACGATAAGGCTGACGTCGTGTTCCAGACGATCGGACTGATCAGCAGCCTTCGTGCATGCTGCATCTACGATGATGGAGACGGGGAGACCGTTTATTTCGGCGGACAGGATGCGACCTACAGCGGATGGACTGCCGGTTCCGGAAAACTTCCAATCGTGATCCGGTATCTGGATCCTGCAACGGCTGGCTCGGATAACGAAGATTGGAGCGGTCTGGTCGCAGACTTTAACGATTTCGGAAAATATGCAGAAGCGAAAGTTTATTCCGCAGGCGGCGGCAATGTCTGGGATCTTTGCAGTTACAACGGAAAGATGTACCTGATCCTGGCATATGATGGCGGCTGGGCAATGTTCCGAGGCGAAAAGGGCGGCAGCAATCCGAACAAGTTCGGCTGGACCTGGACAGAGATCGTCGGCGATAATGGAAAATACCCGCTTGCAATGAATGCGGAAGTCGCTGAACTGAATGCGCAGTATGAAAAGGATTTCAGCTGTAAGGAATTTAGCCCGACTCTGAAAGGCGCCGGTCTGCTGGAATCCACAGCTACTCCATATGTATATGATGGAAAGATGTATATCGGATCCTTCGATAATGCAACGACGATCCAGTCAGAAACAGTTGTCAAAGCTCTGGTCAAACTGCAGTACCTTACAAATCAGGACGCATGGCAGAGCGGAAATCTTGGCCCATCGCTTGCCCAGATTTTTGCACCGATCTATGAGGTGCTTTCTCATCCGCAGCACGTTTGGGTCATGGATGAAAGCGAAAATATTACGGCAGTAGACAGCGCAAACGAACTGCTTGATGGAACGACGAATGATTACGTATGGCGTTTCGTTGAGCATAACGGGAAACTGTATGCCGGAACGTTTGACTCGGCAACTGCATATATCTATTTCCTGGATTATTCCATGGACCGTATCACATCCCTGCTGGAAGAGAGAAGAGATGATCTTCCGGAGCCTGTACAGATGCTGCTGGATGGCGACCTTGCAGACAGGATCGATGAATTGATGGACAACCTGATCGACGAGGCAGTCGATGCTTCGGAAGAACTGGCCGATCTGCTGAGAGAGATTCAGGCAGCAGCTGTGAATGCATCGGATACGGCAGAAGATTTCATGGCAGGTGAAGTTTCAGTAGAAGACCTTGCATCGGATATCGTGGTACTGGAAGAAGCGCGCGAAGCGATGATCGAGAATGAGGAAGAAATCGAGATCATTTCTGTGACCACATCCGAAGAACCGGCATATGCCCTTGCAGGAGAAGAAGTGGTCATTGATCCTGAGAGCACATCCGAAGAGCCGGCATATGCAGAAGGCGATGAGGAAGAAGAATCCGATGCGGATGAAGCCGGAGACCTGATCGACTTCCTGCTTGACTTCTTTGATGGTATTGAATACTGGGCACAGGCAAGAGAGTTAGCGAAAAATGCTGAGCAGGGATTTGATATCCTTGTTACCGAAGACGGTGAGACCTGGGAGAAAGTGGTCGGCGACGGCCTGCAGGATCCATACAACTATGGTGCAAGAACATTTACAAGATTAAATGATGAGCTTTATGTGGGAACTGCTAATCCATATTATGGCGCTCAGTTGTGGAAAGTGACCGGAGATGCAACGATCCCTGATCCGGAAGTTGTTACGCCTCCGGAACCGATCGAAGGTCTGGTTGAAAACGATTCCGAACAGGAACTGGTAACACCGGGTGAGGCAAACTTCGGAACGATGTATTATGCACTCGGTGAGAATGATACAGATGCTCCGGGCGCAGATGCGTACTCCACATCCCTCCCAACCGGAATCAAGGCGGGCACCTATTATGTCTGGTATAAGGTAATAGGGGAAGGCGGAAAAGAGACCGTAGCAGCCTGCGTACTGGTAACGATCGCGCCAAAGGAAGAGGAAACGACAACGGAGGAAGAGACGACTCCGGAAGAGACGACTCCGGAAGAAACAACCCCTTCACCTGGAACCGGAGACCAGAACAATGCCATGAGCTGGATCATAATCCTGTTAGGCAGTGCGGTGGCAATCGTATCAGCAGTTTTGGTTACCTTCAGGAGGAAAAAATCATTCCGCAAATAAAACTTCACATATGATCAAAGCATCATAAATCAAAGAGCTCATGGAGAAATCTGTGAGCTCTTGTGTTATAATCCATATCAACAAATCCAACGGGAGGAAAAAGCATGAAACCGATCATAGGTGTGATACCGCTTGTAGATATAGAAAGGAATAGTTTCTGGATGCTTCCGGGATATATGAACGGGATCATTGCGGTCGGTGGAATGCCGATCATGCTGCCTTTGACCGGCGATCCGAAAGATATTGCCGAACTGCTGAGCCAGGTGCAGGGCATCGTGTTCAGCGGAGGCCATGATGTGGATCCGTCATATTATGGGGAGCAGGTACTCAATGATACGGTCGCTACGTGTATCTCAAGGGATGAAATGGAGATGGAGGTGCTGCGGCAGGCGCTGGGCCTGGATATGCCGGTCCTTGGGATTTGCAGGGGCATTCAGTTAATGAATGTTGGTCTGGGAGGTTCTTTGTATCAGGATCTTCCGACTCAGCATCCGTCTGAAGTAAATCATCGGCAGCCGGTTCCTTATAACAAACCGATCCATGAGGTGACAGTCAATCCGGAGAGTTCTCTGGGACAACTCATTCAGAAGTCCCGTCTGCAGGTGAACAGCATGCATCATCAGGCCATCAAAGATCTGGCGGCAGACTTCAGCGTGATGGCAGTTTCGGAAGATGGTCTCGTGGAGGCTGTGGAAATAAAAGGGAAACGTTTTGCCTGGGCCGTACAGTGGCATCCGGAACATCTGTATCCGGTCGATCCGGATCATAAAGCTGTTCTGGAAGCATTTGTACAGGCAGCCCGGGACTATCAAAACGATAAGATGTGAGGGTGAAAGGAGATATGACACAGAACGAAAAAGAAGCAATGGCGCTGGCTGTGATCACGGCAGGAAAGAGAATGCTGGAAAGCAGCCTTACCGTGGAGACATGGGGAAACATCAGTGTCCGGTCGGAAACAGGCGAGATCTGTATCACGCCTTCGGGAATGTCCTATCAGGAGATCGAGCCATCGGATCTGGTTTTTCTGGATCCGGAGGGCAATGTCATAGAAGGCAGCCGTATCCCAAGCATCGAAACGCAGATGCATGTGCGGATCTATCAGAACCGGCCGGATGCTCGCGCGATCCTGCATACGCATCCGGTTGAGTCTTCTGTGTTTGGCGTTTTAAGAAAACCGATTCCGGTGATCACGGACGAGATCGCGCAGACAATCGGCGGAGAGATTTCCGTGGCGGAGTATGCGCTTCCGGGGTCGGACGCTCTCGCAGAAAACGCAGTAGCGGCACTCGGTGAAAAAAACGCCTGCCTGCTCGCAAACCATGGAGCAGTATGTGTCGGGAAAGATCTGGCCGCCTGCTTCAAAGCAGCGACTGTCCTGGAGACTGGTGCGGAGATCTATCAGAAGGCGCTGGCAGTGGATGGCTGTGAGCCGGTGGAACTGAAAGCGGATGACGTAAAAGCCATGTATGACTTTGCGCAGAATCGTTACGGACAGCGCTAAAGGAAGGACCGATATGAATCATCAAATGCCAGAAAACATTCGTCCGGAGAATATCCGTCTGAGTAACGACAGAAAAAAAGTAATCATCATTGACCAGTCTGCGCTTCCGAATAAGCTGGAGTATCTGACGCTGGATCAGCCGGAAGAATGTTTTGATGCCATCAAAACGTTAAAAGTCCGCGGAGCTCCTGCCATCGGGATCTTTGCCGCATTTGCAATGTATGTGACGGCGCAGCAGTGGGCAGATCATTCTATTGAAGAGTTTCAGAAGAAGTATCAGCTGGCAAGTGAATACCTGAATTCCGCCCGCCCGACAGCGGTAAATCTTTCCTGGGCGATCCGTCGCCTTCAGCAGATCGTGGACGATCATGCCGGAGGATCTGTAAGCGAGGTCATCGCTCTTCTTGGCAAAGAAGCCGAGAAAATCCAGCAGGAAGATATGGAAATGTGTTATCAGATCGCGTCGCACGGGCTCTCGCTATTAAAGGAAGGAGACGGGATCCTGACGCATTGCAATGCCGGTCCGCTGGCAACCTCCTGTTATGGGACGGCGCTCGGCCCGATGCTGCTTGGAAAAGAGCAGGGGATGAACTTCCGTGTTTTCGCTGATGAGACAAGGCCGCTCCTGCAGGGAGCAAGACTGACGACTTATGAACTGCAGAAAGCGGGGATCGATGTGACGCTGATCTGCGATAATATGGCATCTGTCGTGATGAAGAATGGATGGGTGGACAAAGTCTTTGTCGGGTGCGATCGGATTGCCGCGAATGGAGATTTCGCAAATAAGATCGGAACGAGCGGCGTTGCGATCCTTGCCAATTATTATCATATTCCGGTATATACGCTGGGGCCGTCATCCACCATCGATCTGGATACGCCGACAGGCGCGGATATTCCGATCGAACTGCGCGATCCGGACGAGATCCGCACCATGTGGTACAAGGAACCCATGGCACCGGAAAAAGTCCCGTGTTATAACCCTTCTTTTGATGTGACGGATCATACACTGCTCGCCGGGATCATAACAGAAAAGGGGATCGTCTATCCCCCATTTGAAGAAAACCTGAAACGACTGTTTCGGTAAAATATGAAAGAGGACCGGTTCTTTTATCACCGGTCACTCTTTGTTATCTTTGTCTGTATCATCTGATGCCGTTTTTTTCGGCTTTTTCTTAAAGATACTCCGAACCATATCCGAATAGTTCAGCGTCTGTGGAGGACTGGCGCGTTCCACCATGGATGACAGCCCCTTTTCCTCCAGCCGATTATTGATGAGCTCTTCTGCAATGTGCCCGATCACTGCCATCACAGGAACGCCAAAGAGCATGCCGGCGACGCCGCCAACCCATGCACCGATCGTGATCGCGAATAATACCCAGATCGGACGCAGGCCTGTTGAATTGCCAAGGATCTTTGGACCGATCAGGTTTCCGTCGATTTGCTGCAGGACAATGATCATGATCGTAAAGATCAATGCTTCTTTCCAGCCGGTCATCAACATGATCAAAATACTCGGGATCGCGCCAATAAACGGACCAAAGGTCGGGATCACGTTCGTAACGCCGACCAATACGGAAACCAGCAGCGGATACGGGAGCCGGAGGATCAGCATCAGGATCCCATTGAGAATACCGATGATCAGAGAATCAAAGATCTTGCCGGTAAAGAAATTGCTGAAGATATTGGAGCATTCCCTTGTGATCCGGGATACTTCCGATGCTTTCTCCTTTTTAAAAGTTGCATAGTAGATGTTCCGGATGCCTTTTTCCAGATTCATCTTGTCAGAAAGAATATAGACAGATACAAAGATTGCCAGGATCACTTTGATGATGCCGGAGATCACGCCTACGGAAGTGGAGAGAATGGTCGGCATCAGGCCCTCCGCCCACGTCTTCAGACGTTCTTCGAGTGTCGGCACCAGACTGGCGATGCTGTCCTTGATGAAATCCAGATTTAAATTGTTGAAATGTGTCTGCAGATTATTGATCCAGCCCTGAACCGTTGTTGCAAAAGCGCCAAGCCCGCCGATGAGTGACCGGATACTGGTTACAAACTGCGGAACGATGATATAGATCAAAGCCGCAACAAGCCCAAGAACAATAATATAGGAGAGGATCAGCGAAAACGTTTTGCATAACTTTCTCCGGTTTTTCAGATGGAGCCATTTCCCGAAGAAGGTAACATCAAAAAACTTAAACATCGGATTGATCAGGTATGCAAGGATCGTGCCTCCTATAAATGGGGAGAGGACACCGACGACCACCTTGACCGCATTCCAGACCTGGGAAAAGTTGAAGATGATCTTTACCAACAATGCACAGATCAGGAATCCGACGATCGCATAGACCGTAATCGTGAAATATTTGGAATTTTTCTGAAATCTGTTTTTATCCATGTTATCCATATAGGTATTATACATCATTGACCCAAAGTGACAAGATGTGAGAAAAGGGGACAGTTCTGTTGTACCAACATTTGTTGGGACTGGTGTTTGATGCATGTTTTTTATGAATTCGAAGCGAAGCTGAGCTGAATAAAAAACATGTATCAAACACCAGACATAATACAGGAAGATACAACAGAGCCGTCCCCTTGTCACATACTTTTGAAATTGTTATGATAGCCATAATATAAGGAAAAGATGGAAAAGGAGAGATCATATGCCTTACATTCGCGCAAACGGGATCCGAATTGCCATTGATACTTTTGGCAGTTTGAAGAATCAGCCACTGTTTCTGGTTCATGGTCTGACAGGACAGCGCATGAATCAGGAGGAGACGGCAAAGCAGCTGTGTGATGATTATTTTGTCATCACCTACGATTGCCGCGGCCATGGGCAGACCGATCATCCGGCAGCTTATACTCTGGCAGATCACGGTCAGGATCTGCTGGCACTGATCGACGCCCTCGGTTATGATCAGGCCTCCGTTCTGGGTGCATCTATGGGTTCTTACATTGCGCTGCAGGCGGCGGAACTGGATCCGGCAAGGATCGATAAACTGATCCTGGTCACAGCAAAGGCTTATGACGACGGCAGCGGATCTTCGGTTCAGCGTTTGCTCAGAGAAGAAGGTCTGGATATGGCGACGGCAAGTGCGGAGGAAAAATCACGTATCCTGAGCAAAGCCCTGTGGTCGCCGGACGTCACACCGGAAAAACTGGCAGCATATGCTCCGCGGATGAAACTAAGCGGTGAAAACGTAGTTGCTCTGACTCCGGAAGAGACGGCCGCAGTGAATCAGGCCCTTGTGGGTTTTGACCTGCGGCAAGAGCTTGCAAAGGTGTCCTGCCAGACGCTGGTGATCGCCGGCACATACGACCGGATCAATCCGCCTGCTTTTGGTAAAGAGATCGCAGAGCAGTTGCCTCGGGCAGAGTACGCGGAGTTTCCGGGCGGACATCTTCTGACCATGGAGTTTGAGGAGGATTACATCCGCTGTGTGAGAACTTTTCTGGAGAAATGATCCATATACATTCATAACAAAGGGGGAATCCAATATGGCCGATATTTTTGAATTGCTGATGATCGTCTGCTTCGGCGTATCCTGGCCATTGAATATTTATAAGGCATGGAAAGCCAGAACGACAAAAGGCAGCAGCGTGCCGTTTTATTTTCTGATCCTGGTGGGGTACCTGTTTGGAATCACCAGCAAGATCATCAAGCTTAACCGGGGTATCTCCACACCGGGATACGTCTGGTTTTTCTATATTCTGAATTCGGTCATTGTCGCGATCGGGATCGTCGTCTGGTTCCGCAACCGGCAGTTGGACCGGATGCAGGAGAGCAAGTCCTGACAGGACTCAGGTTTTTGAACGAAAAAGGAGAAAACAATGCCAAATCCGCCTAGAGGAGGTTTTGGTCCGGGCGGACCAAGAAATTTCCTTACTGATGAAGAAAAAAAGGAAATGCCCAAAGTCACAGGAGCATTATTAAAGAGGATCTTCGGGTATCTGAAACCTTATATTCTTCAGTTTATCATTGTATTCATTACGATATTGGCAGCAGCTGTCATTGGTCTGCTTCCGTCCATCATTACCGGACGTATTGTGGATGAGGCGCTGATCGGAAAAGATCTGACGCTGCTGATCAAGTTACTGATCGCGGCGGTCGTTACGCTGGCTGCGTCGCAGGCGATCTCCGTGCTGGAATCCTACATTAACGCCTGGATCTCGCAGAGGATCATCTTTGACATGCGGAATCAGATGTACCATCATCTGCAGTATATGCCGCATTCATTTTTTACCGAGGAAAAACAGGGCGATATCATCACGCGAATGAACACGGATATCAACGGCGTCAGTTCGGTGATCTCCGGGACTCTGCAGAATATCGTCAGCAACATCGCAACAGTCGTCACGACCCTGGTTGCCCTTTTTACCATGAGTTGGAAGCTGGCCATCGTGGGGATCGTTGTCATTCCGCTGCTCATCATCCCGACCCGTACCGTGGGCAGGACCAGATGGGCGCTTCTTTCCAAAAGCCAGGAGAAAGCGGATGAGATGAATGAGAAGATCAATGAGACCTTGAGCGTTTCGGGATCTCTTCTGGTCAAACTGTTTGCACGTGAAGAAAAAGAGTATGAAGGTTTCGTAAAAGTAAATGAGGAAGTGACGCAATATGCGCTGAAAGAACAGCGAAGCGGCAGATGGTTTATGATGGTCATGGGCATGTTTATCCAGATTGCTCCTCTGCTGATCTATTTCGCAGGCGGCCTGTTTATCATCCGTGCCTGGGATCCGACATTAACAGTCGGTACCATTACCGCAACGATCGCATTGATCAACCGTCTGTACCGGCCGGTGGAATCCCTCCTGAACATTCAGGTCGACTTTACCCGTTCCCTCGCGCTGTTCACCAGGATCTTCGATTATTTTGATAAAGAAAACACACTCACTTCGCCGGAAAACGGAAAGAAGCCAAAGATCGACAATGAGGACATCTGCTTTGAACATGTGGACTTTTCCTATGATCCGGAAAAGTCTCTGCTGAAAGATATTGATTTTACCGTTCCGGGCGGCGCCATGTATGCGATCGTCGGCGGATCCGGTTCCGGAAAGACGACGGTTGTGAATTTGATCCCGCGTCTGTATGATGTGACAGCAGGAAGCGTGAAGATCGCAGGTGTTGACGTCCGGGAGTTTGACCTGGCCTACCTGCGCAGCTGCATCGGCGTTGTGACGCAGGATGCGTATCTGTTTAACGGAACAATCCGGGAAAATCTCTTATATGCGAAAGAAGACGCAACCGACGAGGAGATTGAGGAGGCATGCAAGGTCGCGAACATACATGACTTTATTGTTTCACAGCCGGAAGGGTATGAAGCGATCGTCGGCAACCGCGGACTGAAACTGTCTGGTGGGGAAAAACAGAGGATCTCTATCGCACGCGTTCTGCTGAAAGATCCGAAGATCTTAATTCTGGATGAAGCAACCAGTGCACTGGATTCGATCTCGGAAAGCGCCATTCAGGATGCCCTGGAGAAGATCATGGAAGGCCGCACCAGCATCGTGATCGCACACAGACTGTCTACGATCTTAAGCGCAGACAGGATCATCGTGATCGGAAACGGAACGATTGCGGAGCAGGGCACGCATGAAGAGCTTCTGGAAAAAGGCGGGCTGTATAAAGAACTGTATGAGACTCAGTTCCGTGCTGCGTTAGATCATGAAAAGAAAGAGGGGCCAGAGGATTATGAATTTGGTCTGACCGATTAAGATATGGAAGCAAAAGGATTAGAGCCCGCGGAGAGATCCGCGGGCTTTTTCTGTCTGTGAAATTTTTTTCAAAAAAAGATTGCATTTTTATAACATATTAATGCATAATAATGTGATATTACGTCCTGTATAGAAAGAGGTGTTAATGAAATGGCTAGAAAAGCACATGCAGGAGACGATAAAAACATCAAAGCCGTAAGATGGGAAGAGATCATCAATCTCGTAGAGAATGAAGATATCGGAACACAGCAGGAACTCCTTGACCGGCTGAAAGCAAAAGGATATGACGTGACACAGGGAACGGTCTCGCGTGACATCAGCGAGCTGCATCTTGTAAAGACCAGAAAGGCAGGCGGCGGATTCCGTTACCGGGCAAATAAAACGGAAACACAGCCGGCGGCAAATCATTTTTATGCATTGTTTAAAACGGCAGCCGTAAAAGTGGATTCGGCCATGAACCAGGTGATCATAAAAACATATTCCGGAATGGCGGATGCCATCTGCGCGGCCATGGATTCCATGGAATGGGATGGTGTGCTCGGCACGATCGCCGGGGATGATACTATCCTTGTGGTAACAAAAAGTGAGAACGCGGCAAAAGAACTGAAAAAAACTCTGAAAAGTATTTAAAAAACTTTTATTCAGGGTATTGACAGATTCGTAAAATCAGTATAATATGCAAAATATTTAATAATTATGCATTTTAAATGCATAATTATTACATTAAAGATTAGGAGATGAAAGAAATGAAAAAGAAATTACTCGTACTTTGCAGCATTCTGGTGATCGCGGCGATGGCCGTTGCCCTTACGGCATGCGGCGGCGGAAAATCAAGTGGAGACGATACGCCTGCACCGGCCGGATCCGGCGCTTCTTCCGGCGAAGCCAAGACCTTAAGCATGGCAACAAATGCAGCATTCCCGCCGTATGAATATGTGGAAGGTGGTGAATTTGCAGGAATCGATATCGAGATCGCACAGGCGATCGCAGATTATATGGGCGCAGAGCTTGTGATCAACGATGTGGAATTCGGATCGATCATCGGTGGTGTTCAGTCCGGAAAATACGACATGGGTATTGCGGGAATGACTGTCACCGACGAACGTTTGCAGAGTGTTAATTTCTCAGACACATATTCGACCGGTGTACAGGTCATTATCGTAAAGGAAGGCTCCGCCATTGCTTCAGCAGATGATCTTGCGGATGCAAAGATCGGTGTCCAGATGGATACTACAGGTGATATCTACTGCTGTGATGATTTTGGCGATGATCATGTGACGGAGTTCAAGACTGGTCCGGATGCTGTGCAGGCACTGATCACAGATAAAGTTGACTGTGTCGTTATCGACAACGAGCCGGCAAAATCCTTTGTTGCAGCAAATGAAGGCCTCAAGATTCTTGAGACGGAATATGTTGTGGAAGACTATGCGATCTGCGTAGCAAAAGAAAATGAAGAACTTCTGAATACCATCAATCAGGCTCTTGCAGATTTGAAAGC